>DATDRS010000090.1:0-19670 GCA_035291605.1 Anaerolineales bacterium | reverse complement strand
GCTGAAATTGATTGGGGCCAATCCGAACGCCGGCTTCGCCGTTTTCATGTATGGCATTACGGGGGTGTTCGTTATGCCGTTCACGGGATTGGTGGCGACGTGGTTCTCGGGTGAAACGATCCTCGAAGTGACGACGCTCATTGCCATGGCAGTCTATGCGCTGCTCTTTTGGGTTGTCGTTGGCGTGATCCCCATTGTTGCGTATCGTGCCAGCGCTCGCACGGTCACGCGCTCGACGCGCGAGCAGACGCCGGGCGGCACGGGCAACGAGCGCACGACCCACACCACCTCGAGCGGGTCATAAGGCCGGTAGGCCCCACGCCGCCCCTTCACACACACATCATAAGGAAAGGGTAACCTCCATGAAATTCACCAAGAATATAGGGATGCTGTTGCTGAGCATTTGGCTCATCCTGACCGGGCTGATCGCATTGCTCAACTTCAGCTTTCAGGGCCTACCCTTGATCATGGCGATACTCGCCATTGCGGCCGGCGTCTTTATCTTGCTGGGGCGCTAACGGTTTGAAATACATATCCGCAAGACGGCCGCGTCATGTGTGAGGAGGATACCATGGATAGTCCAGTAACGACCCTGGTTGACATGCGCCCGGACATGGACATCGAGGCCGATGTCCGGCAAGCTATCTATGCCTTGGACCCCGTCAACTCGATTGACGCGGACGTGAGCGTGATGCACGGCCAGGTAACCCTGACCGGGTACATGCTCTCGGAAATGCTCGTCCCCGCGATCGAGCAGGCCGCGCGCAAGGTCACTGGCGCCCGCAGCGTGGTGAACCACCTGGTAGACGACAGCTCGCTCGTGCGCCGGGTGGCTACAGCGCTGGCGCTTGATCCGCGTTCCCGGGCCATCCCGCCCGGTTACCGGGTCGTGTCGTCACTCGGACACGCCATGGTGGTCGGCAACTTCGCCCGCGAGGCGGCGGCGCGCGGGGCGGTGACCACGGTCTGCCAGGGCGTTCCCGGCGTACGCTCGGTGAAGATCAAATCCATTCACGACTAGATTGCCAAAGACAGCATCGATAGGTTTACCCACTGCGGAACAATGTGTCGCAGGAGGCAAACCGGTATCAGAAGGTGAAACAATGTCCGCTTACGGGTTAGCTCGAAACTGGTGGTTGATCTTGCTGCGCGGCCTGTTCGCGGTTCTGTTTGTCCTGGCCGCCTTTTTCGGGACGTATCTCACCCTGGTGGCGCTGGTGTTGCTCTTCGGCGCTTACGCACTCGCGGATGGAATCTTAGGAGTGATCGCGGGTCTAAGAGGCTGTTTGTTAAAGCGAGAACTGCCCCATATACGGCGGTCAAAAAGCCTGCCGACCACCAAATGTGGCGACAAAAGACCATTTAAGAAACAGCCTCTAACCCGCCACACCGGCTCCCGGCCCTGGTGGTTGTTGCTGATTGAGGGGCTGATAGGCATCGTCGCCGGAGTCTTGTCTTTCCTCTCTCCCGGCCTCACCGCCCTCACCTTGTTGTATCTGATTGTGGCGTGGGCCATCGTCACCGGGACGCTGGAGATTGTTGCTGCCATCCGGTTGCGTAGAGCGACCGAAAAGGCAGGACTGCTGGTATTGAGCAGTATCCTGTCGGTGGCAGTAGGCGTGATGTTAGTGATATGGCCCAGGGCGACCGCTCTAGGCTTGATTTGGCTGATCGGGGCGTATGCCCTGGTCTTCGGTCTCCTGCAGATGAGGCTGGGTTTTCGGTTGAGGAACTTGCAAGAAAAGTGGTTGAGCCTAATGGGCCTTGCAGCCTGTCTGGGTTGGCGTAAATAGTAGCATGCAGGAGTGACTATGTTAGCTGATAACGTATTGATCCCGGAACAAATTGGCCGCTCCAATCGAGCTGTCCTGGCGGGCGTGCATGATGCGCTGTGGGAGGCCGACGGCCTTCGTTCGCTCGATTACAAAGACATTGAAGCGGAGGCCCGTGCAGGGGAAGTCTTTCTCCGTGGTCATGTCCGCAGCGTCATACACAAACACGACGCCGAACAGCGCGTCGCGGCCGTGCGCGGTGTCGAGGTCGTCCACAATGAGTTGGTGGCCGACGCTGACTTGGAAATCGCAGTGGCTCAAGCGCTGGCCGCGAATCAGCCTACGCGCGCCTCCATTCTCCGCGTGGGTGCATCGCGGGCTTTGTCGAGCCGCTGGTGAAAGAGCTGCCGATGGAGTACGCGATTGAAATGAACCGCCTGCTGCAACTGCAGATGGAAGGCTCGGTCGGGTAGAGGCAGGTGGGTCACATGGCAAGAACCGAAACCAGCATCCTGATCTCCCGGCCTATCGAGGCGGTTTTCGCGTTTGTGGCCGATCCTGAGAATCTGCCGAGGTGGGCCGCCCGGACTTACGACGTGACCATGACCTCGGCGGCACCCGTTACTGTGGGTACAACGTTCCTGGCGGTAGGTCGCTTTCTGAGTCAGAGAATCGAATCACCACAAGAGGTCATTGAGTACGAGCCCAACCGGCAGTATGCCCTCAGGAGCAGCTCAGGCCCTCTCGCCTTTGTCTTCCGCTACGCGCTCGAGCCGGATGGAGATGGCACTAAGATCGTCTTCGTCGGCGAGGTGCAATCTGGAGTTTTTTTCAAGTTAGCTGAGCCAATCTTCGCTGACGCTGTTACGCTACTATGCGACACCGATTTACGCCGCCTCAAAGCCCTGCTGGAAGCCGTGCCCAACGGGAGCCATTAACGACCGTGCCCGGCGGATGCTGGCGCTAACATGGCTGGCCGTCATCGATGAAGAGGAGTGAAGAATGATCAAGATTGCTGACCTCATTGGCATGCTGAGCAACTATCTTGAAGCACAGCGCCAACTGGACCAGTGCCGCCGGCGCGCGACCGGGAACGTTGAGTACTACTCCTATGGCTATATTCAGGATTTGAAACTTGCCGAAAAGGACCTGGAACAAGCGCTGAACGGCTACATCGATCAGCGGGTCGCGGAGAAGATAGAGCATCTCAATACGCGGCCAGCCTGATCCCTTGCCGGCGCCATTGATACGGTACGGTTCGGGAGTTGCGCCGTGATCCCGCTCCGCTCCCGTGCGCCTCGGGTGAATTGCTGGCCCGGAAGGCACCCTGGTAAAGACTGGTACAATGGTTCAGACAAATAGGGGCCAATCGCCAGATGTGGCACTAGGCGGTGGCCGCGACTAGTCTCGACCATATCTGGCGCTGCTCCGCCAGTGGCAATCCGGACGGCTGGCCCAGACCTACGCCGATCTGCTCGCCGACAAGCAGTACAGCCCGGCCTGCCGCTTTTTCCTGAGCGATATCTACCTTGCTGCCGTGGCTTGTACTGAATCGCCGCGGCCACGCACGCGAGTTGGGCCGCGTCACCCCCCGCCAAGTTCACACTTGCGTGCGCCACTGTGAGCGCGCAGCGAAACGCGCGCCATTTGCCCTCCCCTTCCATCTTAGATACACTTGGCCCTATGCTGGCCAAAGTTTATTCCTGCGCCGTCATCGGCCCGTTTAGTTACACTGAAGGGTGTCGCTTTTTGAGCGCCTATTTAGGCAGAGGGAAAACACCCCTACCTACGTAACTCGTCGTCGTCGGGGCTGTGGGCGCCGTGGGCAACTGGCGCACTTCCAGTTGTCCACACGTCCACAGCCCACCGGCGTGGTAGAGTCTTCCGATAGGCCTCTCGACCAAGGACACTCACGACATGCCTAAGACGAAATCGACCCATCGCTTAACCGCCCAGCGCAAGCTGGAGTTGTATCGAGCCACCCGCACGCCGGACGCGCCCGTGGGCGAGACGCGAAGCGTGCGCGCGTACGGCATCCATCTGGATGATCTGCGCGAGATCGAGCAGACTATCGAAAGCGCGGCCCTGGCCGCGCTCAAGGTCCACGGGCGCCACGGGCGCCAGCCGAGTGACGTCTCGCCCGAGCGCGTGCGCGTGCTCGAGCAGGAGCTTGGCGAGAAGACCCGCGCGCTGGCCGAGTTGAGCGTGGCCTTCACCGTGCTCCGCCGAGCGAAAAAAGAGCGCGAGGAGTCCCAGCGCGTGAGCCCGGCCGGCCGGTCCCGACGGAGACGCGCCCGGTGATGCAAGCCCTCGTGGCCGAGGCCACCCGCGCCGGGCTGCCAGAGAAACGCGCCTGCCAGATGCTGCGGATCAGTCCGCGCAGTCTGCAGCGCTGGCGCCGAGCGGCTCTGCCGAAAGCGCCCGCCGCGCCGCGGCCACGACCGCGGAATGCCCTCACCCGCGCCGAAGCCGCGACGGTGGTGAGCCTGATCCGCTCGGCGGAGCACGCCGATCAGAGTTGCCGCGAACTGGCCCTGAGCCTGGAAACGGGCTCGCAAACGGCCTGGCCGGTGTCGCACGTGACGGTGTGGCGCTATCAGGTGGCCCTGGGGTGCGCCGGCCCGCGCGGGCGGCAAGTCAGCCAGCGTCTCGGCCCGGCGCCCGACACCGACTGGGTCACCGGCCCTAATCAACTCTGGGACTGGGACGTGACCGTGCTGCGCTCGCCCGAGCGCTGGGTCTTCTGGTACCTGTACAGTCTGCTCGACCACTTCAGCCGCAAGAACGTCGCCTGGCACGTGCAGGACACGCTCAGCAGTGACCACGTGCAGGCGCTCTGGGACCAGGGCCTGACGAACGAGGCCCTGCTCGATCAGCCTCGCCCAGCATGGCCCAAGTCCCTCAGCGATCGCGGCGCCCCGATGCGCTCCCACTCGACCCGCCAATATTTCCTCAGGCTGGGGATCGGGCAGCTCTTTAGCCGACCACGCACGCCCGCTTCGCGTGACAACCCGCGCATCGAAGCTCACTTCGGCACCATCAAGACGCATCCCGTCTATCCTGACTGCTTCATCGATGTGCCGGCCGCCGTCACCTACTTCACCGGCTTCTACGACTGGTACAACCACGTCCATCGGCTGACGACGCTCGCTATGCTCACGCCGAACCAAGTGCATTTGGGACAGACCGCCACGCTCCTGGCGCAACACCAGGCCCGCCAGTCCCAGGCCCTCACCGGCCGGCGTGACGCTTGCCACACCCCTTTTACTCTGGAAGAGCTTATCGCCGAACCCTTACCCGATGTCTCCCAGTATCCGGTCTACACGTGGGCGGGACCTGGAAAGGCTTCCGCAAAACAGGCGACACCCCGTGCGTAACTGAGCGGGCCTCGAAGGCGCGATCGTCGAAGTCGAGGTAGACACCGCCAACGGCGCCCCCTCCCAGCGCGGGCCCGATCGTCATCACCGAAAACAACCAGGCCCTGACCCTGACCTGTAACGGCAATTCGGTGACGGTCAATGGGAACGACAACCACATCACGCTGCTGGGCACGTGTGGCAGTGTGACGATCCGAGGCAACTCAAATTGGGTTTCCATTCAAACGGCCACTTCGATTACGAATACGGGCAATAACAATATCATTCAGGGTCCCTAACTGGATGGCGCTGATTGAGCGCGAGTCGACTGACCTGGAGCGTGGTGCCACGCCCCAGGTGATTCTGAGTCAGAGGCAAAGCTGATTGGAAAAGTTGAACGTGGGACGCTACGTGCGAGCAGGGCGGTGCAACAGCGCCTGTCTCAAACTCGGACCTTTGAGCTTGTTGCTCGTCATGCTTCTGGCCTGCAATACGCTCTCCACCTTCGGACAGCCTCGTGCTTTGCCTCCTGCAGGCTCGCCGACGCTCGCTCTGAGCGCTATCCCAGACCTGGTCGAAGATCTGCCGAAAGCCAGGGGGACAGTGCAGCACACTACATCTACACCACCGTTCGTTTCAACGGCAACTTCACTTCCAAGCTTACCGCCAACATCCACGGCGACCCCGGTTCCCACTCCCCTGCCCGGCGCTTACATCTCCCAATCTGGGGACACGCTCGCCGCCCTCGCCTTGCGTTTCAACACGGGGGCCGACGCCATCCTGCGGCTCAATCCGGGCCTGCCGCTCACCCAAACGATCATGCCCGGATTGAACATCGCTTTGCCCCTGGAGAGTATGGTACCCAAAGGCCTGGCCACGCGATTGATACCAGACAGCGAACTGGTCTATTCGCCTGCCGCGATGAATTTTGACGTGCAGGCGTTTGTCCTGGCCCAGCCTGGCTTCCTGGCCACCTACACCGAAGTGCTCACTTACACTGAGTCGCCGAGAGCCGGATGGGAAATTGTGTCGCTCTACGCGCACCGTTACTCTATCAATCCGCGCCAGCTGCTCGCGCTGCTGGAATACCAATCGCACGCGCTCTCCAACCCAAGCCCGGACGGCTACACGCGCGAACACGCCTTGGGTGTGAATGGGCCCGAGCTTTTACCCGGACTTTCGCATCAATTGGGCTGGGCCGGCGGCCAACTCAATGCGGGCTATTACGGTTGGCGGGCCGGTGAGGAGGCAGGCGTGCGATTGGCGGACGGCACTTACCAGGCTGTGGATCGTAACCTGAATGCGGGAACGTATGCGTTAGTACGGCTGTTGGGACTACTCAACAAACGGCATGCATTTTTGCGGGCGGTCTCACCCGAGGGGTTTATGGCCACCTATGAGCGACTGTTTGGCGATCCCTTAGCGTACGCGATTGAGCCGCTCATCCCGGGTGGGCTGACGCAGGTCGAGATGCAATTGCCGTTTGAGCCAGGGGTCGAGTGGGCGTTCACCGCCGGACCGCACCCCGCCTACGGGCGCACGTCACCGCTGGGCGCACTCGACTTCGGGCCGCCCGCCGAGTTCGAAAGCTGTGTCGCCTCGCCCGAGTGGGTGGTGGCGGTGCGGGACGGGATCGTCACCTACAGCGGAGATGGCCGGGTGGAATTGGACGTGGGCGAAGGCTGGTCGGTCGTATACCTTCACGTCGCCACGCTCGATCGGGTTTCGGTCCGGACCCATGTCCGCGCGGGCGACCCGCTAGGGCATCCGAGTTGTGAGGGCGGCCCCGCCACGGCGGCGCACGTGCACATTGCGCGCAAGTTCCGGGGGGAGTGGATTCCGGCGGATGGCTTCGCGCCGTTCGAGATGAGTGGCTGGGTGGCGCACTTCGGGCCTATGAGTTACACGGGCACGCTCACCAAGGGCGAGCGTGTAATCGAGTCATGCCGCTGCGCCCAAGCAGCGACGCGACTGTGGTTCGAGCCGTGACATACTTCACTTAACATCCCTCTAACGGTATACTCCCCGCGATGGAGTTAGTCCAAGCCTACCGGCAACATTCAGTCAAGACCGCCGACAACCTGCGCACCATCGCCCAATCGCAGCTCGTCCGCGACGTCTCGCGGCTGTCGTTGCCGCAGATTGACGCCGTGGTGGAGCTGGTGGCCCAGGTGATCCCGGCCGGCAACGTGCCCGGCGCAATCCTCAGCGGGCTGACGCGCCTGCCCGACCGCAAGCCGCCGCTCCCGAACATCAAGCGCGACATTCACTTACTATTCCGCGGCGTCGAGCAGGTGCTGGATCAGGCGGTGTACGGCGCGTTCTTTGCCGGGCCGGCGGCCGTCATCTGGGGCTACCAGAACCTGTTGAAGCTCGCCGGCAAGGATCCGGAAGACTCGTTTCCCGAAGGCACCTGGCAGTTCTACGTGGACTACGCCCTGCGCGAAGATACCGCGCGCCACGCCAATGAAACGCACGGCTTCGACACGCTCCTCCGCCAGCACCAGATTCACCTCTCTCCCGTAGACCGCCTGACCGCCTGGGTGATGGCGGCCATCCACTGCCTGCACCAATACCACGACCTTCTGGCGAACGAGTGGCGCGAGCGCGTCACGACCGCTCTGCTACGCGATGTGACACGAGACGAGCCGGAGGGCGCGCGCTATGCCAAGCTTTACGGCGAATGGGAAAAGCAGCGGCCTTACGGCCGGGGCCCGGATGCGGCGGCGCACGATACCTACCCCACCTACCGCCGGCGCAAGTTTCACGACTTCCTGGAAGGGGCGACGCGCGATCTGGATGAGGGCCTTCGCCGCCAGTGGCTCGACCAAGTACGCACTGCCGAAGCTCAAGACCTGCCCGCGTACCAGCGGCAAATGTCCATCCTGGCCTATCTCGACCCCGGACCATATGGCGAGACACGCACGCCCATCCCGCTGTCGCAGGCCCATATCGGCGTGATCTATCGCGGCAGCTACTCCCTCATCCCCGCCTGTGTGCCGGGCACCGAGCAACCGGCTGATGTGACAACTGTGCGGGCGCAAGTCGCGGCTTTGGTGGTCGCTCCTCCCACCGTGCCTACAGCGCCATTGACCTCGCTCGTTCAGGTCAAACGGACCGCGCTCGCCGGCCTGCGCGACAAGCTGAATCAAGGGCTCATAGCCGAGCTCGACAAGCTCCGCCTGGCGCCGATCCTGCTGAATGGTGATCCGCGTCCGCGTCAGTCACCACTCTCTGAACTGCGCCAGGCCGAACGGGGCGTGGGCGATCACGCCCTGACGATCTTCGGCACTGGTGAATCCATCGTGCTGGACCAAGCGCATATTTTCTTCGATGGGGCCTGGGGCGCGGCCCTGGCCGAAATCCTGACCAATGAGGCCCTGTCCTGGGCAGTCTATCTTCATCAGTTGGCGCCCGCGCAACCCGGCACGGCCCGTGCGCGTGCGCTCAGCCTCAAATTTCAGACGTCTGAATTGGACCTGATTCAACAGGCTCCGCGCGTGACGCCCGAGGCCGGCGCCGAGACCGACGCCGTGAATGTCAAAGCCATCCTGGCACTGCGCAAGCTCTTCAAACGCCGCAGTGATTTGCTGCAATTGACCGTCAATGATCTGCTCATTCTCTATCGCGCCATCCACGCGGCAACCTATCAACCCAAGCCCGATCTGGTGGCTGCCGTGCAACAACTGGCCCAGGACAGCACTACCCGTCAGGCAGCCCTGGCGGCGCAAGAAGCCATCGCGGATGCCCGCCGCGTCAATCCGGCCATCCTGATCCCGGTGGACGCCAGCCAGCGCTCTCCGCGCGACCGGCTGTACCCGATGAGCTTTGAAGTACCGCTCGCCGATCTGGATCTGCTCAACTTACATGCCCAGACCCTTGAAGCTCTGAACGCTTACCAGAACGCAGCCGGGGACCGCACGGCGCTGTATGCCAGGTTCGACCAACTTCAGCGAACTTATCTGGCCGCCTTAGCCGGTTTCGGGGCGGTGATGGGCAAAGCGAAGGAGATCGCGCTCCTCGGCGAAAGCGCCAGCGTCGGCACGATCAAGCTGCTCGCCCATCTGCCCACCCCACTGCAACGGCTGCTGGACACCATCCCCGGGCGCTTCGACCTGCTCAACGACATCATCAAAGGGCGCGAGGTGTTCTCAAACGTGGGTGCGGTCGCGCCGACCAGCACGCTCACCCGCTTCATCACCGCCAAAGACGACAATGAAAAGAAGACCCTGGCCTGGGGTGCCATCACCGATGCCCAGGGCGTGCTGCGGCTTAGCCTGCGCGACTTCCGGCCTCACGTGGGCCTCTTAGAAGCAGCGGGCCAGAAAGCTTTGGCTACCCGTCTGGCTCAGGATTATCTCGACGCTTACGCGAACGGCCTGAATGACTTCGTCCGCGACCTGCGGCGCCTCACCCTGGCCAGCCGGGAAACCCGCCTGGCGAAGAGAGAGCTAACCGATGAGCGATGATCCCTTGATCGGGCGGCAGCTCGCCAACTTCCGCATCGAGCGCGTGCTGGGGCGGGGCGGCATGGCCCAGGTCTATTTTGGCCGGGACGTGAAACTCAATCGGCCCGTAGCGATCAAGATGATTGATGCCCGGTTCCGGGGCAACCCCGCTTACGCCAAACGCTTTGTGCGCGAAGCGCAGGCGGTCGCCACGTGGCGGC
This sequence comes from Anaerolineales bacterium, assembly GCA_035291605.1. Classification (GTDB taxonomy): domain Bacteria; phylum Chloroflexota; class Anaerolineae; order Anaerolineales; family UBA6663; genus DATDRS01. The sequence continues at coordinate 9,873 of DATDRS010000090.1, read as the reverse complement.
ACGAGAACATCACCCAGGTCTACTATGCCGACGAAGAGGGCGATCTCTACTACTTCGTCATGGAGTACATTGAAGGGCTAGACCTGGGCGAACTGCTCTCCCAGTACACGGCCAAAGGCGAGCTGATGCCCCACGCGGATGTGCTGCGGATCGGGCGCGCGGTTGCCAGCGCCCTGGACTATGCTCACCAGAAGGGCGTCATCCACCGGGACGTCAAACCCTCCAACGTGCTGGTTGCGCGAGATGGGCGCGTGGTGTTGGGCGACTTCGGCCTGGCGTTAGACGTTCAGCAGGGTTCGATGGGCGACGTGTTCGGCACCGCGCACTACATTGCGCCGGAGCAGGCGCGCCGTTCATCGGACGCGGTGCCCCAGTCTGATGTGTATTCATTGGGGGTGATTCTGTACGAGATGCTGACGGGGGTCGTGCCCTTCGACGATCCCTCGCCCACGACCGTCGCCATCCAGCATATCACCCAAAAACCACCGTCGCCACGCGAACTCAATCCCGACCTGGGCGCGGAAGCCGAAGCGGTGCTCCTGAAGGCATTGAGCAAATCATCAAAAGATCGCTATCAGACGGGCAGCGAGTTAATGGTGGCCTTAGAGAGCGCCTTACGGGCCACCCCGGTGGCGGCTGTTGGCGTGCCTGCCTCACTCCCGTTGATACCGGCCGGCGTGCAGCCCGCATCGCGACCCGCGCGCCTGTCGCGGATGACCGTGGCCGACGTCATCGCTTTGCAGCCGGAACCCGAACCGGCGCCGCCCGTGAGCCCGAGTGCGCCGCAAACCCCAGCCTCTGCACCTGCAGCGCTGCCGCTTCAACGCCCTTACACCTTACCCAAGCGATCTCCGGTCATGCTCTTTGCCTTGGGGGGCTGCTCGCTCATCCTCCTGGCGTTCACCGTCGTTGGGGGGTTGCTGCTGATGAGCCGGCGTGGAACGCTCTTTCAAGCCTCCGCTCCATCTACCGAAGGGGTGGGGATGACGCAAGTCGCTAGCGTGGCGTTGCCAACGGAAGCGCTTGTGCCCGGTGCGACCAATACCGCCATCGTCCTTGAAGCCACTGCGCCGAGTGCGCCCAGCCCGGTTTCAACCGTGCCGCCCACCATAGAGTCCCCAACCACTGAATCCCCAACGGTTGCACCGCCGACTGTTGCCCCGGTTCCGACGGTGAAATATCCGAACGGCAAACATTTCAGGCTTTACAACGACGACAACAGCCTGTATCTACTCAACCTTTCCGAGAGCGTCGTCTCCATTTATTCGGTGGCGTTTGAACGCCTGAGCACGTCCGACGCGCCGCTCAATCGCTTCGACGGCTGGCGCTGGGCAGAGTTCTATCCGAACAGCAAGCCCGACTGGTGCATGGCGATTGAAATCCTGAGCAGCCCTTCATACCTGAACCCGCCCGAATGCAGCAAAGGTTATTTGAGCACCCGTACGCCCACTCGTGACGACGCCGTGGTGTTCTGGACGGCGCAAGAGGGCAGCCACCAGTTCCGGGTGCTATGGCGAGCCAGCGGCCAAGACTGGGAAGAAGTGGCGCGCTGCGAAATCGGCGCGGGAACCTGCGAGTTATTCTTCCCGTGATGGAAGACGATCTGCTCGGACGCCAACTAGACGAATACCGACTCGAAACCCTCCTGGGGCAGGGCGGCATGGCACGCGTCTATCGCGGCCTGGACACACGCCTTAAGCGCTACGTGGCGATCAAGGTCATAGACGCCCCGTTCCGCGCCGACACGGATTACACGATGCGCTTTGAGCGCGAAGCGCAGGCCATCGCACAGTTGGAGCATCCCCACATCGTCCGCCTGTACCGCTACGATGAAGCGGACGGTTTGCTTTACATGGCGATGCAGTACGTCGAGGGGGCCGACCTGGGCTTCGTGCTGGCGAGTTACCGGGCGGATGGGGAATTTATCGAGCCCGATGACGCCCGCCGCATCATTCGCGAGATCTGCCTAGCCCTGGATTACGCTCACAGCCGGGGCGTTATTCACCGCGATGTCAAACCCTCCAACATTGCGCTCGATAAGCAGGGCCGCGCCATCCTGACCGACTTTGGCTTGGCGCTTCTTACCGAGATTGGGACGCGCGGCCAGATTCTGGGCTCGCCCCACTACATCGCGCCCGAACAAGCGATCTCGTCCGCAAAAGCGGTGCCACAAACGGATTTGTATTCGGTCGGCGTTATCCTATATGAGATGTTCACGGGTCAATTGCCCTTCGACGCCGAGGAACCGATGGATGTGGCGCTGCTGCACATCAGCGAGACGCCCCGCCCGCCGGGGGAATTACGGCCAGAGATCGGCCCCAAACTGGAAGCGGTGATTCTGAAATGCCTGGCGAAGCATCCGGCCGAACGCTATCCCAATGGCGCGGCCCTGGCCGATGCTCTGGATCAAGCCCTGCAGACTAAGCCCGCCGTGGCAACCCCACCGACGGTTCCATCCTTAACGATTCCGGAACGAGTAGCCCTGGACTTAGCTGAGCGCCCGCTGCCGCCTCTGCCCGCCGCCATCGCCGAAACCCCACCACCGCCGACGGCGCTGGAATTGCCAGCCACACCTGTCATCGTGGAAGCCCCACCTTCGCCGACGGCACCCGATCTGACTCCGACGAAAGCCCCACCTTCCGCTCCAACCCGCAATCGCCTATTAATGCTGCTGGGTATCGGTGTGGGAGGCATTGTCATCATCCTTGCGGCGGTGGTCTGCGGGCTGCTAGCGGCTTGGTTCGTGTTCGGGCTAATGGAAAGAAATGGGAATCAACCTAACCAGGCTCCACCCATTGCAACCGCTACGCCGGCAGTGCAGGCAATGGAGAGTACGATCGGAGCGACTCCCAGCCTCATCCCAGGGACCGTACCAGAAACATCACCGACCATCTTTCTTCCTCTGGTCATTACTCCGGGCACACCCGCCGCCTCCCTGACCGGCACACCTACACCCTTTCCACCCTCCACGCCAACCCCGGCGAGTTACGATTTGCTCATCATCAAGGGCAAAGATGAGAATAGCCTGACCCTGGTTACCCAGTCCACAACAGCTTTTCCACTTGGGCTGCTACGCCTGGGCAATGGTCAGGGTGCGATCCAGAGCACGGAGTGGGGTGTTGACCGGCTTGCGAGCGGGGAGTGCGTCAGCGCGTGGAAGGATAACCAAGACCGTGATCTGCCAAAGGGCCTGAACTGCAAGGTAGTCGGCGAACGGCTGGTGCGCGAGGGGAAAGACCGCTTCTGGAAAGAGACGTTCGAGATTTTCTACAACGATGTGCGGATTGGAACGTGCGAGAAAGATCAGACGGAATGCCCGATCAGCCTCTCTCCGTAAAGGGCCGATAGAGGGCAAAGATCAGGCTCCGAAGTTGTTGGGTCCTTAATCTTGCGCAAGAAACAAAATGCTCTGAGCGTTGCGCGCTACGCAAGTTTGACCTTCTTCTCCGCCTTACGTGCACTTGGCCGCATGCTCAGCAAAGTCTACTCCTGCGCTGTCGTCGGCCTCGAAGGCGCGTCGTCGAGGTCGAGGTGGACACGGCCAACGGCCTGCCCTCGTTCGTGGATGTGGGCTCTAAATCCCATGCCATACTCCAGTTTATGGAAAGGCTGGCGAAGGCAGCTGACAAGACGAAACGCGGCTGAAGGCCAACCTGACGCCGTCCCCACCGTCAGCCTAGACTTGCAGGCGGTGCCGAGCCAAGACGCGGGATAGGTTGCGAACTACAGCTCTGCGTGTCGTTGGTTCTTATGCGGGCCGAGGAAGAAGAATGCCGCGAATTCGCGGCATTTTGATGAGTAGCGTGGGCTGGATTCGAACCAACCGCTTTGCGTCCGGGTTATGAGTTATGCTCTCAGAACGTCTATCTTTTGCCCGTTGGCGGTGGCTGATTCAGGACACTGACGGCAGCCGATCCCAAAGCACTTGATGAGTTGTGATCATTACGATAGGGGATTTTCAACCCGACGAGCTGCGCGCCCTGGCCGGCTAAACGGCGAGAGCAGTCTAACCCTCGTTCATGTATAATCACGAAAGAAGGTCATCTCTCATGCGGCGCAAGCGACTACCGGTACAACCCATCATCCGGCGCATGGTCCGGCGGCTGGCCAAGCAGTTCGATCCCGAACAGATCATCCTGTTCGGGTCGCACGCGCGCGGCGATGCCGGGCCGGACAGCGACATCGCCCTGCTGGTGGTCATGCCCTTGACCAAATCCGAACGGGACGCTGAACTGGAAATGCGGCTGGCCGTCCATGACATCAAGTTCCCCAAGGACATCATCGTCGTGACCCCAGACGAAGTCGCGCGGCAGCGGCACATCCCAGGCACGATTGTGAGACCAGCGTTGCTGGAGGGCAAGGCGCTGTATGTTCGACGAGCCTGAAGTCTTGCGGATCGTCGGTGGTTGGGTGCAGAAAGCCGAAGGTGAAAATCGCCCGCCGTGTGCGGCGCCAGATCCGCAAACTCCTGCCGCGCTGACAGTGGTCGTACCTAACGAATCCATCAGGCGGGGTCTTCCTGTGCTCCGACCGGCAATCCGCAACCTCCGTGTGCGCGCGGCCCACCGATATCGATGGGTTGTAATACCCAACTCAGATTAACTCCAGCCCGTTTGCGGTTGAGCTTTTAGGAGTTCGCCCATTGCTGCTCCTCGCCCTCCGCAACCTCCGCGCCCGCATTGGGCGCACGCTCTTCACCGCCTTCGCCATCGCACTCGGCATGGCGCTGATCTTTGCCACGCGCATTATCAACGTCGCCGCCGACGGCAGCGCGCTTTACGATCTGCGCCCGGCGCTGGGCGAGAGTATTTGCTGCTTCACCTGGCTGAGATAATCTCTGCGCCTCCTGCGCGGTCATCGGCCTCGACGGCGCGATCGTCGAGGCCGAGGTGGACACCGCCAACGGCCTGCCCTCGTTCGTGGACGTGGGCTCTAAATCCCAAAGCCGTAGTCCAGCTTATGGAAAAGCTGGCGAAGCCGGCTGACAAGCCGAAACCCGGCTGAAGGCCAGCCTGACGCTGTCCCCGTCGCCACCCAGACCTGCAAGTGTGCCATGCCAAGATGCGGGATGGATTTCGAACCACAGATCTTCGGGTCGTTGGTTTGTATGTGGGCCGAGGAAGAAGAGTGCCGCGGATTCGCGACATTTTGGCTATTCAGATATTGACCCCATCCAATACGAGAAGCGCGAGCATGAAGCCGCGGAAAATTATCATCGTGCGTTTCCCTTTGAACATTTGGCGCTGTCTCCTGGCCTAATGCAGGCGGGCAACCCACTCTGGCGGGTCGTAGCGGGTTAGGGCCATCGTTAGAGAAGGCCAACACCCAGCACGATGAGACCAATAGCCAGGACCACTGCGCCAACGTAAGCCAGATTGATGAGGGCGTTGGGCTTGGTGGCCGTGGGACTGAGCACAGATAAGAAGTAGGCGGCGGGCAGGAAGATGGCAGAGGCTGGAATCGCTGAACGCACCACCTGCTTCCAGGCCACGGACAAGTTGGCCTGATCAACGTATAGAAGTGCAACCAGTGACAATATCAGCAGTACCCCGGCATGGGCGTGTCCAGCCCGCCAAAGCTGCTGGCGGAGCGGATTTTGCCGATAGCGGGGATCTCGGATCAGCAGGGTGAGAATGCTGACGCCGCCAAAAACGACGGCGGGCATGATGACCAACAACTGCCCGGCAGAGGCAAGCGATTCAGGACTCATTAGGAGGTCTTCCCCGCCGTCGGTTCGGCCGGCCGGTAGGTCGCGATCACCACGCCGGTGGTCGTCGTCTTGGTGTCGACGAGCCGGAGAGCGGCGAAGGGACTGCCGTCGGGGAAGAGACGGCGCCCCGATCCGAGAACCAGCGGGTGGATTGAGAGCACATACTCGTCGACGAGGTTGCGCCGCATCAGCGACTGGACAAGCTCTCCACTGCCGAGGACAACGAGATCCTTGCCCGGGTGCTCCTTGAGCGTGGCCACGGCTGCCGCGGCGTCGCCTTTGAGGAGCGTGGAGTTGCTCCACAGGAGCGGCTCCTCCAGCGTCGTTGACGCAACGTACTTCTGGGCGTTGTTGAGCACCTCGGTGAAGGGGTTGTCGGTTCGTTTGGGCCAGACGGTGTAAAAGTCCTCGTAGGTGCGTCGCCCGAACAGCAGGGCCGGCGTCTTGGCGATTCCTTCTGCCGCGACGCTGCCCATGACCGAGTCGAAGTAGGGCAGCGCCCAACCGCCGTGCTCAAAGCCGCCGCGGGGGTCCTCGTCGGGTCGGCCCGGCGCCTGCATGACGCCATCGAGAGTCAGGCTCATATTCACAACGACTTTGCTCATTGAAGTCCCTCCAAGCATCCTCATCATCACGTGCACGCTCACCCATCCCTGTGGCCGCAGCAGCGACAGCCAGGTCCGCTTGCTCCTCACTCTCCAGGACCCTCGATGGCCGGCGGGATGTTCTGGTTGAGCCGGAAGAGGTTGATCGGGTCGTACCGAGCCTTGATCGCCCTCAGCCGATCCCAGGTCGCCCCGGGGTAGGCGTCTCGAACCCGCGCCTCGCCCTCGTCGCCCAGGAAGTTCACATACGCGCCGGAGTCTGCCTGGTTCAGCGCCGCGGCGAAGTCCACGACCCAGGCCTCGCGCACGGCCCGGTCGTCGGGGCCATCGTAGAACGCGGCCACGTTCACCATGATTCTAGAGCGGCGGTGGGCGAACGCGGTGGCCTCGACCGGCACGCGGGCCATCGCCCCGCCCAGCACCCGGAGCTGCGCCACCCGCACCGTCGCGTCAGACGCCTGGAGATACTCTACGATTGTCTCTGCCGCGTCGCGGTCAATCGTGTTGACGAAGAGCGTGCGGGCCACCGCCGTCGGGTGGTAGCCGCCCGCTTCAGGTGGATACATCTCGGGGTAGCGTATCGGCCTCACCATGTCGGCGATGGGCTGGGCGAGCGCCCGGAACCGCGCGACGGCGCGTTCCCCGGCCTCTACCTCGCCAGCGTAGACCAGCAGCACCATCACGACGAGGCGGCCGTGCTGCTCGGCGGGCACGAACGGCATCGGCGGCGCGGGCATAACGTTGGCGATGGTGGACAACTCTTCCGGGGCGGCCTCCGCCTCGGCGATGAAGGCGGCGATCACGTCGGGTGTTGCCGGCAGCAGCAGCATGCCGCCCACGATCCTATGGACCTCGTGCAGCCGGAACTGGAAGCGGGTCGCCACACCGAAGTTGCCGCCGCCGCCGCGGATCGCCCAGAAGAGGTCCGGATGCGTCTCGGCATCCGCTCGAACGAGTTGGCCGTCCGCGGTCACGATGTCGGCGGCCAGCAGGTCGTCGATCGTGAGGCCGTGCTTGCGGACGAGGAACCCGACGCCGCCGCCCAGTGTGATCCCCCCGATGCCGACCGAGCCGGTGTCGCCGAACCCTGTCGCCAGGCCGTAGGCCCCGGCCGCGGACGTGTATTCGCCCGCGGTCAACCCCGTCTCGGCCCATGCCGTGCGGCGCTCGGCATCGATGTGCAGCGCCCGCATGTTCGCGAGGTCGAGCACGATGCCCCCGTCGGAAACGCTGTGGCCGGCGAGGCTGTGGCCGCCGCTGCGGATAGCAAGTTCCAGCCCCGCCTCGCGCGCCAGCGAAACGACTTGGGATATGTCCTTCGCGTCCGAGGGTCGGACGATAGCCGCCGGCCGGCGGTCGATCCCGCCATAGAAGATAGTACGCGCCTGTTCGTACCTGGCATCGTCCAGCGCTATCACCCGGCCGTTGAGCAGAGCGCGGAGGTCCGGGATCGAGACCGCGCTCCGGTTGAAGCCGTGGACAGTCGCTCCGCCGTCAGAACCGCTGCCGGCGTGATTTCTGGCGTTTTTGCTTTCAGGAAACAATTCCGTCCTCTCCTTACGACTCAGTCTTTTCGCCATCGCTGTAAAGGGTCCTTTCACTCCCAGGTAGAACACTTGTTCTATCCACATGATACCTGTCTGGCTTCGAAGAGTCAAGTCCCTCCGTCAATGGTCAATGCCAGCAGGGCTTTCCAAAGTCAGGCTGGGGCTGCCCGCAGGTCCGGTCCCGGGTGCGCCCGGCACGTCCCGCGTGGAGAGTGTTCACGCCCTCCCCCCCTGCTCCAGCTTAAGTTGTTCCGGTCCGCCAAACTGGTGGACGCGGATCGCCTGCATCCTGCGATCGGCCATAAGGCTGTCTTTGATGCCGAATCTGCCGGCCGGCTATTCGGTACGTCAGATCCGCTTCCTCCTCTCGGACGCAGTTGACAGACTAAGCCGATTGGGCCGCGGCCGCAAGGTGCGGAGGGCCAGGACAGCCACTATCCCTACGTACAGTAGGCTGCTGTACCGAAGGTCAGGATCGAACGCTCCGGATTTCCATTGATCTGATCAGGCCGTCTTCAACCTGATAGACGTGCTGAACCATCACGTCCGCTAGCACATTGCCCTGAAGATCACGGACTACCTGATGGACGTCAACCGCTACACGCCCGTCTTCTTCCGTGACGAATCGTTCAGGTATGACGGTGGGATCGATGAGGCTCCATTGCCGCGTCCAGTAACGTTGGACGTCGTCATGACCGATGAGGCGGCCGCCTTCCATGCCGTTGGGCCAGTCCACATCCGCCTGCATGACCCGCAAGACGGCTTCGACGTCGCGCGCGTTGAATGCAGCATAGGTTTCCGTTAGAAGCTCTTCGATCGTCATGGTTGAGACTCCTCTGACGCCATACGGCGGCTATGTCGAGTAATTCCTGGCGGCCAGGGACAGGATTGGAACCCAGCCGCTACTTGACGACGCGGAAGCTAAGATGTATTACCCCAGGGGACTCGATCACCCTGGTCCTTTCCAGTTTAATGGGCCCCGCGCCCAGGTCGTTGAACAAACGGGTACCGTTGCCGAGTAGTACGGGTATGAAGTGAAGATGTATCTCATCAAGCACTCCGGCTCTCAAGTACTGCTGAACGGCATTCGCACCACCTGCCACCATAACATCCTTGTCGCCTGCGTGTGCCCTTGCCTGCTGTAGAGCGCTGGCAATGCCGTCAGAAACGAAGGTAAATATCGTCCCTCCCTCCTTGACTACCTTTGGTCTGGGCTCATGGGTAAGCACAAACACCGGCATATGAAAGGGAGGGTCGTCTCCCCATGGCTCCGCTCCAGTGTTGAACATTTGTCGGCCCATTACGACTGCCCCAACATTTCTGAACATTTCATCAACAACTTCCTGGTAATTTCCCCTCGGCGGAAACATCCATTCATGGAGCCGTCCACCGCCTTCACCGACAGGATGTTGAGCGCTAACGTTCGGCCCGGCGATAAATCCATCCAGCGATATTGACATGTTGGCACTGACTTTTCCCATGTTCATTGCCCTTTCACGGCACTCTGACGATGCGCTATTTCAGGTGCGTTACACCGGGGGCGTCTATCACCCCCGTCGTTTCCAGTTCAAGTGGCTGTGCGCCTAGGTGGTCGAACAATCGGATACCGGCCATCAGGTACCGAGTATGCCGCGATCGAGCTCGCCGATCTCACGCGCCACGATGGCGTCAGCCATCGGCGGCGCCAGGCGGTTGAGCACAGCTGGGGCATTAATCTGCCCGATCCGGATCTCGAGCCGCTCGCGCCGGAGACCACCGATGATCTCTGCGGCCGCCCTGCTGTCCGATCGATTGCACCCCGATGAAGAGCAACTTCGCTCAGCTGAACAAAATCTGCTAGTGGTAGCTATTCTTGTTTTTCGGGCTGGTATTGAAGTTTAGACAAAGGGCAACCCGTCCTTGCGGCGGGTTGCCCAATGGGGTAGTGTTCGGCGGCCATCAACCAACCGGACACCCCCTATGCAGTTTAACAAACTTATCGAATTTCGACATTCGCTCTACGCCAGTTTCA
>DATDRS010000089.1:0-8779 GCA_035291605.1 Anaerolineales bacterium | reverse complement strand
GCCAGGGATTCTGCCAGCGCCAGATCGCCATACGTCAGGATCGCGTTCACGATCCAAAATGAGCGCGGGGTGTCATAGCCCGCCTCGCGCAGCGCAGCCAGCAACGGCGCCTGGGTACGGACTGCGTGGTCTTCCAGAGTTCTGACGACCGCCTCGCCCCGCCGCTTCCAATCCGGGATCGCCCCGGCAGCGCTCAGGTCAACCTGATCGGCGAGGTAAATGAGCATCTCGGCGCGGCCATCAGGAGACGAAGCCAGCTCCCGCATCAGTTGGGGCGCGATCGGGCCAGGTGTGTCAGGCAGTGGAACCCGCAGAGGCTGAGTCGCGGCCAGCGGGAGAGGCCCGGTCGTCTCAGGCGCGTCCCAGGCTTCGTAAAGGAAGGCCGCGCCCTCCGGCCGGCCGGTGTTGTCGAGGGTGACGGTCGCCGTCGTGACCTGACCCAGCGGGGCAGCGGCTTTGATCGTCGCAGGGGCGGAGGGTTGCCGGGCGCCCAGCAAGAGCAGCGCGGCAGCCATCGTCAGCCACTGCGGAAGGGTGCGCCATAACACGCGATTGCCGTTCCAATTCGGAGACACAGATGCCCGTGTTTATTGTAGCAGGACGCCTGCCCTGACCAGCAAGGCAGCCTGACGGCGGTGAGCCAATGGCTACAACTATAGCCTCGAATCACCTTTCGGAGTAAATTATCGCCATGCACATTGTCTACACTGACAGACATCAACTCCACCTCACCGACGCCATCCTCTACGAGGGCCGCCCCTTCATCACTGACGAAGTCCCGGCGCGGGCGGAGATCATCCTCGACGCCGTCCAGACTGCGGGACTGGGGCCGATCACCGCGCCAGCCGATCACGGCCTCGACCCGATCCTTGCTGTCCACAGCGCCGAGTTCGTGGACTTCCTCCGCACGGCTTACGACGAGCACGCCGCCGTGATCAAAAAACGCGCGCCGGTCTTTGCGGAGACGATCATCGCCCGCGGCGGCCGGCGCAAGCCCAAGAGCATCCTCGGCCTCCCCGGCTACTACGCTTTCGGCGTCGGCAGCCCGATTCTGGAAGGGACGTGGGAGGCAGCCTACTGGAGCGCGCAGTGCGCGCTGACGGCGGCGGACATCGTCCGCGCCGAGGGCCGGACGGCTTATGCGCTGTGCCGCCCGCCGGGGCATCACGCCGCCGCCGATCTGTACGGCGGGTATTGCTACCTCAACAACGCCGCGATTGCCGCCCAGTATCTCAAGCATCCTGCCTGCACCTGTGGCGCAGGCACAGGTGAGCGGAGCGACGCGCCAGCGAAGCCTGCCCTGAGCAACGCGCCATCGAAGCATCCTGAGTGGAGCAACACGCCGTCGAAGCATCCTGAGCGGAGCAACGCGCAGTCGAAGCCTGCCCTGAGCAACGCCGAAGGGGATGCGGCCGGCGCTCGAACTGCCCGCGTCGCGATCCTGGACATTGACTACCATCACGGCAATGGGACGCAGGAGATCTTTTACTCCGACCCCGGGGTGTTATTTTGCTCCCTCCACGCCCACCCGGACGACGATTATCCTTACTATTGGGGCGAGGCCGGCGAGCGCGGCGAGGGCGCGGGCGAGGGCTTCAACCGGAACTGGCCTCTGCCACAGGGGACCGGCGACGAGGCCTATCTCGCGGCGCTCGACGAGGCCCTCGCAGTCATCCATGATTTCGGGCCGCACTATCTCGTCGTGTCGGCGGGGCTGGACATCGCGCAGGACGACCCGGTGGGCGGGTTCAGCATCACCCCGGCGGGCTTCAACGCCATCGGCCAGCGCATCGCCGCGCTGCGCCGGCCTACGGTGATCGTGCAGGAAGGGGGATACTTGCTGGAGAGGCTGGGCGAGGATGCTGTGGCGTTTTTGCGGGCGTTTGAGTGACCCGATGATCATGCCCGGGCCAGCTTCTCAATCTCGGCGCGCAGGTTTTCCATTTCGTCCAGGTTGTTCATGTGAAAGTTGTGCAGCCATTGGGCCAGGCGGTCGGCCAGCGGCTGAATCTTGGCGCGGGCCTCGTCCGCTGGCGCGGCAGCCAGCAGCGCCGGCAGCGTCACGGCGAAGTCTTCCAGCGCCTGGCGCCGCTGGCGGACCGTCTCGATGAGGCGTTGGGCGCCTTCCTGTTCCCATTCGTCGCGAGGCATCATCCGTCAGAGTCCTCCCGGCGCGGGTGTGGGGCGTAGCGCGGGCCCGACCAGCGCTCGAACAAATCCTCGGGCAGTTCAATCTCCAACAAGTCGAGCACCCGGTTGACGGTCTGATTGATCACGTCGTCGAGTGTCTGAGGGCGATGGTAAAAGGCCGGCATGGGGGGGACGAGGATGGCGCCCATCTCGACGACTTGCGTCATGAGCCGCAGGTGGCCGAGGTGCAGCGGCGTCTCACGCGGGACGAGCACCAGCCGGCGACGGTCTTTGAGGGTCACGTCGGCGGCGCGCAACAGCAGGTTGTCGCTGAAGGAGAGGGCGATGCCGGACAGGGTCTTCATCGAGCACGGCATGACGACCATGCCCCTGGTTTTGAAGGAGCCGGAGGAGATGGCAGCGGCGATGTCGTTGAAGCGATAGGACACCTCGGCCAGCGCTTCCACCGCCTCCACGGTGTAGTCGGTTTCGAGCAAAATGGTCTGCCGGGCGGCTGAGCTCATGACCAGGTGGGTCTCGACGCTCTCCACGCCGCGCAGGACTTCGAGCAGGCGGATGCCGTAGATCACGCCGCTGGCCCCGGAGATACCCACCACCAGCCTCATCGGGCGGCAACCTCGCGCCAGGGGGCCGTGACTTCTTGAAGGACGCCGTAAAACCAGTGGTCGAGCGTCGTCCCGTCCGTTGGAAACGGCTGGACCGGAAGTTGTCCCGGCGCGAACAGGGCGACGTCGCCCGCGTCTCCGCCCGCTCTCGGCTCGCCTCCGCACACCCTTCCCCGGTAAGCGATGATGATCACGCTTACGTCTGCCTGCGAATAGACGCCTAAGAGCCCGTCCAGAGTAATTTCTAGACCGGCTTCTTCTAGGGTCTCTCGAATCGTCGCCTCCCGCACCGACTCGCCGATCTCCACATGACCGGCGGGCGGGGCCCAGTAGCCCAGCAGTGGAGGAATGGTGCGGCGGATGAGCACGAGTTGTCCCTCGCGGTCAACGACTGCCAGGCCGACCGGCGCCGGATTATGATAGACCACAAAGCCACAGGCTGGGCAGTATTCGCGCTCCTGCCCATGAAGCGGCCCGACGACCAGGCGGGTTCCGCACCGGTAACAGAATCGCGCCGTCACGTTTCATCTTTGCGCGCCCGCACGCCGGTCAGCAGACTCGCCACGACATAGTCCAGGGCATTGGCATTGGGTTTGGCAACCGGCGTGGGCGCCCGGTTGCTCCAGGTCGTCTCCGGCCGGCTTTGCAGAACCACGATGTTTTCTGGGACCGGCAGATCGCGGTCAATGGCCCACTCGATGTCTTGAGGTGCGCCGTAGTGCTGCTCGATGCCTTTCCCCAACTGCGCCAGGGCGACGATCTCCTCGTCACTCAGGCAGGGGATATCTTGTCTTTCGAGCGGCACGTCGCAGAACTGCACGCGGCGCGCGGCCGGGTCGGGCACATATTCTACCAACTTGGGCGATATCGTGCGCTTGATAATGTCGAACGTCACCTTATCCACCAAATAGTTGTCTGGGGTGACTTCACCGGAGACTACACTCTCACCCAGGCCCCAGTTGGCGTCAATGGCGATCTTGGAGCGGTCGCCGTTAGTGGGGTTGAGGGTGAACATGACACCAGCGCTCCGCGCGTTGGCCATCTTCTGCACCCCCACACTGATGAGAACCTTCTCGTGGGGAAAGCCCATCTGGTTGCGATAGGCGATGGCGCGGGGCGTGAACAGGCTCGACCAGCAGACGGCGGTGCGGATCACGACCGATCCGGCCGAGCAGACCCACAAAGTCGTATCTTGCTGTCCGGCAAAGGAGGCGCCGGGCAGGTCTTCGGCGGTGGCGCTGGAGCGCACCGCTACCGGCAAATCAGGCACGCGACAATCAGCGCATAGCTTTTGGTAGGCGCTGCGGATGGCGTCCTCGATCTGGGGCAGGATGTCAGCCGCCGCCATCATCTGCCGGATGGTCAGGCTGGCCTGTTGGGTGGCCTCAATGTCCTCGCGGTCCAGGCGGTCCATTATCTTCTTGATCTCCGGTCCGAGGCTGGCCTGCTCCAGGAAATCGCGGTAGGCGGCGGTGGTCACGGCAAAACCGGGCGGGACGCGGATGCCGGCGTGGGTCATCTCCCCCAGGCTGGCGTTCTTCCCGCCCACCCGTGACAGGCAACTCTTGTCACAGTCCCGAAACCAGAGGACGTAGGGTTCACCCGTAGGGGTCATAGGAGAAATGAGTGGCGCGTGACGCATCATCCCGTCACGCAGCGCGGCCACGCGCCACTCTCCTGATGCGGCGCAGGCCGCTAGTTCAGCAAGGTGACCGTGCCGCTATTGCCGTCCACCCGCAGTTTCTGGCCGGTCTTGATCAGCTTGGTGCCATAGCCGGTGCCGATGACGGCCGGCAGGCCGTACTCGCGGCACACGATGGCGGCGTGCGACATCATGCCGCCGATGTCCGTGACGGTGGCCTTGATGCGTGGGAAGACCGGCGCCCAACTCGGCGTGGTGATGGGGCAGACCAGGACTTCGCCCGCCTGCACTTCCCGAAGCTGCTCCACGCTGGTGATCACGCGCGCCAGGCCCTCGACCACCCCGGGTGAACCGGCGAAGCCGCTCAGTTCTTTCGCTTCGCCCTCCTTGGGCTGCGGCTTCATCCAATTTTTGATGCTGTCGGTGGTGATGCCCCAGAGCATGATGGTGAACGGCTCGGTGACGACCTCCGGCGGTTCGCCCAACGCCGGGGGCGGCGCCCAGGCTTTCAATTTCACGAATAGCGCCTTGCGCTTTTCGACGAGGGGCGGCCAATATTTCGGCCCGCGCGCCGGGGTGCCCACGCCCCACGAGGCGATCAAGTCGTACAGCGCCTCGGTGACTTCGAAGCGGTGCAGGTAGAAGAGGTCATCCACCTCCTTGAAGAAGCCGTACTTGACGAACAGCCGCCCAAACTCCCGCATCTTATTCCAGAAGATCGTGTGGTGCCAATGCTCCACGTAAAAGTTGTGGTTCTCGATGTAGGGGAACACGGTGCGGGCCAGGCCGAGCTGCTCCTGGAAAGCCTTCTTGTCTTCTTCAGTCGAGAGCAGCGCGGTGTATTCGGCAGCCAGCCGGTCGCGTTCCTTCTGGATGGCGCTCAGCGGCCGGGCGATGTCCTGGCCAGCCTCGATCTTTTCGATGTAGCCCCGGATGGAGAGACAGGGCACCATCATGTCGTCAATCCAGCTGCGGTGCAGGTGGTAAAAGCCGGTGCCGGTGGAGAAGTAGAACCACGGGTCTTTGGACTTCTCCAGCTCGGCCAGCCACTTCTTCCCGGCGTCCGACTTTTGCATCTCGGCCATGACCTCGTCGGGCTGGATGGTTTTCTTGAAGACGCCCGCCACGCCCAGGTCCACGGCGGCGCGGGCCAGGCGCTTCAACTCCTCGTCAGGCCGGAAGAGGATGACGTCAATGCCCGACACCATTTTGGCCACGGTCTGGTCGGGGATATCGGGGAAGGCTTTCTTGCAGAAGCCGAAGTAGGTCAGGTAGGCGGCGTAGCCCAGGTTCAGGAATTCGAAGTGGTAGTGCCAAATCTTGTGCATGTTCTCGATGACGCGGTTGTAGGCCTCGAGCAGGTAATAGGCGTTGGTGATGCCCTTGCCCTCCGTCACCACCGAGATGTCCTCCATCTCGGGCAGGTCTGGCACCTGGAGGGCCTGCAGGTCGCGGATGACGGCTTCGGCCTTCTTCACCCACTTCTCATACAGCTCGTTCCAGTGCTGATAATAGTAACCGGCCCGCTCCAGGAAGTGGGCCACCCGCGCCCCGACGACAGCCTCATCGGTGATCGCGTTGGCGCTGATGTACAGGTATCCATTCAACACGCGCTGATCAATGCCGAGCGCCGGGGGAACAATGAAGACACGCGTGTTGTACTGTCCCAGAGCGACCCACCAACTCTCGGAGGTGATGGTGTCGAAGGGATACAGCGGCTCCGGGTGGTGCATGCCATCCTGAAACCAGAACTTGCCCTCCTCAAACTCGCGCCGTTCCGGGCTGAAGAGGTAGTAATAGGGATAAAGGTCCTCCCAACCCTCACAACCCGGAGGGGTGGGGACTTCAAAGGGGCTGGGAAATCTCCCATCAGTGCTGCCGGCCATTTTGTAGTTCCTCCTCTTAATGAATCAGAGAGACGAAGGAGCCCGGAGATGATCTGGCCTCTGGCTGCCCGGGCGCGACAGCACGGAGGTGTGTGAACGCCGAGTGAGTTCGATGATGGTTTATCGCCTCCTTGAACATGGCCGAACGACGGGCATCGAGAACCATCTGCCGTTCGCTACGCTTCGCGGCCGTCTGCCGACCGGCTATCAAGCCATCCGGGCAAATGGTTAACGTCGGGCAAGACGAGGTCTGGTCGCAGGTCTTCTGGCGCGGCGGCGGCGGCTTCGGCCGTCGTCGCTCCGGTGAGCACCACGATGGTGAACAAGCCGGCCTGTTTTCCCATACGGATATCCTGTTCAAGTTGATCGCCAACCACCGCGCCGTGCTCCGGGGCGATCCCCAGCGCCTTCATCGCCATCTCGCCGGCCCACCTGGACGGCTTGCCGGTGACGCGCGGTTCCTTGCCAGTGGCGTAGGCCACGGCCTTGATCATCGGCCCGGTGCCCGGCACAAAGCCGGTCGCCGACGGCACCTTCGGGTCGTAGTTGGTGGCGATGAACTCGGCCCCATGCCAGATGGCCTGGCACACCAGTTCCAGGGTTTTCTGGTTGAAGTCCGGGTCCTTGCCCATCACCACCACCTCGGCTTCAACGGCCTGCGCGCGGTCGAGCAAGGTCACGCCGCGCGAGCGGAGGGCTTCGATCAACCCGGCCGCCCCGATGGCTAAGACCTTTCGCCCGGGGTGCAGCGTGCGCGTCACTTCGGCGGCGATGATGGCTGAAGTCAGCACATCGTCCGGGCCAACCGGGATGCCCATCGCGTTCAACCGTTCGACCATCTGCGCCACCGTGCGCTGGTTCTCGTTGGTGAGAAAGGCGCAGCGGATGCCCCGCGCCTGCAGCGCCGCCAGGGTCTCCGGCACGCCGGGCAGGGCACGGCTACCCCGCGCCACACAGCCGTCAACGTCAAAGACAATACCCTCGATCGGTCGCATCGAGGTTACCTTCTACGCGTGCGCGAGTTCGCCGACCCGCTGGGGCAGGGTCGCCGCCGCCTCTTCGCCGAAATACTCGTTCCAATGCTCTTTGACGTGTTGGACCATCTTCTCGTCCAGGAAAATCTGGTGCGGCTTTTCCTTCCACTCGTAGGGCGTGGTGCAGTCCAGGATGATGCGCGAGGTCATGAACCGGGCATCCCCGATGGGGAGCGACGGATCGAGCGGGGTGGAGCGCCCGCGCTTGATGATCTGGGTGCCGAAGTCGGGCTGAAACTTGAAGCTCAGCGCATAGATCACGTGATCCATATTCTCCGGGTCAATGTCGTCGTCCACCACGATGACGGTCTTAAGGCCATAGTTGCCGGTGACCGTGGCGAAGGCGGCTAATCCCACCTGGGTGGAGTGGCCGTGGTACATCGGCTTCATAGCGATGATGACGAGCATGCGCCCGGCGCCGGCCGGTGGGCCGTAGACCGCCTTGATGCCGGGAATGTTCATTGCCTTAAGGTCGTTCCACAGCGAGGCCGTGCGGTTGACGGCCATGATCATGTGCGTGTCGGTGATGGGCTTGCCGACGGTGGTGGCCCACAGGATGGGATCGTTGCGATAGGTGAGGCCTTTGACCTGGACGAATTCGCGCGCTTCATCCTTTTTGCCCGAGTAGTGGCCGGTGTACTCGCCGAATGGCCCTTCGCGCAGGGTCTGGCCGGGCATGATCTCGCCCTCGATGACCAACTCAGCCGTGGCCGGCACCGGCAGATCGGACAGCCTGGCTTTAACGACTTCGCAGGGCTCCCCGCGCAGGGCTCCGGCGACGTCATATTCACTCTCCGTCAGGCCGAAGAGGGTGCTGGAGCACAAAAAGATCACGGGGTCCACACCACTGACGTAGGCTATCGGCATGGGCATCTTGCGGGCGGCGTAGCCGCGCAAGTCAATCTCTGCGTCCTTGGCCTTGATGATCATGATCGAGGCGCGCTTGTCATCCACGATCATCAGCCGGTAGGTGCCGAGGTTGACGCGTCCGGTATCCAGGTTGCGCGAGATCAGGAAACCTGCCGTGCCCAGGTAGCGGCCGCCGTCTTCAGGATAGAACCACGGCGCGGGCAGGTTGTTGAGGTTGACGTCCGCTTCGCCGATGAGGTTCTCCTGGCATGGCCCTGCGTCCACCCACCGGGGCGAGGCACGTTTGCCCTGGATGCGGTCAACCCATTCTCGCGACAGGTTCATCAGGCTCATGTGCGTCGGCAGCTCCAGCGCCAGGGCCAGGCGCTCTCTGGCCGTCAGCGCGCTCGTCAGGACGCGCCAGCCGGGATAATCCTTGACGTTCTCGAACAGCAGCGCCTTCCCTCCTCCGTGCTCTTCCTCATTGATTTTGGCAATGTGCCCGAGTTCGAGGTTCCAGTCCACCTCCTTGCGGATTCGCCGGAGATAGTCCGTGGCCTCGAGGCGGGCTAGAAATTGGCGCAGGTCTTGATAGGGCATGGCTGAGTCTCC
>DATDRS010000088.1:0-3533 GCA_035291605.1 Anaerolineales bacterium | reverse complement strand
GGCCTTCAGGCCAGTCCCTTTGGGACGGAATACGCGATACGTTTCACTTCAGCGTCAGCATGTAGGCGATCAGCGCTTCCATCTCCTCCGGCGTCAGGTAGTCGAAAGACGGCATGATCGAGCCGGAGGCGACGGCGCGCGGGTTATTGAAGTGCAGCCGGTGCCAGTCAGCGTTGCTGCCGATCCCCTCCCGGCTGGCCATATGAGCCAGGTCCGGCCCCTGCCGGTTTGTGCCCCAGAAGACCGGGCTTTGGTAATAGTAGTCGCCCGGCACGGACTCCGGGCCGATGTCGCCCTTCTGGTGAACCATCCCCCGGTCGGCTTCTGGCGCGCGGACCTGCTGGGTGTGGCAGTAGTGACAGCCCTCCCGCTTGTAGATTTCGCGCCCCAGCAGTTCTTGTGCAGTGTAGGGGCGGGCGAGCGGCGAAGGGCCTAGGACCGCCGGGTCTTGCGCCGGGAGGATGATCGTCACGATGATCCCGAGCAGCAGGCTGATGACCGAGCCTCCGGTGAGGTAGACGATGCTCTGATTGATCTTCATTCCCCGCCTCCGCCGCTGGCCGCTGCGGCAGGTGAAAGCGCAGGCGCAGGCGCGGGCTGACGCGCCGTCTGCCAGACGTTGTAGGCCATGCACAGGACGCCCACGCCCGCCATCAAGCCGCCGACCAGGCGCAGCGCGAAGTAGGGCTGCATGGACTTCACCGTTTCGATGAACGGGGTGCTGTAAGTCAGCCAGTTCTGCCCCTGGATCAGGCCGCCGATCCACAGAGACACCATGAAGATGGTCATCCCTACGGTCGTCAGCCAGTAATGCCACTCCATTAACTTCCGGCTGTACATGGGGCGGCGGACCAGCACCGGGATCATCAGGTAGATGAGCGAGAAGGCCCAGAAGGAGTAGTCGGCGACGAAGGCCAGGTGGCTGTGGCCGATGACCCAGTTGGTGAAATGCACGTACATGGAGAACGTGCGGAACGACTGCGCTACGCCCTGCACGCAGGTGAACGCCCAGAAGAGCGCTCCGGTGACCAGAAAGCGCAGCGCCACGTCTTCCGCCGCGCGCCCCCAGCGCCCCCTCATCGTCATGAAGAAGTTGACCATGAAGGCGATGGTCGGCACGGCGGCCAGGATGCTGAACACGATGGTGAGGTATTCCAGCCAGTCCGGCGCGGGGCTGTAGAGCTGGTGGTGCTGGCCGGTCCACACGCTCCACAGGCCCCAAAGCGCAAGCCGGTGGCTGTACAGCGGCTTGTCGGTTAACTTGGGCAGGAGGTAAAACGCCAGCCCAAGCCCTGCGGTCGTGAACCACGAATTGAACAGGTTGTGGACGTAGAAATAATTGACGATATTGTCGTTCATCCCGGTGTACGCGCCGGAGGGGTCCCAGATTTTGTTGCCCACCGCGTACACCCCGGCGAAGATGATCGTCGCCGCCATGAAATTCCACAGGCTGACGTAGACTTTTGGCTCCTCGCGCCGGGCGAACGTGCCCCAGATGTTGATCGCCAGCAGGACCCAGTTGACGATGAGCAGCAGGTCGAGCGGCCAGATCATCTCGGCGTACTCGCGCCCCTGCGTCAGCCCCAGCGGCAGGGTGATCGCCGCGCCGGCTATCATCAGGTTCCACAACCACCAGTTGGCGTGGGCCAGGCGCTCGCTGAACAGCCGGGCGCGCGTGATGCGCGGCAGGATGAACAAGATGCCGCCGGCGTAGGCCTGCGAGAGCCAGCCGAAAATCATCAGGTTGACGTGGGCCGGGCGGATGCGGCCAAAACTGAGATAGGGCTTGAGGGTGAGGGGGAGCGAGTCGTACACCGAAGGGACGTACAGGAAGGTCGCCAGGGTGAGGCCGATGATCCCCGGCACGATCAACCAGAAGATGGCGGAATAGAAGAAGCGGCGGCTGGCGCTGCCGGGTTCTGCGCTTAGCGTCAGCATGGTTAAAATGTGAGTGTGCCGCGCGCCCGGATGGCGTAGTCAATCAGAGAGGCGCCGCCGATCAATTTAGCCTCGGGGATCAGGTCTTCGGCCTTGATGCCGCGCACGCTGGCGGTCTGCTCGCAGACCTCGACGCGCACGCCCATCTCCACCGCCTCGGCGATGCGCTGGGAGATCGTCGGCCCGCCCTGCGGCGAGGTATCTTTCTGCGGCACGTCTTTCTTGGCCGCATCGGCGCCCTCCTGCACGCAATAGACGACGGTGTCCTGGCCCATCGCCGCCGCCAGCGAGGCGTACATGAAGGCGGCCCGCACCTGGCCGGGTTGGTTCACCCCGGTGCGCAGCACCACCAGAAACAGATTTTCGTCACGCCTGGCCTGGGCCGCCTGCGCCGCCGGGGCCGCGCCGCCTTTACGCACAAAGAAACTGTATTGGCCGTTGCTCGTATCACCGATCGCCACGAGCTCGGAGGCGATGCGCCCGGCCCACGTGGCCAGATCAGGCTTTGTATTTGCGTCGGTAGACACTACTTCCAGGACCTGGCCCGGCGACATTTCAGCCAGCGCCTGCTCTGCTTTGAGGATGGGGACCGGATACTTCATGCCACGACAATCGAGAGTGCGGTCGGCCTGGGGGGATGTCATGGGAATCTCCTGGGAGCAGAATGAGGATGAACCGAGTGATAATACTCTTTTCCCTATAAAAGTGCAATTGAGTTTCGTCTGGTCGTCTGGTGATTACCCGCATCCTTCGACTGCGTGCCTGCTCCGTCTGTGTTGACATGCTCATGCTCGAATGTCATAATCTCAATTAAGGAGATGCTGCCGTGAAGTCAGAAGTTTCCCAGAGTGATTTGACCAATACTCGCCACGTGTTTCAATTGCTGGTGCTGTACCGGTGGCTCAGCCTGATCCCGGCCATCTTGTCCCTGGCGGCGGGCGACCGGCAGGCCATCTCCGGCGGCGCGATACTGGCTGCCTCGCTGGTTAACCTATTCATCACCCTGCGCCCGGTTCAATTGAACGCCTGGCTCCGCCGCAGCCCCTGGCTGCTGCTGTTGGACTTGTCCTTCTGCGCGGCGTTGGCCGCGGCGACGGGGGGGTGGGGCACGCCATATTATCTTTACGCTTTCAGCCCGCTGCTTGCGGCGGCTTTCTTCTTTGGAATGCGCGGCGCGCTGCTGAGCGCGGCGGGCGCGGCGCTCCTGTTCGTCGCCGCCGGGCTTGGGCGCGCCGACCAGAGCTGGCAGCGGCTCATTGCGCAGATCGTCGGATTTTTCCTCATCGCCGGGACGTTTGGCTATGCTACGACGCTCCTCAAGCGGCTCCAGGCCTCCCACTCCGAGCTTGACCGCGTCCATCGCGATCTTGAGATCATTCACAGCCTGACCCTCTCATTGCAAAGCGCGAGCGACGTCAACGAAGTTGAGGAGAGGGTGCTCACCGCAGTGACCGCTGACCTGGGTTTTCCGCAGGCGGTGGTTGCGCTGGTGGATCAGAATGAGCGAGTCATCACCGCGTGGCTCGGCCGGGCGCGAGACGGTCACGCCCTGTTCGCCGGGGGATTGCCGCACCCCGCGCGGGTCCCCCTCGCCC
>DATDRS010000087.1:0-12050 GCA_035291605.1 Anaerolineales bacterium | reverse complement strand
AACACCTTATTGCCTGAGCGGAAAGTCGCGGTGATCAAGTCCGCCGCCGCCCGGATGGTTTCGCGCTGGGTCTCGGCCAGCGCCTGTTTAACGCGGGCGCTTTCCAGCAGATGAGCATGGATGAGATCGTCGGAGGAGGCCGGCGTCATGCAGATTGACCCTGTGCGCTGAAGAAGTTTGCGGCTTCGGCGTAGGATTCGGGTGTGCCGATATCCAGAAAACGGCCCTGGCTCTGATAACCGTACAGGTCCTGGCCGATCCACGCGGGGAACATCTCGCGCTCGATGGACACAGCGCGGTCAAGCGGGATCGTTTCAATGGAGGCGCGGCTGAGCAAATAGATGCCGGCGTTGATCCAGCCAAGGCCTGTCACCGAGCCTTTTTCCTGAAACGAGCGCACCTTTCCATCCGGATCGGTCTGAACCTGGCCGTAGCGGGCGACATCTGGCGTGAAGGTGAGCAGCAGGCTGGCGGATGCGCCTCGCCCGCAGTGCCAGGTGTAGAAAGCGCGCAAGTCAGCCTCGCATACGGAGTCGCCGTTCATTGCCAGCACCGGATCCGATTGTAACACGGGGAGCGCGAGGCGGATGGCGCCCGCAGTGCCATGCGGGGTCGGTTCTTGCGAATATTCCAGTTGCAAAGCGCCGTAGCGCGTTCCGAACGCGGCCTGCACTTGCTCGCCCCGATAGCCCGTGCAGAACACCACACGCCGCACGCCAGCCTGGGCGACTTGGTCAAGCAGATAACTGAGCATCGGCCGCCCGTTGATCTCGGCCAGGACCTTGGGGCGATCGGCGACGGCGGAGCGCAGGCGCGTGCCCAGCCCGCCGACCAGGATAGCGGTCGTGATCCCGGACAGGTCATTCGCAGAAGTCATACGTTTTTGAACAGCCCGCGCCCCAACATGCGATACCCCTTCAGCAGTTCCTGAATGCCCTCGTCCAACGAGCGGTGGGCCTCAAAACCGGCCTCGCGCAGGCGCTGGTTCGAGACGATATAGTTGCGCTTATCCGGGTCGTTGCCGATTTCCGAGAAATGAATGTAGAAGTTGGGGACGTAAGCCTTGACTTTGAACGCCAGTTCCTCCTTGGACAGGTTGGCGGCGTCCAGCCCGACGTTGTACGGGCGGCCGGCCATGCGGTCGAAGTTCCGCAGGCAGTGCAGGAAGCAGTCGGCCACGTCGCGAATGTGCACGTAGTTGCGCTTGAAATCTTTCTCGAAGATCACGATGAAACCGTCGGCGACGGCGGCGTAGACAAAGTAGTTCACGAGCAAGTCGAGGCGCATACGGGGGGACAACCCAAAGACGGTCGCCAGCCGGAGCGTGATCACGTTCGGGCTGTCCAGCAGCTCCAGTTCCGCCTGAACTTTGGTCTGCCCGTAGAGCGAGACAGGTTCCAGCGGCGTGTCTTCCGTGCAGTAAACGTCCCCGGACTTGGTCCCGTAGCCGCTGTTGGTGGTGGGGTAGATGATGAGTTGGCTGGGGCTCCGCAGCTGTTTCAGCAGTTGAATGGCCTCCACGTTCACGGAGCGCGCCAGCCAGGGGTCGCGCTGGCAGGCGGGCGCGCCCACGATGGCCGCAAGGGGGATCATTGCGTCCACTCTCTTGAGCAGCCAGGCCAGCGTGGCTTGGTCGCGCGCGTCGCCGCGCTCAAACTCGAAGCCAGGGTGCGCGCAGAGGTGGAACAGCGCCGGCGTGCCGTACATCAGGTTGTCTAGAACCAGGACTTGATGCCCGGCGGCGAGCAAGTGCTCGCACAGGATAGAGCCAAGATAGCCCGCGCCGCCCGTAACTAGTATTCTCATTCGATGATCCGCCCGCCCTCGCTCAGGGGAAAACTTAAGTTGATTAGTGCACCTTCAAAGATAACCTTAGGGCTATCATCACCGCCCGTCTGTGTCCCCATACCCATTTCAAGACAGGTAAGCCGGACAATGTCTGCCAGGTCGCCGTCGCCGCAGATGACCAGGCTGCGGTAGCCTCGGCGTCTGGCCTCGGCGATCAATTGCCTGGCCCGGGCCCGGGTTTCGCGGTACAACCGCATCGAATAATTGAGCGAGTCCATGGCCAGTCTGGTGCGGAGGGCAATGCCGGCCGGCGTGATGATGTACCTCAGCCGCCGCCGCTGCAGTTGCTTGACGCGCACGTAGCCTTTCTTGATCAAGCGCTTGACGACGAAGTTGATGGTGCCGACTGCCACGCCCAGCTCTTCCGCCAAGTCGGCCTGGGTCACTTCAGGATCGGCTTCGATCTGTTCAAGAATGTGCAATTCACGTGCGGCAGGCGGTGAGGTAGGCATTCTATGTCTCAAAATTCAGTGATTGAATTATAGGATAGTTTATCGGGTTGTCAAGCTCGGTAGAAATGGCCAAGTGACTTAAGTCCTCGACAACAACTCGGCAATGCGCGCCACGACCATGTCCATCGCCACTTCGTTGAGGCCGCCTTCGGGGATGATGACGTCCGCGTAGCGCTTGGACGGCTCGACGAATTCAAGGTGCATCGGGCGGACCGTGTCGAGGTATTGCCGGACGACCGACTCGGCGGTGCGCCCGCGCTCGGCGATGTCACGCTGGAGGCGGCGGATGAAACGCAGATCGGCGTCGGTGTCCACGAAGATTTTGACGTCGAACAGTTCGCGCAGGCGCGGGTCGGCGAAGATCAGGATGCCCTCGACCAGGATGATGGGCTGTGGCTCGACGTGGACGGTTTGATCGGTGCGCGCATGAGTCGTAAAGTCGTACACAGGCAGGTCCACGGCCTGCCCGGCCTTGAGCGCCTTGACGTGCTTGATCATCAGATCGGTGTCAAGCGAGTCGGGGTGATCCCAGTTAATGAGATCGCGCTGGGCCTTGGGCAGATCGGAGAAGTTGCGGTAGTAGGCGTCGTGCGGGACGTAGGCGATGTGCTGAGCACCCACGCGGTTGAGGATCACTCTGGCGACCGTCGTCTTGCCGGACCCGGTGCCTCCGGCCAAGCCAATGATAATTGTAGTCATAGGCATGCGCTGATTATACTAACCGCCTGACCCCGGGGCGCAGATTATTGATCGGTTGCGCTATACTATGGATATTGCGCCGCGCTTGCCGACGGCGTTGAGTCCGGAGAAACGGCCATGAGAATCTTGATTGCGGAGGATGAACCGGTTGTGCGCCAGATTGTGGGCCGCGTGCTCAAGCAGGTGGGGCACGAGGTGGTTGCGGCGGAAAATGGTCAGGCCGCGTGGGAGCTTTTTCAGCGCGAGCGGTTCCCCATGGTCATTACCGACCTGGTGATGCCCGAAATGGACGGTCTGGACCTCATCCGCAAAATTCGCGCGGCCGGTCAGGAGCCCTATGCCTATATTCTCATCCTGACGGTCATTACTGAGCCAAAGTACGTGATGATGGGTCAGGAAGCGGGCGCAGATGATTACCTGACAAAACCCGTTGACACATTAGAACTGCTGGCGCGCGTCAGAATCGGGGAACGCTTCCTGAAAATGGCGGCTCGGCTGCGCGAGGCCCTGCGCAAAGCGGGTGAAGACTCTGAAGAGTCCTCTGCCTAGCCGGGTCCGAATTCTCTTTAACGACTAAGAGCCACCTTCGAGACTCGAACTCGAAACCTAGCATTTACGAAACGCTTGCTCTGCCGATTGAGCTAAGGTGGCGCGAGCGGGATTATACCATACCCAGGCTCTCGTATTTGCGAGCTGATTTTGCATCTCTCCCAGCCGGGCAGAAAGGGAAAAGATAAACCTATGCTTGAACTCGCCATCATGATCGAGGGGCAGAACGGCCTGAACTGGCCGCGCTGGCAGCGGATTGCCAGGGCAGTCGAAGACCTGGGCTTCGCCGGGCTGTACCGCTCTGACCACTACACCAACGCCAGCCCGCCCGACCTGGACTCTCTCGAATTGTGGGTCTCGCTCACCTGGCTCGCAAGTCATACCCGGCGCATCCAGTTCGGCCCCTTGGTCTCGCCGGTTTCTTTCCGCCAGCCCACGATGACGGCACGGATGGCGAGCGCAGTGGATGACCTGTCCGGCGGGCGGCTGATCTTGGGCCTCGGCGCGGGTTGGCAGGCGCGCGAGCACACCCACTACGGTTGGGACCTGCTCGATGTGCCGCGGCGGTTTGCCCGTTTCGAGGAAGGTTTGCGGATCGTCATCCACCTCCTCACCGACGATCAGCCGCTCGACTTCGACGGCGCGTTCTACCGGTTGAAAGAGGCGCGGCTTTTGCCCCGACCGCAGCGGCCCGCCGGGCCGCCGATCCTGATCGGCGGCAACGGCCTGCGGCGCACTTTGCCTTTAGTCGTCCGCCACGCCTCCGAGTGGAACGCCGTCTATATCCCCGCTGCTAAATTCGCCGGACTCAACCGGCGGCTGGACGCATTATTGGCGGCCGGTGGCCGCCAGCCCGACGCGGTGCGCCGTTCGCTGATGACCGGCTGCTACTTCGGCCGCGACGAGGCGGAGGTTAAACGCAAGACGGAAGCGCGCAGCCGGTCAGCCGCCGAAATGCGCGCACAGGGCATCCTCGTCGGCTCACCTTCCGAGATAGTAGACCAGTTGGGCGAACTGGCCGCGGCAGGCGTTCAGCGGGTCATGCTGCAATGGCTTGACCTGGACGACCTTGACGGCCTGGAGGCGATGGCCCGGACGATCCTGCCGCAATTGAAATAAGGATTTCCACCCGGGCACGTTTTATGCAACGGACCGCGTGGTGACATTTGCCGTCACCCTTCGCAGTGCTATAATCCCAGTGAGTTGGGATAGGGTTAGATGACCTTTGATCTGGCGGGTTTCGACAGTATTCCATTCATCAGCGCACCGGTCGGTTTCTTCGGTTATGCGCTGATGGTGTTTTATGCGCTGGTCACGCTGTCCACGCTGGCCCTCAATCTGAGCGACTTTGGCCGGCTGCGCCTTCAGGGGTGGGCCGGGTTTATCGCTCTCGCGCTGCTGGGCGTCGTGTTTGCCCAACTCTCCGTCCTGCACTTCCCCGCGAACATTCTGCCCCCGCCAGGCCTCCCGGCTGAAACCCAGCGCCCCGGGCTGGCCTTGTTTGCGCTGATTCCGGCGTTTCTCGCCGGAGGCTGGCTGGGGATCGGCCCGGCAGTCGTGGTTGGCTGGCTCACTGGCCTGTCGCGCGCCATCTGGGAGACCCGCTCCTTGGCGACGCCATTTGAGTTCACGCTGCTCGCGAGCAGCGTGGCGTGGTGCGCCCGGCAGGATTATCGGGGCTGGCCGGCCGCTCTCCTGCGCCACCCGGCAGCCTCCGGGCCGCTGGTCGGTTTCATCTTCTGGCCGGTTCTCTACCTCTCCTATTATGCGTACTCGCATACGACCGGCTTGCTGGGATGGGACTACGTCGCCTCGATTGTGCGCGCGGCGGCCCCGGTATTCATTGGGCACGCCGCGATTGCAGGCGTGGCCACGGAACTCGTGCGGATGGGCCTCCCCAGGTGGTGGCCGCGCCGGCGCGGCGCGCTGCCTCCTCCCTATCTTTCCAGCCTCAACCGCAAACTGCTCTTCACGCTGATCCCGCTGTTCCTCCTCGGCATCGGGCTGCTCTTCTGGGCCGACATCACGATTGCCACGCGCGTTTCAACGCAGTTAGTCGTTGACCAGATGGGGCGGGCGGCTCAAAACGCAGGCCATGAAATCCCGTTTTTCATCCAGACGGGGCGCGGCCTCGTGCGCGATATTGCCGCGCAGGAAGACTGGTTCTCCGGAGACAGCCTGGCTCAGACCGTCCGCCTAGCGCAGAGCATCCGCGCGCTGCCGTTCTTTCGGCAATTGACATTGTTCGACGCGGGCCTCAACCCGGTAGCTGGTTACCCGACCGGCGCGGAGGGAGGCTTTGGTCTCACCGGGGGTGAAGACCAGTTTGTGCAGCAGGCGCTTCAGGGCATCCCGCAGGATGGGGCTGTCTTCTCCGGCGATTCGGAGCATCCGGTGGATATCTTGTTCCTCGCGCCGATTGTGAACCCGGCCACCAACCAGCCGGCGGGGGCGCTGCTTGGCCGCGCTGACCTGGTGAGTAACCCGCTCATGCAGGCCGTGACAAACGAATTTGCGGGCCTGGCCGGGGGCGTGGGGCAGGGATTCATCCTCGACGAGCGGGGCCAGATCATTCATCACCCGGATGCCAGCTATATCCAGCAGCCGTTTGAGCCGGAGGCCTCCGCAACCGATTTGTCCATCAGTGTCCCCGGCGCGCGCGTATACCAGGACCGCGCCCCGGACGGCACGCGGCGCCTCGTCCTGTATTACCCGGTCCCCGGCCACGCGTGGACAGTGGTGATCATGGTCCCGAATCAGGTGGTGCTCGCGCTGGCCACGCAGATCTCCACACCCATCATCGTGATCCTGCTCCTGATTGGGATGATCGGCCTGATCCTCGTATCGCTGATCGCCGGACGCGTCACGCGCCCGGCAGAGGCGCTGGCTCTGGCAGCTCAGCGCATCTCCGAAGGCCAGCTGGACCTGCCGGTGAGCGTGGGAGGCGATGACGAAGTGGGGCGCGCCGGGATGGCGTTTGAGCATATGCGCGTCAAGCTGAAAGCGCGCCTCGAAGAACTGGGCTTGCTGCTGCGCGCGAGCCAGGGTGTAGCGAGCAGCCTCAACCTGCAGGACGCACTCCCGCCGATTTTGCAGGGCGCGCTGAACGCGACCGGCGCCTCGGGCGCGCGCCTCGTCCTCATTCCCGGCGAAGAGCTGCCCCTGCCGGATGCGCCGCCGCTTCACCAGACTTTCGCGGCCGGCCCGGCAGCGGAAGTCATGGCGCCCTTAGACCGCGGTATACTGAACCTCACCCGGAATGAAGGCCGTCTGGTCATCGAGAACCTGGCACGGGCGCGGGCCATTTTGGATGTCGCCCCGGTGGCCGGGAAACTCCAGGCGCTGTTGGCCCTGCCGCTGCGCCAGGAGGCCACTTACTATGGCGCGCTCTGGCTGGGCTATGAACGGCCTCACGCCTTCACCGAGTCCGAAGTGAACTTCCTGACGACGCTGGCGGGTCAGGCCGCGGTCTCAGTGGCGAACGCCCGCCTATTCGAAGCCGCCGAGCAGCGCCGCCAACGCCTCGCCGCCATCCTGGCCTCGACGCCGGACGCCGTGATCGTCACCGACCGCAATGAGCGCGTGCTGCTGCTTAACCCGGCGGCCGAAGCGGCGTTTGAGTTGACAGGCAAACCCGCCATCGGCAAGCCGGTGGCCCAGGTCTTGCCCAACATTGCGCTGGTGCGGCTGTTGCAGGACAACCGCGCCGCCGCCGGCACCGACGAAATCGAACTATCCAGCGGCAGGACGCTCTACGCTTCGGCCTCGCCGATCATCAGCGCCGACGGC
The DNA here is from genome assembly GCA_035291605.1 of Anaerolineales bacterium. Taxonomy (GTDB): domain Bacteria; phylum Chloroflexota; class Anaerolineae; order Anaerolineales; family UBA6663; genus DATDRS01. The sequence continues at coordinate 4,713 of DATDRS010000087.1, read as the reverse complement.
TCGGTCCTCGGGCGGGTGTGCGTCCTGCGCGACGTCACGCACTTCAAAGAACTGGATTTGATGAAATCGGAATTTGTGGCAACCGTGAGCCACGACCTGCGTGCGCCGCTGACGTTTATGCGCGGCTACGCCACCATGCTGCCGATGGTTGGCCCGCTCAACGACAAACAGCGGGAATTTTCGGACAAGATCATCCTCGGCATCGAGCAGATGACGAAGCTGATTGACGACCTGCTCGACCTGGGCCGCATCGAGGCCGGGGTGGGGCTGGCCCGCGAGATGTGCCGGGTGGACGAGATCGTGGCGGTCGTCCTCGAATCCCTCAAGCCGGAGGCGGCGAACAAGGGGTTGACTTTTAAGGTGGACATCCCGCCCGATCTGCCCACGCTCTCCGGCGACCCGACGCTGTTGCGACAGGCGATTGCCAATCTGGTGGATAACGCGGTCAAGTACACTCCCGCCGGCGGGCAGGTGCAGCTGGCCGTTTCCATGAGCGACGATGCCTTTCAGGTGGCAGTGATAGATTCCGGGTTGGGCATCGCCCCCGCCGACCAGGCACACCTGTTTGAGAAATTCTTCCGCGTCAAACAGCGCGGAAGCACACAAGTCAAAGGCTCCGGCCTCGGGTTGGCGATTGTCAAATCCATCGTGGAGCGTCACGGAGGCCGGGTGTGGGTGGACAGCAAGCTCGGCAAAGGCAGCGCCTTTTACCTGGAGCTCCCGCGCAACGGCGTGAATTGATTTTTGATTGCAGATTGTGGATGGCTGGTTTGGCTGTCTCGCCCCACCCGCAATCTGAGGTTCAAAATCCAAAAATCCACCGGAGGCTTGTCAAACTGCTCTCCATGTGTTAATATCCCGCCCGTTGCGCCGGGGCGGGTTTTGGCCCCGAACGCTTTCTGCTCCCATTAGGCCGCGGCCACCTCGCCAACGCCGACAGGGGCATATCCCATAGAAAGGAGTAATCCCTCATGCGCAGCTATGAAGTTGCCTTCATCCTGCAGCCTGATCTGGATGAGGCGTCCCTCAATGCACTGGTGGAAAAAGCCAAAGGGTGGGTGGCCACCGCGGGTGGCCAGGTGGCCCAGGTGGATCTGTGGGGCCGCCGCCGGCTGGCTTATTCCATCCGCAAGCAGAAGGAGGGCCAGTACATCCTCATGCAAACGCAGATGACCGCGGCCGCCACGCGCGAGGTCGAGCGCAATCTGCGCCTGACCGAGCAGGTAATGCGCTTCCAGATTATCCGCCTGGACGAGTGACCCTTGACGCTGGCCCCAACCCTGCGCCGCGCTGACGCAGTGGCCTGAGCCGCAAGGAGGAGACGATGAGCCGTGGGTTGAACAGAGTCATGATCATCGGCCATTTGGGCCGTGACCCGGAGATGCGTTACACGCCTTCGGGCCGCCCGGTGACCTCGTTCAGCGTGGGGACGACCCGTACGTGGAACGCGCCGGACGGCGAGCGCCGCGAAGAGACCGAATGGTTCAACGTAGTGGCGTGGGGCAACCTGGCCGAAATCTGCAAGCAATACCTGAGCAAGGGCCAGCAGGTGTACATTGAAGGCCGCCTGCAGACCCGCCGATGGGAAGACCAGGAGGGCAAAAAGCATTCCGCTCTCGAAGTCATTGCCAGCGAAATGATTATCCTGGGCGACCGTTCCCGGCCCAGCGGCGAGGCCGCCCCGGCGAGCGGCGAATCGCCAGGCGAAGAAGAGGAGTTTCCGTTTTAGAAACCTTCTTAAAACCGCTCTCCCATCGCGTCCTCGCGGTTGGCCGAAGGGCCCGCGAGGACGCGGGCTGCGAGCGGTTCTTAGGACCGGCGCCACGACTGAAGTCGTTGTTACGCCAGGGTGTGAGTTGATCTTTTAGCGCCTGCCCGCGTCTGTCCGGCGCGGCGGGTGATCTACCGAGAATGGGAGCACGACGATGGACAACGAAAGGCGACGCAGTGAAGAAGAGGGGACGGAGGAAGAGTTTGAGGGACGCGGTCGGACTCTGATCCGCCGCGTGCATGTCTGCCAGTTCTGCGTGGACAAGAACAAGAAGATTGACTACAAGAACGTGGAGATGCTGCGGAGCCTGGTCAGCGACCGGGGCAAGATCCGTCCCCGCCGCCAGACCGGGACTTGCGCCCGCCACCAGCGGCAGGTCGCGACGGCGATCAAGCGCGCGCGCCATATGGCGCTCCTGCCGTTCAGCGGAGAGATGCCGCGCTACTAATTCCACTCGGTTATCTTATCCGCGCCGCGCGGGCGCGCCCACGGCCCGCGCCGTTGTGCCGATCTGACCCGGGGCATAGGATGTGCGAGTGTCCTATGCCCCGAATTTGTGAGGAGCGAGCATGAGCAAAACCAAAGCGGCGCCGGCGCCGCTGACTCGAAAGCAACTCTCGCGCGCCCAGCGAGAGAAACGTATGCGCCAATATATCATCTACGGCACCGTCGTCGTCGCGGTGATCGTGGCCGGGCTGATCGGCTACGGCCTCTTCGACCAGTTGGTCCTGCTGCCGCGCCGGCCCGTGGCCCGCGTCAACGACGCGGCCATCCGCCTGGGCGATTTCCAGAAAGCCGTGCGCTATCAGCGGTTCCTGGTCATCACGCAGCAGTATCAGCAATTGCTGCAACTGCGTGAGATCCTTGGCACTGACGCGCAGTCCCTGCAATATTACGATAGCCAGCTTCAGCAGCTGGTGAGCTACCTTAGCGACTCCGAGTCGCTCGGGCGCCAAGTACTGAACACCCTGATTGACGATCAACTCATCCGGCAGGAAGCCGCCAAACGCGGGATCATGGTGAGCAGAGAAGAGGTTGACGCGCGCCTTCAGGAGACGTTCGGCTACTTCCCGAACGGGACGCCCACGCCCACGATCACGCCCTCGCCGTTCCCCACCGATGTCCCGCCGACGGTGGACCTGACGCAGGCGGCCCGCTTGACGCCGACCCCCACCCTGACCCCGACGGCTACGTTCACGCCCACGGCGACCGCGACGGCTGGCCCCTCGCCGACGCCGACGGCGACGGAGACGCCCGGCCCGACTGCCACGCCCTACACGGCGGCGGCTTACGCCACGCGCGTCTTCAGCTACACCTCTGATTTGAGGGAGTTCGCCGACTTGAGCGAGGCCGACTTCCGGTATTTTCTCGAGACGGAGATCCTTCGCGAGAAACTGACCCAAGCCATCGGCGCCGACGTGTCGAACGTTCAGGAGCAGGTGCGCGCCCGCCACATTCTCATCCGCGTCTCGCAAACGGCGACCGAGACGGTGAAGGCGGAGGCGAAAACCCAGATTGACGAAGTCCTCGCCAGGCTCAAGGCCGGGGAGGACTGGACGGCGCTCGCGGCGCAGTACTCGCAGGATCCGTCCAATGCGCAGGAGGGCGGCGACCTCGGCTGGTTCAAGCAAGGCGACATGGTCAGCGAGTTCGAGCAGGTCGCATTCAACACGCCCGTGGGCGAGATCAGCGAGCCGGTGCTGACCCAGTTCGGCTGGCACATCATTCAGGGGCTCGGCCGTGACATGCGCCCGCTGACCGATAGCGAACTGGAGCAGGCGCGCCAGAAGGCATTCGACGACTGGCTGCAAACACAGCGCGCCGCCTCGGACGCGAACGACAAGCCGGTTGTGGAGACGCTCGATACCTGGATCGGCCACGTGCCGACGACCCCGGTGATCCCGGGGCTTGGGCAGTAAGGATGTCCAATAATCCCTTTTCCAACCCGGTCCAGCCGCTCATGTTTGCTCGCGGTGAGGATGTGTCGTCACCTTCTCGCTCATCTACAATAGGAGGCAGGTATGCATCACAATGACACACCAGACCTGGATCCCCGGACTGACATTACGGACCTCTACGTCTTCCAGAAGCCGGGCGATCCAACCAAGTCCATCCTGATCCTGGATGTCAATCCTGAGGCGCCCACGCGTGCGGACAGATTTGACCCGGAGGCGCGTTACGAGTTCAAGATTGACACAAACGGCGATGCCCAGGCCGAGGTCGCCTTTCATGTGCTGTTCGCAGCGGCGGATGACGGGGGACAGACCGCGACGGTGTATCGCGCAACCGGCGCGCTAGCCCAAGAGGCCGGCCCGGTCGGCGAGGTGGTTATTCACCAGGCGCTCGTCTCGTTTGGGCGTGGGACGCCGATCTCGACGGAGGGTCCGTATCGCTTCTACGCCGGCCTCCGGAGCGATCCGTTCTTCGCCGACCCCATCGGCTTTCAGAACAACATGCAGTGGACCGGACATGACTTCTTTAGCGACAAGAATGTACTTGGCATTGTGCTCGAGGCGCCGAACAGCACGCTCGGCCCGAATTCACAGATCGGCGTCTGGGCGCGGACCATGGCGCTGGTGCGCGGCGCGCTCACCCCGGTCAACCAGGTAGGGCGCCCTGGAAACAACGTGTTTAGACAGGGGGCGGATACGAACGCGACTCCCCCAGCGAAACAGCGGGAGATCTTCCTCCCCCAGTATGTGGCCATGTTTCAGGCCCTTGGCTACAGTGAGGCGGAAGCGGTCACGCTCGCCAGGGAGTGGCTCCCTGATATTCTGCCCTACGATTACACGCGTCAGGCGGGCTACCCCAACGGGCGTAAGCTCACGGATGATGTCGCCGATAATGTAGCGGACCTCATGACCAGGGGAAAGGTGACGACAGACCTGTTGGGGCCGCACACCGACTATCTGGCGGACTTCCCCTATCTGGGGCCGCCGCAT
>DATDRS010000086.1:0-9718 GCA_035291605.1 Anaerolineales bacterium | reverse complement strand
CCGAGTAATGCCTTGCGAGGGACTGTATCCGAACGCTCCGCTGTCCAGAACCCCGTGCTCAAATACGCCCAGGCCGTTGGCTGGCAATACGCCGTCCGCGCCACCCTCCTCATCCTGACCATCACAGTCATCCTGCTCGTCCTCGCCTCGCTCTTCGCCGCGCAGATCCTCGCCTTCTTCCTCCCCGGCGCGCAGATCGAACTGCCGCTCGGCCCCACGCCCCTGCCCCCGACCATCCTCGCCCCGCGCGGCGAGTTGCCCCTCGGGCCGGGCGGACTGAAGGAATGGACGCAGTATGACGGCGGCGAATACGGATTGTCGGGCAGCGGATTCTTCTTGCGGCTGAGCCATGGCGCCATCGTAGGGCTGACGACGGCCCACAGCGCGCCGACGTTGGGCCTGCCCGGCCAGGCGCTCGAACGCATCGCCTTCGGACTGCCGGAGCAGGATGATCACCTTGTCGCCGAATTTGACACGCTCTATGGCCTGCCCGGAGTCCCGCGCTTCGGCGACGATCTGACGGTGGACTACGTCCTGCTGCAAGCGAGCACGCCGGTTGACGAGGCGCTCGCGCTAAGCGCCGACCCGCGCGGCGCGGCGCAACTGGGCGAGCCTGTGACGATCCTGGCCGGGGTAGGCGACTGGAATGGCGGCCGCCGCGCCTTCGGCGGGACGGTGGTGAAGGTGGACGAGAAAGGCGCGTGGGCGCAGATGGATGAAGTCTTCGAGCCGGGCATGATGAGCGGCTCTCCCTTCGTGAGCGACCACACCGGCCTGGTGGTGGGCATGGCGATCGCCGCCGCGCCCCGCGAAGGACGGCTGTTCATCGGCTTCCACCCTATCGGGCGCCTCGTGCAGGCGGCCGAAGCCGCGCGCGAGTTTCCCAAAATCAGCGCGTACCGGAGGTAGCGATAGTCAGTCATCAGTCATCCGTGATCAGTCATCGGACTTTTCACTGATCACCGCTCACTGATGACTGATCCTGTCCACGGCCTCCTGCTATAATCCCCGCATGTTCTCCGGTCTCCGCCTCAACCGCCCCCTGCCTCCCCAAGACGAACCGCCCATCCGCCCGTCCGCCGACCAGGTGCGGCGGCTGTTCCGCTATCTCAGGCCCCATCGCGGACGCATGGTCATCGCCGTGATCGCGCTCCTGTGCGGCGCGGCCACGGGACTGGTGTTCCCGTGGATCATGCAAAACCTCGTGGACGCGGTGCTGGCAAAAGGCGACCTGGCCGAGCTCAACCGCATCACCCTCATCCTCATCTTCACCTTCCTTGTCCGGTCGGCCTTCTACTATTTTCAAGGCTACAACCTCACCTACGTGGGCGAGCGCATTGTGGTGGACTTGCGCCGCGAAACTTATGAGCACCTGCACCGCCTGAGCCTGCGTTTCTTCGCCGACCGCCGCGTGGGCGAGCTCGTCTCGCGCCTGTCGTCAGATGTCACCCTCGTGCGCGCCGCGCTGACGAACAACGTCGCCACCGTGCTCAGCCAGGCGCTCACCTTCGTCGGCTCGCTCGCGCTCATGCTTGCGCTCAACTGGCGGCTGACGCTCTTCATCTTGCTCGTCGCGCCCCTCATCGGCGTCAGCGGCGCGATCCTCGGCCGGCAGTTGCGGCGGCTCTCCACCAAAGTGCAGGATCAACTGGCCGACGGCACCGCCGTCGCCGAAGAAGCGCTGGGCGGCGTGCGCGTGGTGAAGGCCTTTACTCGCGAGCCTTACGAAGTGCAGCGCTACGGCGACCAGATGGAGCGCGCGTTCGATGCGACGATGCGCCTGACAATCATCCGCTCCGCCTTCGGGCCGTTGATGTCGTTTTTTGGATTCGGCGCCCTCGCGGGTGTGCTGTGGTCCGGCGGGCGCGAGGTCCTCGCCGGGAGGCTCACGGGCGGCGCGCTCATCGCCTTCCTCGTCTACGGCATCAACATCGCCGCCTCGCTCGGCGCGTTCACCAGCCTCTACACCCAGATTCAAGAGGCGCTGGGGGCCTCCCGCCGCATCTTTGAGCTGCTGGACGAAGACCCGGAAATCAAAGACGCGCCGGAGGCGCGCCCGCTCCCGGCCGTCCGAGGGCGGATCACCTTTGATCGCGTTTCCTTTTCCTATCCGGGAACCGACCGGGTTCTGCACGACATTGAACTGGAGATTCAGCCCGGGGAGGTGCTGGCCCTTGTGGGGCCGAGCGGGGCGGGCAAGTCCACGCTGTTCAACCTGATCCCGCGTTTTTACGACCCCACCCACGGGCGTGTGTGCGTGGACGGCCGCGATCTGCGCGAGGTCACGCTCGCCTCGCTGCGTGGACAGATCGGCCTCGTGCCGCAGGAGACGCAGCTGTTCTCCGGCGCGGTGCGCGAGAACCTGCGCTACGGGCGGCTCGACGCGACGGACCAGGAGCTCACCGCCGCCGCCCGCGCGGCCAACGCCGAAGAGTTCATCCTGCGCCTGCCGCAGAAGTACGACACGCTCGTCGGCGAAAAGGGCGTCAAGCTCTCCGGCGGCCAGCGCCAGCGCGTCGCCATCGCCCGCGCCCTCCTCAAGGACCCGCGCCTCCTGCTGCTGGACGAAGCGACCTCCAGCCTGGACTCCGAGTCCGAGGGGCTGGTGCAGGAGGCGCTCGACCGACTGATGCGCGGGCGCACGACGGTCATCATCGCGCACCGCCTCTCCACCGTCCACCGCGCCGACCGCATCGCCGTGCTCGACCAGGGGCGGCTCGTCGAGTTAGGCAGCCACGCAGAGTTGATGGCGCTCGATGGGTTATATGCGCGGTTGTATCGGATGCAGTTCCGCAACGAGACCTCCCTGGCGGCACCTTTGGACAGCCCGCTTTAGTTGAACCACAAGGGTCATTCCCCATGCCACGTCCCATCACCCGCGAAGCTATTCTCAGCACTCTACTTCAGACTCTCGAACCCCTCCCCTTCATCCACGCCATGTGGGAGGGCGGGGCCGCCGCGTTCGGGCGCGTGGACGACTGGTCGGACATTGACTTGCAGGTGGACGCGGACGACTCCCTCACCCTCAAGGAGCTTAACCGCCGCAACGACATCGAGGCCCTCGCTTTCTACCACGCCTTCACCCTGCGCCCGCTCGTCGAAGCCCTGCGCATCAAGCACAGCCCGACCCGTCACAACTTCCATACGCGCTACGTCTACTACGACCTGCCGCCGGAGGTCGTGCGGAAACTCGAACCACTCTTCTTCGTCGCCAACGCCGACGAACTGGGCGCCAAACGTGCATTAGCCGAGGCGTTCTTTACGGAGACGTTGGAGACGCTTGATCTGAGTGAGGTCGCTAAAGCGCTGAAACAGTAATGCAGGGGCGCGGGGGAGCCGGGCAGCAAGCCTGCTTCTCCCCGCCCCCCGGCTCCCTTGCCCCGGCTCATGATCTGGCTCATCCTCCTCGTCCTCCTCGCCCTCCTGCTCTACTGGGAACTCATCATCACCGAAGGAGCGCACCTCGGCCCGCGCGTGGTCGTCTGGCTCTACGACCTCACCGCGCCGCGCTATGAGCGGATCAAAAAATTTGACCCGGAAACCGAAACCGACCTGATCGGCCTGCCGCTGGCCGAGGCGCTCGTCGAAAGGGTTACGCCGCGCGTCCTCGACGTGGCCACCGGCAACGGGCGCGTGGCGCGAGCGTTGATGCGGCAGGTGGCTTTCGACGGCGCCGTGACCGCCCTCGACCTCTCGGCCCGCATGCTCGCGGAAGGCAGGCGCGAGTGCGCCGGGTGGGCGGAGCGCGTCCACTGGGTGTTCAGCCCCGCCGATGCGCTCCCGTTTGCCTCCGATACCTTCGACGCCGTGGCCTGTCTCGAAGCGCTGGAATTCCTGCCCGACGCGCGGGCCGCCCTGGCCGAGTGGGTGCGCGTCCTCCGTCCCGGCGGTGTGCTGGTGGTCACGAATCGGGTCGGGTTCGAAGCGCGGCTCATCCTCGGCAAAACCTTCTCGCGCCCCGCTTTTGCCAGGCTGCTGAGCGCATTCCCGCTTGACGACGTGCGCGTCCAACCCTGGCAGGTGGATTACGATCTGGCGTGGGGGAGAAAGACCGTAGACAGTCGCCAGTAGACAGTCGCCAGGCAATCTGTCCGCTGGCGACTGACGGCGGTCTACTGATTTTGGCTTTCTTCACAACGCGGAGTATCATGGGGATAATGACCAGTGACCATTTGCTCAGAGTGACCCATGCTCCCCACCTATGATTACGATTTAGTCGTCATCGGCTCCGGCCCGGCCGGCGAGAAGGGCGCAGCCCAGGCCGCCTACTTTGGCAAGAAGGTGGCGCTGGTGGAGCGCGCGCCGCACCTCGGCGGGGCAGGCATCAACACCGGCACCGTGCCTTCCAAGACGCTGCGCGAGACGGCGCTGTACTTTTCCGGTCTGCGCCAGCGCGGGTTGTACGGCATTGACTACTCGCTGAAAGAAGGCCTCACCGTCGGCGATTTCATGTACCGCAAGCAAATCGTCGTCGAAAGCGAGTGGGGCATCATCCGGCGCAACCTCGAGCGGCACAACATCGAAGTCGTCCGGGGCGCCGCCTCGCTCAGCGACCCGCACACCGTCCACGTGCAGCTCTCCGACGGCGGCGCGCGCGACCTCACCACCGAGGTCATCCTGATCGCCACCGGCTCCTCCCCCTTTCACCCGCCCGACACGCCCTTTGACCACCGGCTGATCTACGACTCCGACTCGATCCTGCGGATGAGCCACATCCCCAGGACGATGACGGTCGTGGGCGGCGGCGTGATCGGCTCTGAGTACGCCTCCATCTTCACCGCGCTGGGCGTGGAGGTGACCCTCGTGGACAGCCGTGACCGGCTGCTGCCTTTCGTGGATTACGAAATCGCCGAACGCCTGCGCGGCCATCTGGAGCGCTTAGGATTGCGCTTCATCTTCAACACGCGGGTGAGCAAGATCGAGACCAAACCAGACCGCGTGCACATCACCCTGTTGGACGGCGCACACGTGGACAGTGAAATTGCGCTGTTCGCCGCCGGGCGGCAGAGCAATATCGAGGGGTTGGGGCTGGAGCCGCTCGGCGTGAAAGTGGGAAACCGGGGCCTGATCCTCGTCAACGAAAAATATCAGACCTCCGTCCCAAACATTTACGCCGCCGGAGACGTGATCGGGTTCCCCGCGCTGGCCTCCACCTCGATGGAACAGGCCCGCGTGGGCATGGTGCACGCCTTCAACCTGCTTTACAAGGAGCGCGTCTCGCCCATCCTGCCGCTGGCGGTCTACACCATCCCCGAGATCTCGATGGTCGGCGTGTCAGAGGACGAATGCCGGCAGAAGGACGTCCCCTACCTGATCGGGCGCGCCTATTACGAAAAGAACCCGCGTGGACAGATTGTCGGCGATACCAGCGGGATGCTCAAGCTCGTCTTCGCGCCAGCCGACAAAAAACTGATCGGCGTGCACCTGATCGGCGAGTTGGCCTCCGAACTGGTCCACATCGGCGCGCACGTCATGACGGAGGGGGGGACGATTGATGCCTTCATCCACGCCGTGTACAACTACCCCACGCTGGCCGATTCCTATAAATACGCCGCGTATGACGGGCTGGGGCGTTGGGAGCGCTGGCTGGAGGCAAAGAACTCTCAAACCCCAAGCCCCAGACCTCAAACGTGACGATAGGTGAGGTTGGAAAATGGGAGTCGGGAGTTGGAATCTCCAATGAAATTGGTTCGGTATCAACAGGGCGAGGCGACGCATTGGGGTTACCTCGACGGCCAGCAGGTCGGCCCGATCACGGGCGATATCTTTGGCGAATTCTCGCGCGGGCGGAAGAAGGTCCCGCTGGCCGAGGTGAAACTGCTTGCGCCCTGCCAGCCGGGAAAAATCGTTGGCCTGGCCCAGAATTTTTTTGACCGCGTGCGCGAGAGCGGCGCGCCGGCCCCCGAACTGCCGACGCTCTTCCTCAAACCGCCCTCCTCCGTCATTGGCCCGGACGAGCCGATCCGTCTGCCGCCGCAATCGCAGCAGGTGGAGCACGGCGCGGAACTGGCGGTGGTCATCGGCAAAGCGGCGCGCTGGCTCCCGCCCGAGGAGGCGCTGGCCCACGTGCTCGGCTATACCTGCGCCAATGATTTAGCCGCGCGCGATTTAATTGACGCCGACAGGCTGTGGGCGCGCGGCAAGGGCTTCGACACGTTTTGTCCGCTGGGGCCGTGCATCGCCACCGGCCTCGATCCGGCCGAGCTGCTCATCACCTGCCGGGTGAACGGCGAGACCCGGCAGATGAGCTCGACGCACGACATGCTCTTCAGCGTGTCCAAGATCATTGCTTTCGTTTCATCCATCATGACGCTCGTGCCGGGCGACGTGATCCTCAGCGGCACACCCAGCGGGTCGGGCCTGCTCAACCCCGGAGACGTCGTGGAAGTGGAGATCGAGGGGATTGGAAAGCTGAAAAACCCGGTGATGGCGGAGGAAAGGTGAGAGGAGGCATGTTGTTGTCCAAGACAAGGAGAGGCGTCACATGGGTCTGAAACCCGACCACTGGATCAAGAAAAAGGCGCGGGAGCGCAACATGATCGAGCCGTTCGTGGAGAGCCAGGTGCGCGACGGCGTGATCTCGTTCGGCGTCTCGTCCTACGGCTACGACATCCGCGTGGCCGACGAATACAAGATCTTCACCAACGTGCATTCGACCATCGTGGATCCTAAGAATTTTGACCCCAAGTCCATGGTGGACTTCAAGGGTGACGTCTGTATCATCCCTCCTAACTCCTTTGTCCTTTCTCGGTCTGTCGAATATTTGCGCATTCCCCGCAACGTCTTGGTTGTTTGTTTAGGGAAATCCACGATGGCGCGCTGCGGATTAATTGTGAACGTCACACCGCTTGAGCCTATGTGGGAGGGTTATATCACTCTCGAAATCTCGAATACGACTCCCCTGCCAGCCAAGATCTATTCCAACGAGGGCATCGCCCAATTGCTGTTCTTTGAAGCCGACGAGGAATGTGAGATTTCCTACGCCGACAAGAAGGGCAAATACCAGAAACAGCAGGCGATTGTCTTGCCCAAACTCTGACCCGCCTCAGACCCGAAAATTCGTCCGCCGCCCTGGCTGATCCGGGGCGGTTTTGATTCATCTTGCTCTCAGTTTTCTCTAATACGGCGTTTACACTCTCGCCGCTATCATGTCAGGTGAGCGCAAAAGTCAGCCTTTTAGGCGCCTGGCTGACAAGTTCGGCGTCCCGGTTCGAGTAAAGTAATGTCCGGTGTTTGAGATCGAAAAGGAGACGGAGATGTTCACTTACGAGCAGGTCTATCGGCAGCCGGTTGAGGTGGTCGGGCGGCTCAGGCAGGAGGTGGAAGGGCGGCTGCACGTCGCCGACGTTCGCTCGACGGCGCGGGGCGACTCCGTGATGTTCGTCGGGCAATTGCTGCAAGACGCCGAAATGGTTTTCGGCGCGCTGAAAGAGCCGTTCCGCCGCCTCGGCTATACGCCCATCCTGCGGCGCGAAAGGAACGCCGATGTCGTGGTGGCCCAGCGCGGCCTGCCGCAGATCGCGCGCTTCAATCCGCTCGTCAATGTGGTCCTGCTCCTGGCCACGCTTGCCACCACGCTGCTGGCGGGCGCCGGTTTTGCCGGAGTCGACGCCCTGCCAGCCTTGCGCGCCGCCTGGCAGGCCGGCGACCTGCTGCGGCTGCTGCCCGTCCTCGCCGCGGGCGCGCCGTTCGCGGCGACCCTGCTGTTTATCCTGGGCGTGCACGAGATGGGGCACTATGTGGCGGCGCGCCTGCACGGCGTGCAGGTCACCCTGCCCTACTTCATCCCTGTGCCTTTCGGTCTCGGCACGTTCGGCGCGTTCATTCAACTGAAGAGCCCCGTCGAGAACCGCAAGGCGCTGTTTGACGTGGGGCTGGCCGGACCGCTGGCGGGCTTCCTGGTCGCCGTGCCGCTGATGATGTTGGGTCTGCTGCAATCGAGCCTGGTCCCCCGGATCGCAGCCGAAGGCCAGGTCGGCTCGTCGCTGCTCATCCGCTGGCTGGTGGACGTGATCATCCCGCACGGGCCGAACCAGGCGGTGGCCCTCAGCCCAGTGGCGATTGCCGCGTGGTTCGGGCTGCTCGTGACGGGCTTCAACCTCCTGCCGCTCGGCCAGTTGGACGGCGGACACATCGCCTATGCGGCGCTGGGCAACACCGCGCGTCCACTGGGGACCGCGGCTTTCGCGGCCCTGCTTGTCATGGGCTTTACCACGTGGAGCGGCTGGTGGACGTGGGCCTTCTTCGCCCTGCTCACGGGGTTGGGACACCCCGAACCTCTCAACAACATTACGCCGCTCGACGGGGGGCGCAAATTCGCCGGGCTGCTCACGCTGGGGTTGTTCTTCCTGCTCTTCACGCCGAAGCCTTTCTAGTAGAAAGACGTTCCGGCGGAACGTCTCTACCAAGCCTCGAAAACCCAGAGAAACCCGGTTTCCCGGAGGGAGAACCCGGGTTTCTAGTCGTTCATGGGCCATGTGGCGAATGCTTATTCATGATAGAATCGCCGCATGGTCTATCCCGTTTAGGGGAATCCTGGCGAAACCCTGTCACTTAGGAAAAGCCTATGGCTGAGCCTCTCATCCTCTACGCCGACGACGATGCGTCGAGCCGGCACACAGTTCAAACGGCGCTCAAGAACGCCAATATGAAGGTCCTCCTGGCCGCGAGCGGTTCCGAGGCCCTGGAGGTCTGGCGCAAAAATCACCTGGACCTGATTATCCTGGACGTGATGATGACGGACATGACCGGATTCGAGGTCTGCGAGTATATCCGCCAGGTCTCGCCCGTGCCTATTATGATGCTGACCGGCATGAGCCGCGAACAGGATATCCTGCAGGGCTTCGAGGCCGGTTCGGACGACTATATCGTCAAACCCTTCCGGGCTAAGGAGCTCGTCGCGCGCATTCACGCCATCCTTCAGCGAACCGCGCGGTCGGCGGCGCCAGCCACCGGCCGGTTAGCTTACGGCGGCTTAGAGCTGGATACAGATGCCCAGCGCGTCCTGCAACGCGGCGGGCCGGTCCAGGTGACCCCCCTGGAGTTTCAGCTGCTTCAGTATCTGATCCAGCGCGTCGGCCTGGCCATCAGCAAGGAGGAACTGTTCCAGAATGTCTGGGGCTATGCCATGCCTTCCGGCGGGATGAACCTGATCGAGGTCGCCGTCCGGCGCCTGCGCGAGAAAATCGAGGCCGACCCCTCGCAACCGGCTTACATCCAGACCGTTCGAGGCGTGGGCTATCGTTTTGGCGAGTGACCGATTGGCAATCCTTGCCTCAGCGTGAGATCAGCTCATCTTTCCAAGCTCAGCCTGGGATACGCCCCAGGCTGTTTTTGTCAGGATACTGTAAGTTACCCGCAGGTTTATTTGTGGTAGTCTTAGGGGCAGTAGGCTCAGGGTACTATTATTCCAGAAAGCGACCATGGGCGCTCGTGAAATTACCGTAACCCTTTTTCCGCCGGGGAATGCGCCGACCGCATATCAAAAAGCCTGGGGATACCAGGCCCGGCTGCGCGTTGACCCCTCGGTGGCGCGCCTGATCCCTCGCAGGGTCGCGCAAAAGCTGTTGTCCGTTCCTATTGCGCGGCATGGCCCGGTCTTGACGATTGCGATGCGCGATCCTAACGACCTGATGGTGTACCAGCGATTAAGCCAGATCACCAACTTGCGCCTGCGTGCGGTAACCGCCTCAGAGAAAGAAATCCGACGAATCATCCA
>DATDRS010000085.1:0-8857 GCA_035291605.1 Anaerolineales bacterium | reverse complement strand
TGCATCGGGAATATGCAGGCCGGAGGCTTGAGTCACCACGGCGCTGCCCATGCTCTGCAGCCAGCGCTTGAACAGGGAAAACGTGGGGACGCGCGCGATCCCACGATCTCCGATCACCAGTTCAGCCTGCCCCGCGAGGATGGGGGCAATCAGTCGGATGATGTCCTCGCCCTAATATTGATTATCGGCGTCAGTGTTGACGATGATGTCGGCTCCGCGCCTCAGCGCCGCTTCCAGGCCGGCGACAAAGGCCCGCGCCAATCCCCGATGGCCGGGGAACCGCACGATGTGGTGGACTCCGGCCGCCCGCGCTGTTTCGGCAGTCGCATCGGTGCTGCCGTCGTCAACCACCAGGTATTCGATCTGATCAATACCGGGGAGCGTCTTTGGCAGGGCGCGCACCGTCGCCGCGAGGCCCTGCGCCTCGTTGTAACAGGGGATTTGAATAATCAACTTCATGGGAAAAAAGGCGGCGCTCAAAACTGGCAGGTGGGTATCCCAGCGCCGCTCGGGCTAGTGAGACTGGAATTTGCGGATATCACTGATATACCAAATGTGGTCACCGACGCAGTTGGTTTCCGGGTAGGTCCAGGCAAGTTGGCAGCCCGCAATCCCTTCATACAGCGCGATCGCTTCGAGCATTGAGCAGCGGCTGTGGCGTGCCGCCGATATTATACACTTCGCGCTTCCCGCCTCAGGGCCAGCCCGACCGATGCAACCGGACAGGAGGTGATCCAGCAGAAATCGGGGCGCAGCGAGCGCACCCCGCGCCCCGATTTCCGCCCTACTCCCTCTTCCGCATCCGCCGGGCAAGCAAGATCGGGCCTCTGCTTCCAGCCGCAGCGAGGCCTGTGTCGTCACTACTGGATGACGACGGGCGCCTCACTGCAATACGTGACTGTGTTTAGGCCATCACCCACCGTCACGCAGATGTAGTACGTGCCTGGGGCGACGGCGCTGGTATCCCATAAGTACGTGACTGGGTTGGGCACCTCGATGGGATCACCGATCGAGGCCAGCACGTCGCGCCCGACGATCGGTAAAAACTGTTTGAACGCGCCAGGGGTCGGCGCGGGCGGCGTGTACTGGGCGGCCGCGAACTTGGTCTTGTTGCTGAGATCGTCAGTGTAGTAGAAGATCCGTGACGCCACTAGGGAAGCGTTCTTGTTCAGCCCAATCTGGACGGGGAAGACCGAGCCGTGCATCACCGCGTCCGGCTGGTTGAGCTTGATCCAGTCCAACTTCTGCACGTAGTCGCCGCAAGTGGAGACGATGAAAGCGCGCCGGGCCGGATCGGTCTGCTGAGGGTTACAGGAGATGTTCTCATTCGGGTCGAACCGGAACTGCAGCACCAGGCTGGAGTCCTTCCATGTCTTGGGCAGCGAGTCGCACTCCGCGGCCAGCGGGTCACCGGGCGGCGGCGACCACTCCTCTGCCGCGCCGTTAAACGAGTCATACAGGTCCACAGTATAGGTCTGGTAGCCGACGTCGAAGGTAATATCGTGTGTGACTAAGTGACAGCGAAAGCCTTGGCGGCCACTGGCGCCCTGCACCGACCAAACGAAGCGAGCGAGCATGCCGTCCACCACGTTCTGCCAAGCAGCTGAGCCGTTCTGCGAGGACATGCGGAAGGTCAGGTAGCGATAACTAGCCGGGTTGGCCTGCCGCGGGGTGTTGAGATAGACGCGCGCGTCCACGCCGGCCGGCTGGGGGCCAGAGGCCGTGACCAGGTTCAGTTCGCCGCTCACGAACGAGGTGCTCTTGAACTTCTCCAGGCTGCTGGCATCCGCGCTGTCTTTGAAGTCCCAGGCGTTGCCGGCATACTCGGAATACTCCGGGCCACTGGTGAACGACGGCCGGGCAAAGGTAGCGATGGGCGCCTGGTTGACGACGAAAGGGGTGGTGGTGTTCTCGTCCAGGCAGCAGGAGGTAGCCGTCCCCAGGCCGAGGTAGTACGAGCCCGGGGCCAGGCCCTGGGTATCCAGCGCGTAGGAGCCGCTAGCGCCATTTACGTCTTTGGCAACACGGATGTAGTTGCTGGTACCCACCGGCCGAACGTAGATCGAATTGATCGCAGCGTTGGACGTGAATGTCACTGTCTTATTCGAGGCCATACAGTCGGTCAGACGCACCCAGTCCACCTTGAAGGAGATGTTGGAATTGATGGTCGGATCAATGCGAATTCCCCTCCAGGCGGCATTGGTGCTCCAATCCGTTCCAAACCAGAAGGAAGACTCACCAGCGGGACCTGTCTTATTCGCCAAGTTGATCTTGAACAGCCGCCAAGTGTTGGCCGGCGGCGCGCCGGCGCCGAAGTCCCCGTAGTATAGGGTGAACACCGCATTCCCCCAGGTTGGGCCGCCGTTCAGCCGCTCATCGGCGAACCAGAACAGGCGCGCCTGGTCCGGCCCAAACGAGTTGGCCGCACCCGAATTGACGTTCATAGCGAAGTATAGGCACCTGTAGGTGGCAGAGTCGATCGGGTAACGGCCCCCCACCTTACCGGCCTGGATAACGCCCTCATAACCGGGAAAGAGGGGGAAGAAGGCCGCCGTATTGCCCGTGTTCACGTCGGCAACCGAAGTGCCGATGAACAACCCGTTCTGCACCGCCGGGCTGGCCACCAGGTTGCGCTGTCCGGACTCGTTCAAGTACTGCGACACATCGGTGAACTCAGACATGTCCCACGGGTCACGCAGTATCAACGTGGCAAAGTCCTGACTCTCGGCCACAGCCGACGGAACGGTAATCGCCTGGGCCCGGCGCGCCTGTGCGGATGAAGGCATGCCGACCAATGCGGCCAAGATTACCACAATGGCCAGTGTCGACAACATCGGGTTGCGGTTCATGAGACCTCCCAGTCAACAAGGGTGGACGGAAAAACCTGCGACGTGTACCAGGGCGCGCGGAATATACCACAGATGCCGTTTCCCGACGACGCCAATGGCCGTCCGAGAGCCACGCTATCACTGGCGGCTGGCGACGAGCGCAAAGCTGGGGCCGTTGGGGTGATCGTAGTCATCGAATCCGATCCGGACATTGGCGAAGTCAAAATACTTCAGACAGGCGACAATCTCGTCTCGCTCCATCCAATTGCTATGTGGCCGGCTGCCCCCACAAAACCCACTCCACTGCACAGCGTACCCGTATTGCTGCCGATATAGCGTGTGGCGAAAGCCTGAGTACTCGGCTGGTTGCGAAAAGGGGAACTTGTCACGCAAGTTCCGACGCGTTGCCCAGGCATCATCATAGAAATGCGTCCACAGCAGCAGGTGTGCAGTGCAATGCGCAGCAAGCAGCCCGATGAGCTCCACAGGATTGACCATGTGGTACAGTACACCACTCGCCAGGCCAATGTCAAACTGTGGACAATCGCCGCTACGGAGATACTCGACAAAATCGCCGCACAGAAATCTGACGCGACGCAGGCCGAGGATCTCCTTGGTGATCAGGCATTTGAGATAGGCGCGCGTGTTCGCTTCAATCGCTGTTACCGACTCTGCACCCATCTGCTCAAGCATATAAGAATGGCCGCCCTCGAGCGGCCCCAGTTCTAACACCCGCTGATTCTGGAAGCCGCCGATTTCAGAGGCAAACCAGTGGACGCGAGCATCCTCGAACAACTGGATGGTGCCGGCCCTAAGATGGTTGACCGGGGGTGGCAGTTGTGACGACCATTCGTCCTTGAAGATATCCAGAGCATTTTGCGCGCTCGGATAGGAGGTCACGTAGTAGTTGTTGATCGAGTCCGGCGACGCTGGCTTCGGCGGCTCCAGCAGCCGGCCTCGCAGATGGCGCAGGACGAGACGCCAATTACCCACATGCCGCAGGAGTTGCATACTTTCTCCCTTCTACTCCACATGACTTGTGCCGCGAAAGGTCCGCGGCCAAAGATGGGCTGGAATACATCACTGTTAAGACCTGTAGTTTGGCGAAAAAACCGCTAACGTTTGAGCATGAGATACTCCTGAGCGGGCTCGGGGAAGCCGAGTCCGCTGGTTCCAACAGGAGGTCATCCCATGCTCACTCGAATTCTACACAACTCTCCGGCGTTATGCATCTTTATCGAGCAGCTCGACCTATCCCTCAGCCAGCCCCAGCTCCGACACGTCTGCAATCTCGCGGATGCGCTGCTGGTGTGCGACTCCGACAAGACTTTGGCCGCGTTGCAACGGCAGTTTGTCGAGTGCGTCAATGCGTCGAACATGGCCGACACCTTGCGGATTGCGCCCTGGACGGCGCAAGACGTGCGGCAGCCGGTGGGGGCGTTTCTCGTTCAGGACACCTTGGCGCAGGCCCGGCAGGCGGGCCCGCTCGACTACATTTGTGTCAGCCTCCTTGTACCTAACCCGCCTGACGGGTGCGCTCGATCACGCGCAGCATCACCGGGCCAAAGCGCTCCATGGTCAGGCGCTTGGCGTAGGTGGCGCGGGCGCCGCGGCCCAGACGCTCCGCCAGCTGCCAGTCGCGATGGAGGAACTCCAGCGCCTGCGCTAGCGCGCGGTGGTCTTCGGCCGGCACCAGTAGCCCGCTGATGCCCTGCTCGATTACCTCCGGCACGCCGCCGACACGGGTGGCAACAATGCTCTTCCCGTACGCCATGGCTTCGATGAGTACGATAGGCAGCGCCTCGTCTCGTGAGGCGCTGACGACGATATCTGCCGCCTGCAGGTAGGCACGCGCCTGCTGGTGGGGCACCTGACCGACCAGCCATACATCGCTCAGGCGCCGAGCAGCCGTCTCCAGCTGCCGATAAAACGATCGATCCAGGATGCGTCCCACGAGATAGAACTGCATCTGCTCCCGCACCCGCAGCGGCAACGCGGCGACGGCGCGCAGCAACACATCTTGGCCCTTACGGTACTCCAGGCTGCCCAGGCAGACCACGCACAACTTGTGCGGATCCCGGTTCGGGATGCCATCCGCCGGCCCAGCCGTCAGCTCCACGTCAAAACCCGTGTGGAGGGACAGGAAGTTGTCCGCTGCTAGGTAGGCTGCATACTGAGCCGCGGTGGCACTCGACGGGAATATAACCCGATCCGCTACGGAGAAGGCCCGTCCCACCCAGGGGATGCGCCCGGCGTATTCCTGACCGAAACGCGACTCGTGGATCCACCACAGGCACGGTTTTTGGAAGGCGCGTGCCGCATACACCGCGCGCCAGGCGACGATGGAGTTGACCAGCACCAGGTCGCACTCCGGCAGCAGCACCGCGGTCACGCGGGCATCGTCCAATGCGGCGCGCTCGATCACGATCGGCACGCCCTTTCGGGTGTACCGCTCGTGCAGCGGCCCATCCAGTGGCGAGAGCACCGTCAGCCGATAGCCGCTGGCGAGCAGGTGCTCCGCCAGCAGGAACAAGATCAGCGGCGCGCCGCTCAGGCTGAGATCATGCGTCACCAGCAGCAGGCGCCCCGCCCCCCCCGGGTCTGCCGCCCCGTCCCCCTCGGCCAGGGTAGGCAGCCGCTCCATCAGCGCGGGTGAGATGAGCGGACCGGTCGGATGCTGCACTAGGCCAAAATCGGCCAGGATCTGGCCCAGATGCTCCGCCCGTCCGATCTCGCCGGGTCGCACGATCGCAGGGCGACGATCCGTATATGATAGGTTCGGGTTGAAGTAAGGATCGCCGCCCTGTATGGCCGGCAGCATCAGGCAGGAGGCGCGCAGCACGTCGCTGGGGGGCTGGGAGAAGCCGCGCGTGCCGCCCTCAAGGTGCAGCAGCCGCGCAAACGGCGTGTACACTACACGCTGGCCCCGAGCGCGCACCCGCAGGCACAGGTCTATATCCCCATAGCCCACCTGGTACGCCTCGTCAAACCGCCCAACCTGCTCAAACACCTCGCGCCGCAGCATCAGGCACGCACCGGTCACCGCCTGGTAATCGCGATACCACTCGGACGAACCGAAAGGCCCGTAGACGTTCTCCGGCCCGCCGTCAAAGATGTGACTGCCGTGGCCCGCCAGACCCATGATGATCCCCGCATGCTGGATGGTGCCATCCGGGCGGACCAGCTTGGCGCCCACCGCGCCCACGCCGGGCTGCTCTGCCCACCCCACCAGCTCGTCCAGCCAGTCGGCCGTCAGCACCTGGGTGTCGTTATTCAAGAACAGCAGCAGATCGCTGCTGGCATACGCCGCGCCGAAGTTGTTGGCCTTAGAGAAGTTGAACGGGCCGGCGCAGCGGACCAGGCGCACCCGCGCGTCGCCCGCCAGCTCGGCGTAGTATTGCTGCGTCTCCGGCTGAACGCTGCCGGTGTCCACCAGCACGATCTCATAATTGGGAGAGGCGGTCAACTGCCGGATGGAGGTCAGGCACGCGCGCAGGATGGCGACGTTGTCTTTAGTAGGGATGATGATAGACACCCGGGCACCGGAGGTAGGCCAGAGGACGCGCACCTGACCCAAGCTGGGGAACACGACCTGCGCCTGCCCTGCGCCACGGCGCTTGAGGTGAGCCGTGAGGCAGCGCGCCTGGGCCTCAAACGCCCAGGGCTTGGCGTTGGCGTCGCGCGCCGCCGACCCCTTGACCTGGCGCCAGTGATAAAACACGCGCGGGATGTGAAAGATGTTCTGCGTCCGCTCCGTCAGCCGCAGCGCCACGTCCCAATCCTGTGCGCCATCCATAGCCGGATCAAAGCCGCCGGCCTGTACTAGCAGGTCACGGCGGATGATCGAGTGCATCAGGTAGTTCACCGACAACAGCATGTCTGGCGACCAGTGGCCGGGTTTGAACCATGGCTCGTGCCGGAGCCGGCCGTCTTCAGAAACTTTATCCTCATCGAAATAAATCAGATCAGCCTCAGGCGTCTGGTTGAGCTGCTGCACGACCGCATATAGCGTGTCCGGCGACAGCAGGTCGTCGTGGTCCAGTAGCAGGATGAACTCGCCCTGCGCCATCCCCAGCGCCACGTTGGAGTTGCCCGAGATACCCTGGTTGTTCTCGAGTAAGCGGACACGGATGCGACGATCCTGCTTCGCTGCGGCCGTCAGCACATCGTGCACGCCGGCTGCAGTCGAGCCCCCGTCGGCCAGGCAAAGCTCCCAGTGTGGATAGGTCTGGGCGCGCACCGAAGCGATGGTATCCTGTAGCACCGCGTGCTGGGGATTGTAGACCGGCGTGAGGATGCTGATCAGCGGCTGGTACGCGAAGCGGTCCGCCTCCCGCCGCTGGCGGTCAAGTTCGGCCGGGCCGGGCTCATGTGCCGCCATCCAGGCCTGGTAGGCGTCCACGTCGCCTGCCAGGCCCGTCATGCGCCAGCCCTTGTCCAGCACCCGGCGTGCCAAGCTGAGGGCATCCCGCACTAGCGCCTCCCACCCCGATGGGCGCAACCGGGTGAGCGTGCGCACGCCCAGGTCCAACGCGCGAGCACGCAGCGTGCCCGGCGGGGCCAGCACCCGGTTGGCCATCTGCAGTAGCTGGATCAGCTTCCATGACGGGCGCCCAGTGATCTCTGCCAGCTGGGCCTGGAGCGCCTGCGCCTCGCGCGCCTGCTGCTGCAAATGGGCAAACTGCGCCTCGTGCTGCGTAATCCGGTCCTCTAACGCCTGCACAGTCTGCTCGCCGGTTTCCAACCGCTGCCGCATCTCCGCTGTCAGGCGGCGCAGGTCGGTGTTCTCTTTCCACATCAGCCAGAAACGGCGTTCGTAATCCCGAACCACGCGCGTCCACGGGTCGCGCGTACGGCGGACGCGGACAGCCCACGGCGTGATATATGAGGCATCATAGTCGACGTCGCGCACGAATCCATGCAGCGCGAACTGTTCTGCCCAATACTCGGGGGGCTGGACGTTGAAGTGGGTAGCCTCGCGGTAGTCGAACGGCGCGGAGGAGAACAGGATGTCATCCGCCGCCTGGCACAGGTTGCCCAGCACCCGCCTGCCGTCGCCGGAGGACAAGTGTTCCAACACCTCGATGCAGATCACCAGATCATAGCGGCGGGGGAATGGGTCGAGGATCGAGCCAACCCAACAGAAGGGTCGCAGGTCCTCACGCACCCGGCTGATGGCCTGGGCCGAGACGTCGACGCCGTAGGCCTCGACGCTGCGATCGCGCAAGGCCTCGACCAGAAACCCCATGGCGCAGCCAACGTCCAGCGCAGTGCGGGGATGCAGGTCGCACACTAGGCGCTCGGCGATGCGGCCGAAGAAGTCCAGCCGCTCGGGTGTGCGCTCATACAGCGTGCTACCGCCACGCGCACAATAGGCGTTGTATAGAGCGGCGTTCTCGTTGGAGGCAGTCATCCAGTTCTACCGCAATTCCCATTTGGAGTATCAGTACCACATTTCTGCCCAAAATAAGCGACCTTATGGTCGTCTCAGGCTTTCTCGCCTCCTCACTGTTCATAGTGAAAAGCCGGGTTCCTCAGATACTGTGGCCAACTCATCCCCTGGCTGTCCCGTTTCGACAGTACCGGGTCGGTATAGGGCCATTTCACGCCGACATCGGGGTCGTTCCACGCCAGCGTGCTCTCCGAGGCGAGCGTGTAGAAACCAGTGCACTTATATTGTACTTCAGCCACCTCGGAGAGGGTGGCGAACCCATGCGCAAAACCCGGCGGCACATACATCTGTTTCATATTTTCCGCGGACAACTCGACCCCGAACCATTGGCCGAACGTCGGGGAGCCGACCCGCAGGTCAACGGCGACATCAAAAATGGCCCCCAGCGTGCACCGGACGAGTTTGCCCATGGGGGCCGTCAGATCCTGATAATGAAGCCCACGCAACACCTTAGCGCCTGAGCGCGAATGATTGTCCTGAACGAAATTGAGCTGCAGGCCCGCTTTGGCAAAATCGCGCTGATGGTAGTTCTCGATAAAAAAGCCACGCTCATCGCGGAAGTATTTAATCTCGATGA
>DATDRS010000084.1:0-7562 GCA_035291605.1 Anaerolineales bacterium | reverse complement strand
CGGGCCACGGCGGCCCAGCACAACCAGAACCTGGGCAGGGCGCTGGCGAAGCATCTGTGGGGCTACACCCGCTACGACTCGGCGGCGCGCGCTTGCCTGCTCGCGCTGACGGCGAACTTCAAAGGGCACGAGGCCTTCTACATCATCGCGCCTGACACGACGATGGACGCGCCCTCGCTTGAGCTGGCGCGTGAATTCTTCCCCGACGTGCCCATCCAGGGTGACCTGAGCGGCCAGCGCGGTTTCTTCGACTGCTCGAAAGCCGAACGCCTGCTGGGCTGGAAACACGATGCATAAGGTGAATCACTCATGCGTTACCGAACCTTTGGACGAACGGGCTGGCAAGTGAGCGACATCGGCTATGGGATGTGGGGCATGGCCGGGTGGACCGGTTACGACGACGACGAGTCGCTGCGCTCGCTGCACCGGGCGGTTGAACTGGGCTGCAATTTTTTCGATACGGCGTGGGCCTATGGGAGTGGGCATAGTGAGCATCTCCTGGGTCAACTGGTGCGCGCCCATCCCGGCCAGAAGTTGTATGTGGCCAGCAAGATCCCGCCCAAGGACTTCAAATGGCCGGCGCGTCCCGAATACCCCCTGGACGAAACGTTTCCGCCCGACCACATCCGCCAATATGTCGAAAGCAGCCTGCAAAACCTAGGGCTGGGTCAGATGGACCTGGTCCAGTTTCACGTGTGGGACGACGCGTGGGCGGACGACGAGCGTTGGCAGAAGGCCCTGGACGACTTGAAACGAGAAGGCCTGATCCAGGCGGCGGGGATCAGCATCAACCGCTGGGAACCTGAGAATGCGCTCCGGGCTTTACGCACGGGTGCGATTGACGCCGTGCAGGTGATCTACAACATTTTCGACCAGGCGCCGGAGGACCAGTTGTTCCCGGTCTGTCGTGAACTGAACATCGGGGTGATTGCCCGGGTGCCGTTTGACGAGGGCACCCTGACCGGAACATTGACCCTCGATAGCCGGTGGCCGGAGGGCGACTGGCGCAATGGTTACTTCGTGCCGGAAAATCTCAAAGCCAGCGTCGAGCGGGCGGAAGCCCTGCGGCCTGTGATCCCCTCGGGCATGACCATGCCCGAAATGGCGCTGCGTTTCATCCTGGCCAACCCCGACGTGGACACCATCATCCCCGGGATGCGAAAAATCAAGAACGTGGAAATGAACATCGCCGCCAGCGATGCGGGCGGACTTGACCTGGCCTTGATCGGGAGATTACGCGCGCACCGCTGGGACCGCCGACCCACGCCGTGGTCCCAATAGTCTGGCGGGCGCCTCTCGCTGCGAGCGGCAGATTAAGAGCTGACTGGCTTCTCGCCGCGCCTGATCGTCACCCAAAGGGAGCCAAACATCATGCACATTCAACCTTCCCGCGAAGACCTGACCGAACTCACCCAACTCAATCCTTTTGACCGTTTCCCCGATGGCCGCCCGCGCGTGCCGGACGATTTGCTGGAGCGCATGAAGCTGGTCACTACTGAAGAGGCCTGGGCCGTCTTGCGCGAGCACGGCTATCCTCGCCAGTTCGAGGGCAACTGGATGCAATCGCATCCCGGCAAGATCACGGTCGGGCGCGCGGTGACGGCGCAGTTCCTGCCCCATCGTCCCGATTACCATGATGTGATTCAGCAGGCCGGCTTGCGCGAAGGGCGCAGCCCGGTGGGCGGGCAGAACTCGTGGATCATCGAGACCCTGCAGCTCAACGACGTGATGGTGGTGGACATCTTCGGCAAGATCAAGGATGGCACGGTGGTGGGCGACAACCTGGGCACCGCCACCCGCACCCGCACCCGCGCCGGCGCGGTGATTGACGGCGGCATCCGCGACTATCAAGGCCTGGTCCAGCTCGCCGACGTGAATTTCTATATGCGCGGCGTGGACCCCACCGCCATCGCCGACGTCACGCTCGCCGGCCTAAACCTCCCCATCCGCATCGGCGGCGTCACCGTCCTGCCGGGCGACGTGGTGCTGGGCACACCGACCGGCGTGATCTTCATCCCGCCGCACCTGGCGCAGGAAGTCGTGGAACGGAGCGAGGCTATTCGCGTGCGCGACGAGTTCGGCAAGCTCCGGCTCGACGAAGGCAGGTACTCTAGCGGCGAGATTGACGTGCCGGTCTGGCGCGACGACATCGAAGCCGACTTTCAGGCCTGGAAGAAAGCGAACAAGAAATGAACCCGCGACCCGAAGACCATGTCCGCCAGTATTCGCGGCCCGGCGATCTCAAAATTACCGACCTGCGCACGGCCACGGTCGGCTGGGAAGGCTGGCGGTTCACGCTGATCCGTATTGACACCAACCAGGGACTGAGCGGCTACGGCGAGGTGCGCGACGGCGCGAGCAAGACCTACGCGCTGATGCTCAAGAGCCGCCTGCTCGGCGAGAACCCGTGCAGCGTGGACAAGGTCTTCCGCAAGATCAAGCAGTTCGGCCACCACGCGCGCCAGGGCGGGGGCGTGTGCGCGGTGGAGATGGCGCTGATGGATCTGGCGGGCAAAGCCTACGGCGCGCCGGCCTATATGCTTGCCGGCGGGAAGTTCCGCGACGCCATCCGGATGTATTGCGATACCCCCAACGAGCCGACCGGCGAGGCGATGGGCCGCCGGCTGAAGGAACGCATGGCGCGCGGCTTCACGCTGTTGAAGATGGACGTGGGCATCCAGCCGTTGATCGGCGTCAAAGGCGCATTGACCTACCCGGCGGGCATGCTCGACGCCAACGACGGCACGCCGCTGGAGCGCATGTTGGATATCCACTCCATCCAGCACCCCTTCACGCACGTGCGGCTCACGCCCACGGGCATCCGGATGCTGACGGAATACGTCGAGCAGGTGCGCGCCGTGGTGGGGTATGAAGTCCCCATCGCCGCCGATCACTTCGGCCACATCGGCCTCGACGACTGCCTCCGCCTCGGCCAGGCGCTGGAGCCGTACAACCTGGCGTGGCTGGAGGACATGGTGCCGTGGCAGTACACCGAGCAGTGGGTGCAGCTGGAGCGCGCCCTCCAGACGCCCGTCTGCACTGGCGAGGACATCTATCTTAAGGAAGGCTTCCTGCCCCTCCTGCGGGCGGGCGCCGTCAACGTCATCCACCCCGACCTCGCGACGAGCGGCGGCATCCTCGAGACCAAGAAGATCGGCGACCTGGCGCAGGAGCATGGGGTGAGCATGGCCCTGCACATGGCGGGCACGCCCGTGAGCACGATGGCGAGTGTGCACTGCGCCGCCGCCACCGAGAACTTCATCGCCCTCGAGCATCACTTCAGCGATGCGCCGTTCTGGAACGACTTCGTTGGCGGCGGGCCGAAACCGATCATCCAGGACGGCTACATCCCCGTGCCCGATGCGCCGGGGCTGGGCTTCACGCTCAACGAAGACGCAATCAAAGAGCACCTCCTCCCCGAAGACCACGGCTTCTTCGAGCCGACGCCTGAGTGGGACGCCGAGCGGAGTTGGGACCGGTTGTGGTCATAATTTAGAAACCTGTCAGGTCTTGAGAGACCTGACAGGTTTGGGCACTCACCATGAAAATCACCAAAGTCAAATCCATCCTCACTGCACCCGACGGCATCGCGCTCGTCGTGGTGAAAGTCGAAACCGACCAGCCCGGGCTGTACGGCCTCGGCTGCGCCACGTTCACCCAGCGCCCCACGCTGGTGGCGAAAGCGGTGGACGAGTATCTTGATCCGCTCCTGCGAGGGCGCGACCCGGCCAACGTCGAAGACCTGTGGCACATGATGTACGTCAACTCCTACTGGCGCAACGGCCCGGTGCTCAACAACGCCATCAGCGGCGTGGACATGGCGCTGTGGGATATCAAGGGGAAAGTCGCCAACATGCCGGTGTACGACCTGCTTGGCGGCAAGTGCCGGGAGGCCGCAATGGTGTATCGCCACGCCGACGGGCGCAGCCCGCAGGAGGTGTTGGAAAACGTCCTCAAGTATCAGGAGTGGGGCGCGCTGGCCGTGCGCTGCCAGATGGGCGGTTACGGCGGGCGCGTCAAAGATATCAGCAAGCGCACCGCACGGCCAAGCAAGAAAGCGCCGCAAGCCACCCATCGCATGAAGCTGATGGACCGCCTGAACAGCAGCTTCCCCGGCGCGTACTACGACCCGGACAAATACTCGCGCTCGGTGATTAACCTGTTCGACTACGTGCGCTCGAAGATCGGCTACGACCTGTTCTTGCTGCACGACATCCATGAGCGCCTCGCACCGATTGACGCCATCCGCATGGCCAAGGCGCTGGAGCCGTACCGCCTGTTCTTCCTGGAAGACCCACTCGCGCCGGATCAGATCGAATGGTTCCGCCGCCTGCGCGAGCAGTGCGCCACGCCCATCGCCATGGGCGAACTGCACAACAATCCGCTGGAGTGGCGGCCGCTCATCGCCGAGCAGTTGATTGACTTCATCCGAGCCCACATCTCGCAGTTAGGCGGCCTCACCCCGGCGCGCAAGCTGGCTGCGCTGTGCGAGGCCTTCGGCGTGCGCACTGCGTGGCACGGCCCGGGCGATGTCTCGCCCATCGGCCACGCCGCCAACCTGCACCTCGATCTGGCGTGCCACAACTTCGGGATTCAGGAAGTGATCTTCTTTGGCGAGCCGCTGCTCGAAGTCTTCCCTGGCGCGCCGGAACTGCGCGCGGGCTACTTGTGGCCCAACGACCAGCCTGGCTGGGGCGTGGACATTGACGAGGCCAAAGCCGCCAAGTTCCCGATCTCGATCCCGCCTATCGAGTGGACCCAGAGCCGCTGGCCGGATGGGACGCTCTGGACGCCGTAACAACCGATAACCGGGTCTTTTTTAGAGACGCGCCACAAGGCGCGTCTCTGCCTATGGCCCGGCGGGCGGCTCTTGCTGACTCACGCCCGGAATCTGCACCGCGATCTGGTAATCCATCCCGCCGGACTCGATAATTGCGAACTGGCTTTCGTTAACCGCTTTCCACGCGAACTCTAGTCCCTCACCCTCGATGTATATCCCGCTGACCGCCTGATCCAGTCCATAACCCAGGCTGCTTTCGGGCCAGTGATATTGGGCCTGCCCGCTGGCTTCCCCGCGCGGGAAGGCCAGCAAGTAGCCTTTGGCCGGGACGAATTCGGCCCCGCTCGCCCCCGCGCCGCTGCTGAGCAGTCCGGTCAGCGCGTGAAATTTCTCGGGCGCCCCCTCGCCCGCGTATTCGGAGACGCTCTTCGTCTGCAAGGGCAAGTTGACGGTAAGCGTCGTCGTTCCGGCGTCAAAGACCTGAGCGCGCGGCCGGTAATAATTTGCCCATCCGAAGAAACCGGCGTCTGAAACCTGGGTCAGCAGGTCGGTCATCTCCTGCGCGGAGAGATGTCCCTCCAGCACGCGCCGCCCGCCGCCGGAGGTGTATTCCACCCAGATCATGCGCCCATCGCCCCAGAGGCGCGCAGTCGGAAGGGCGTTCATCACATATTCCATCGGCACGAGGCCGCCAGAAGTCGTCAACTCGATAATCACTGTCGCGGGCGTGGTGTCCCAGGTAAGGGCGGGCCTGGGCGGCTGGAGGGTGTTGCAGGCCAGCGAGGCGAGGAGGAGAGCAAGGTAAGGGAGTGTGGGAGTGTGGGGGCGTGGCATGATCCGGCCTCCATGACGGATTATAGCCCTGAGTGTGCTATGAGAATTTCATGTTCTGTAAATCAGACCGGTCAGGTCTCGCGAAGCGGACCTGACCGGTCTGTGTTCTGCAAGGATCAGGATTTGTTCCTTCTCCGAAGGAGGAAGGGAACGGCTACCAACAGCGGGACGAGGAATGCGCCGGAGCACAGGCCCCCGCTGCGACCACCAGGGGCCGGTGAAGGCGTAGGGGCCGCGGTCCCCGCGCCCGTCCCCGCGCGCGTCGCGCCGGGTTCAGGCGTGACCTGCGCGACGGCTTCAGGCGTGTAAGTCGGCGGCAGGTTGAGGGGCGGAACAGTCGTGGCGTTCGATTGGACGCCCGCCTCCACGACTTCGTAGGCCGCGCCGTCGTTCGCCAGCGCGATGACGCGCGAGCCGAGGGCGAAGGCCGGGGCAAGCTCGGGCCGGGCGGCGAGCAGCGAGAAATAATCGTCGCTGGCAAACCCGACGGGCGCGGCTCTCATCGTCGAGGGATCAAAGCCGGTGTCAATCCACGCGCCGTTGCTGAAGACAAAAGTGCGCGCGCCGACGACTTTCACCACGTTCGCGGCTTCGCCCTGCGGCGCTTCGGGCGCCGCCGCCCCGGCGAGCGCGGATTGCTCCTGCGCTTTGTTCACCGCGTCTGCGCCGGAGGGAGCGGCGGTGGCCGCGAGGGCCTGCGCATACTGATCCTGCACGATGCGGCTGCGCCCTTCTTCGGTGAGCGCCGCGTCCGTCTCAGTGACGAGGTACGAAGTGTAGGGCGTGACGATGCCGTAGCGGATGCTCAGCTTCACGATCTGGTCAATCAGCTCCTTATTCTCGCCGTGCAGGCGGATTTGATTGAGCAGATAACCGATCTTGCGCGTGGCCCACAGGCGCGGGATGAATTCATTGCCGCCGGAGCCGAGGAAGAACTGGTCGCCGTAAGTGAAGGCCTGCGCCTCGCCGTTGACGGTCCCGGTCAGCCGGATCGTCGTCCCGCCGGAGTTGCTGTAGCGGCCGGCGAGCACGAGCTGGCCGCCCGCGAACAGGTCGGGCAGAGGGCTGGGGTACATATCCGAAGCCGTGATCTCGCCGAAGTCCAGCTGGATGTCCGAGAGCACGGGCGTGCTGACCTTGGCGTAGAAGCCGGACACGGCCTCGTCAATCGGATCGTCGGGGCGAACGTAGCTGCTCGCGCCGTGGTTCTGCTCGGCGAGCGTGTCGAGCAAAATGGTGTCCACGTCGTAGCCCACGCCGAAGGCGAACAGGCGCACGTTGCCGGGCGCGGCCTGCGCGACGTTGGCGAGGATGCGGTCGGTGTCCGTCTCGCCTTCGGTGGCGAGGCCGTCGGTGAGGAAGATGAGGATCGTCGGGCGCTGCTCGTCGGCCACGCTCAGGGCTTCGAGCAAAGCCAGATTGATGTTCGTGCCGCCCTCGGCGGCGAGCGAGTCCACCCAGCGGGCGGCCTCGGGCGCGTTTGCGGCGGGCTGCAAGCCGCGGGTGTATGGCCGCGTGCCGGTGCTGAAAGCGATGATGTTGAAGCGGTCCTCAGGGTTGAGGTGGTTCAGCACATACTTGAGCGCGCCCTGCGCCTGCCGGAACTTCTCGCCCTCCATCGAGCCGGACTGGTCGAGGACGACGAGTACGTCTTTGGCGACGACTTTCGCCGCGTCCACGTTCAGGCTCGGCGCGGCCAGCAGGAGGAAGAAGCCCTCGTCCGTCTCCGGATCGCGGTAGGTGAGCAGGTTCAGGCCGATGTCCTCCGGGGAGACGGAGTAGTAGAGGTCGAAGTCGGTGTCGGGGGTGACGTTGTTCGCCTCGTACCCGGCCGAGAAGCGGTAATCGCCGTCGCGGGAGATGGCGATTTTGTGCGAAGGCGAGTAGATGGCCTTCACCGGGTCGGGCGAGATGACGTTGACGGAGAGGCTCACCTGCTCCAGCGGCA
>DATDRS010000083.1:0-3735 GCA_035291605.1 Anaerolineales bacterium | reverse complement strand
CCGCGCGATCCGGTCAATCGGCGAAACTTCGACTGCCGTTGGGACAGCCGCCGAGCTACGGTCCAGACTTTCCAACGCCTGCCGCGCTTCCGCCGCCGAAGCAAAGCGGTCGGCCGGGTCTTTCGCCAGCAGTTTGAGGAGAAGCGCGTCGAGCGCAGGCGGAATCTCGGGGTTATAAGTGCTCGGCGGGACGACCGGGGCATACAAGTGCTGCGAGATGACCGTCAACGGATCATCGCCCGTGAACGGCAGGCGGCGGGCGACGAGTTCATACAGCACGACGCCGAGGGAGTACAAATCCGCGCGGCCATCTATCTCCTGCCCCAGTGCCTGCTCTGGCGCGAGATAGAACACCGTGCCGACCAGCGCACCTTCGGCGGTGAGCCGTGAGGCCGTCGAGCGCGCCAGGCCAAAGTCCATCAATTTGGCCCTCACCCCCGCCCCACCTGCCCCCATCAGGGGGTCTCCCGAAACGGAACCTCCCGTTTCGGGAGAGGGGAGTCGCGTGACGAGGATGTTTTCGGGCTTCAGGTCGCGGTGGATGATGCCGTGCGCGTGGGCGTGCTCCAGCGCCAGGCAGATTTGCCGGGCAATCGCCAGAATCTCGTCGAGCGCCTGCGGCGGCTGGTCATGGAGCGATTGGCCTTCGACCAGTTGCATGACGATGAAGGGGATGTCTTCAGCCTCGCCCGCATCATAAACGGCCACAATGTTGGGATGATCGAGCTTCGCGGCGGCTTGCGCTTCGCGCAGCAGGCGGGCGCGGCCCTCGGTCCCCAGGCCGGAGTCGCTGAGGACTTTGACGGCCACCGCGCGATCAAGCAAGGTGTCGTGCGCGCGGTAGACCACGCCCATGCCGCCGTGGCCCAACTCAGATTCAATCCGATAGCGGTTTTGGAGGGTTACGCCCTTCATAGGTGATCGTTCCGAGGCGACCGCGAAGGTCTCACCGTTTGCACCCGCTCAGTCGAGCCGGCCCAGCGCCGCCTCGACTTTGTCCATGCCCGGCCGGGCTTCCAGGCTCGTGAAGGCAGCCAGAGCCTCTTCAAGGCGCTGCCGCGCTCTATCCTTGTCCCCCTCGCTCTGGCGCGCCGCATGGACCAACCCCATCTCGTATTGGGTGTTGGCGCTATCCCACTTATGGCCGAGCGCTCGATAACCGTCATGGGCCTGCTCCAGCTCGGCCAATGCCTCATCCCACTTCTGCTGGCCGGCCAGAGCCAGACCGAGCCCGAAATGGCAGGGCGGCAGTCCCACCGGCAGGCCCGCGTCCTGAAACTGCTTCAGCGCCTCAAGCGCCAGGCGTTCTGCTTCGGGCCAGCGCCCCGCGCGGGCCGCCGCTTCGGGGAGCCGCCAGGTCCAGAAGAACTCCGCTACCGAGGCCATGTCGGTGTCGGGATAGCCGGCAGCCCGCGCCTCCTCAACCAGCGTCCAGGCCGCTTCCCACTCTTCCAGGAACATGTGCCCAAAGAAACGCCACCTGAGCGCCGCCGACGGAGGGCGTTCGAGCTGTGAGAGGATGTCCAGGGCGCTGTTCATGTGTTGCCGGGATTGCTCACGCCGGCCGCGCCTGGCCTCGATTTCGCATAGACTCAGGAAGATGTACATGAAGCACGAGCTGCAGCCCACGCGATTGAAAAGCGGCAGGACGCGCTCGCCATGCCGCACGGCTTCATCCCAGCGCCCCTGGCTGTTGAGAAACGCCAGGTAAGCGGATAGGACCGTCCCCTCCCAGCCCGGCGCGTTGAATTTCCGACACAGCTCCAGGCCGGCCAGCGCAAAACGCTCCATCTGGGCATAATCGCCGCGCCCCCAACTGGACCACAAGGCGTTGCCGTAAGCGTTGAAGATGCCGTACAAGTCATCGCACTCGCCCAGCGCCGCCACCTGCCGCTCGGAGACCCGGGCGTAGGAGGCCAGGTCGCCCCGCGCCTCGTGCACACTGCACAGCGCGCCGCAGGCGCTGGCCACGCCGTTGGCGTATCCCAGCCGCTCGGCCAGCTCGAAGGCGCTCTGCGCCTGCGCCTGCGCTTCCACCAACGAGCCTTCCTGGACCAGGCAGACGGCCAGGGCCGCCATGCACTTTGCCCGCTGCGGGCTGTCCGGCAGCGCGGCGGAGCTGGCCAGCGCGCGTTCCAGATGCTCGCGCGCGCGGCGCGGGTCCTTCTGCTCCTTGGCGATCAGCTCGCCCAGCTTATATGACAACCGGCAATGCTCCTGGCCCTCTGCCAGGCCTGCCTGATCCAACACGGCCAGGGCGCGTTCATAGGCTGCCAGGGCGTCGTTGACGTAGTACAGTCTTAACTTCGCGTCGCCCATCAGCTCCCAGGCCTGGGTCTCGCGCGCCGGGTCGTCCAGATCGGCGAGCGCCTCAAGCACCTCGGTGTAGTGGCGGATAGCCTGATCGTGCGCATACACGGCGGCCGCTTTCTCGGCCGCCCGCAGGCCGTAGGTCACGGCCTTGTCCGCGGCGCTCGACGGCGCTCGCGAATAATGATAAGCCAGCGCCTCGATGTGATCGTCCAACCTTCGGACGTGCACCCGCTCCAGCGCCTCGCCAGCCTGCTGGTGGAAGCGTGCGCGCCGCCGGGTGTTGATACCCTCGTACACCACCTGCGCCAGCAATGCGTGGGAAAAGCGGTACGTGTCCTTCCCGCGCGCTCTCGTTTCGGCAACGAGTTGCGCCTTCGCGGCTTCGTCCAACGCATTCAGCAGCCTGTCTTCGTCCCAATCGGATAGGCTCAAGAGCACACCCACATGGAACTCGCGCCCGAGGATGGCGGCCCGAGTCAGCGTGGCGCGCGCGTCTTCGGACAGCGCCTCCAGGCGCTTGCCGAGGGCAATCTGGATGCTCTGCGGTATGTAGTGCTCCGCTTCACCCACCGGCCTCCACACGCCGTCTTCCAGGCGCAGCCCGTTGCGCTCCACTAACCCCTTGACCACCTCTTCAACAAAGAATGGATTGCCCTCCGTATCGCGCGCGATGGCGGCGGCGAGTCCGGCCTCCACCGGCCCGTCCAACAGAGCGCCCACCAACCTTGCGACGCTTTCGGCCTCCAGGCCGCGCAGCGCCACGCGCGTGTACAAGCGATCGCGGTTCATGCCCAACAGCGTTTCGTAGAAAGGCCTCACCGGGTCGAGGTCGGTCTCACGATAGGCGCCCAGCACGAGCAGCCGCGCCTTGCGCGTGTTGCGCAACAGGAAGTGCAGGAACAGCAGGCTGGGGCCATCGGCCCAATGCAAGTCTTCCAGCACGAACAGGATGGGCGCCCTTTCCGATAGGCGCATCAGAAACTGGGTCACGTGGTCGAACAGCCGCAGGCGCTCGGCCTCCAACTCGCCCATCGGCGGATTGGGCGTCACACTCCCGACGATGGCTTCCACCTCCGGCACCAGCTTGACCAGTTCGGGCGCGGTCGGGCCGACGGCCGCGCGCGCCTGTTCAGGCGGAAGCGAGCGCACGTAATCCCGCAGCGCCTCGCGAATGCCCAGATAGGTCACGCCCAATTCGGGATGGAAGTGTCCCTCCAGCACCAGCGCCCCGCGCAGGCGCGCATAGGCCGCCAGTTCTTCGGCCAGCCGGGTCTTGCCCACGCCCGGCTCGCCCGACAGCAGGACGAGATGGCCCTCGCCGCGCTCGGCCCGGTTCCAGAATCCCTCCAGCTCGGCCAGTTCGCTCTCACGACCGACCAGGCGGCCGCGCACGATGTGGTCGAGCAACGAGAAGACTTCGCT
>DATDRS010000082.1:0-35078 GCA_035291605.1 Anaerolineales bacterium | reverse complement strand
GCTCGTAATAGCGGAACATCTTGATGAGCGTCTCAACCTGATAATCACCCATCCCCCCTGCTCTTGCTCGCTGCTCCCACATCTCAACGGACTGCGCTTCGGCGCGCACCGGGCGGCCAAGTTTTTGGCTCAACGCCTCGGTGACTTCGACCTGTGTCATTGGCGATGTACCGACCAGTTCATAAGTCGCCCCGGCATGCCCCGCTTGGGTCAAAACGATAGCCGCCGCCTCGGCGACGTCTTCCAGATCCACCAGGCTCAGCTGCGTCTCGACGGGGTACGGAATACGCCATACGCCCTCTTCGGCAATGGTCTTCCATCCAGCCAGTATGTTCTGCATGTAAGCTGTTGGCTGGAGGATAGTGGAGGGCAGGCCCGACTCGAACAGGCGCTCCTCGACGCGGAGTTTGTTCCAGTGGTGAGACATGGCCTCGGTTTGGGGATGCAGAACCGAATGATAGATGAAGTGCTCCACGCCAGCAGTGCGAGCAGCGGCAATCACCCAATTACCAATTGCGATTTCATCAGGACTCACATTCGGGCAAATGTGATAAACCGCCTTTGCGTTCCCCATCGCCCGCCGCAAGGCTACCTCGTCGCGCATATCACCGACGATGACCTCCCGCGCGCCCAACGCCATCGCCGCCCCAACTTGTTCCTCGCGATGAACAAACGCGCGGACAGCTTGCCCTCGCGCGGCCAGCGCCTTGACGACTGCCCGCCCGGTTTTGCCGCCCGCGCTGGTCATCAGAATCATGTTCCCTATTATGGCAGATTTGGAGAAATTGTGTTGTCCCTTTTGGGGGTGGAAATGCGTTTAATATATGGATATGGATGACAAAGAAATTTCCGCGCTTGTCGCTCAAGCGCAACGCGACCCGGCAGCGTTTGGGGCGTTGTATGACCATTACGTGAAAGCGGTGTATCGCTACCACGCCAACCGCGTGGGCGATGCGGAAGACGCCCAGGACCTGACGGCCCAAACCTTTTTGGCGGCGTTGGAAGCCTTGCCGCGCTATCGGCATCGCGGCTCTTTTGCGGCATGGCTCTTCCAGATCGCGCGGAGCAAGGCTGTGGATTTCTTTCGCCGACGCCGCGCACAAGCGAGCATCGAGCAGACGGGGGCGCGTGCGCCGCAGGAGCCGCTGGCGCACATCGCCGAGATCGATCAGCTGCGAACACTGCTCCGGGCGCTGGGCGACGACGAGCGCGAGTTGTTGAACCTGCGCTACGTGGCGGAGCTCAAACTGAGCGAAATTGCAGCGGTCTTCGGCAAAAGCGAAGACGCCGTGAAAAAATCCCTGTATCGTCTGCTGGCGCGTTTACAGCAGCAGTTGGAGGCGCACGATGAGCGACAAGCCTCAGATTGAAAACAAAATCCGCGCCGCGCTCGACGCACGCGACCCGGACCCGGCGTTTGTGAATGACCTGCGGAGGCAATTGATGAACCATGCGACTCGTTCGCGCCGTGCGGTGTGGGCGCACTCCGCGTGGCGTCTGGCTCTGGCGGCGCTGACATTGCTGGTCATCGGCGCGGCGCTGGCCTCGCCGCCCATCGTGACCGCCGTGCGCCGTTGGTTCGGTTATGTTCCCGAGGTGGGCCTGGTAGAACAATCGGCTGCGCTCCGCGTCCTTGCGGAAGCCAGCGCCCTCACGCGCGACGGCATCACCGTGACCGTCACGCAGGTCGTGCTGGATTCGGAAAAGACCGTCATCCTGTATCACGTCGAGGGCATTCCACCAGCGGAATATCCAAAGTCGGAAGATGCGCCGTTTTGCGCGGCCTCGCCGCAGTTGCGCCTGCCGAGTGGCGCTGTGCTGAACATCACGGGAGGCGGAGGGAGGCAGGACAACTTCCGGATGACGTTTGCGGCGCTCCCCGCCGACGTGAACGAGGCCACCTTTGAACTTCCCTGCCTCGCGGATACCGCGCCCCACGCCGCGCCCGAAAACTGGCAGTTGCCGCTCCGCTTTGTGCCCGCGCCGCCGGAGATGAATCTGACGCCTGTGCTTGACGTGCCCACAGCCACGCCCGCGTCTGCCAGCCCCGTCGCGCCCACCCCCGCGCCGCTGTTCGGCATTCAGTTCACGCTCGATCAAGTCATCCCGCTCGGCGATGGCTACTATGTCGTCGGGCACACCACCTGGAATGATGAACGCATCACCGCCGTCGCTATTCACAGCCTGAAAGCGCAAGACGCCAGCGGGAACGACGTGCCGCTGGAAGAGGCTTACTTCGGCGATCTGGGCATTGACCAGCCTGAACCGAACCAGTGGGTCTACGAACTTTACGGGCAGGCCTTCAACAGCGCTCTCGCGCTGCGGGCGGAACGTGTCGGCCTTGCGCTGCGCGAGCCAATCGCCTTTACCTTCGCTCCGGGCCTCACACCCCAGCTGGGTCAAGTGTGGAATCTCGACGAACCGCTCACGGTGCTGGATTACCACGCCCGCGTGGTCTCCGCGACGTACATGAAGCAGGGCGATTTGCGCGGCTTTGAGTTCGGCCTGCAAGCTGAGCCCGCCCTCTATTCACTGGATTTGTGGGTTGCCGAAGGGATTGCGAATGGCAATGCAGGCGGCGGCGGCTCGACGGGCGATGGAAACGGGCGCATCACTTCTTACTCGCTCAGCAATGGGCAGATCGCCGGCCCGCTCAAAGTCGTCTCCACCGGAGCAGTGGTCAACGGCGCGTGGGAGCTGACGTGGACGCCGCCCGTGGTGAACCCCAGCTTCACGCCGACGCCCATTCCGCAGGCGTGCCTGACGCTGGACAAGTTGAAACAGGCGCTTGCCAAGCCTGTTTCTGTTCCGCAGGGATTGAGCGGCAAGATCATTGTCTATGGGCGCATCCAAGACGACGGGCAGCCGCCCTCACCCGACAATTATGGAATCTTTGTAGCGAGTCTGGATGGAAGCCACAAACAGGTGCTGGGTCCGGGGGTGTGGCCGGCGCTTTCGCCGGACGGCTCCAAAGCCGCCTACGCCGCCGAGGGCGGCCTGCGCACAGCGGATTTAGCCACCGGAGCCGATCATCCGATCCCGAACACCGTGAGCAACGATTATCACCCGCTCTGGTCGCCAGATGGCGCTTCGATTGCATTCGTGCGCGTCGAGGATAAGAATCTTTACACCATCCGTCCCGATGGCACGGGCCTGCGCCGGGTGACGACTGATGTGGATTATGAACAACTGGTGGCGTGGTCGCCGGATGGAGCGAAGCTGTACTACACCATTCCTCGCGGCGGCCAGCAGTTGTTGCGGAGCATCAACATTACCAGCGGCGAAGTTTCCACCAGCACTCTGGATATTGGGGGCAAAGGCGTTTCAGCCAGCCTCTCTGCGGACGGCGCGTGGCTGGCCTATGTGGACAAAGTGCCCGGCAAAAAGGGCGGCGGCGTGTACGTGGTGCGCACCGACGGAACGGACCAGCGCTTGCTCATCCAACTGGAGCATTGGAACATAAGCGATCTGGTTTGGTCGCCGGATGGGCAATGGCTGCTGGCGGGGATTCTGGATACAGACCAGTTCGTCGCCCACCCGATGGCGGCATTGGTCAACGTGGCGACATGCCAGACGATCCCGTTGACGGCGATTGAGGGTGATGTTCAAGGGTGGTCGCGGTAAAGGAAAGCTGAGCCATGGGGAAGGCAAAGAGCGCAGAGAAAATAATTCTCTGCGCTCTTTGCGCACTCAGCGGTTAGATCACTCTACGCCTTTTGAGCCTCCCTCACCAGTTCCCACAGCCGGTTGGGGCTGAGCGGGATTTCGAGGATTTCCAGGCCCGCATCGTGCAGCGCATCTTCGACGGCCTGCGCGAACAGCGGGCCGACGGGGATCGCCCCGGCCTCGCCCGCGCCCTTGATGCCCAGCGGGTTGAGCGGGGAGGGTGTGACCGTGTGGCCGGCCGTCACCGGCGGGACTTCAAGCGCGGTCGGGACAAGGTAATCCATGAAAGTCCCGTTGAGCAGTTGGCCATTGTCGTCAAAGATCAGGTTTTCGTAGAAGGCGTTGCCGATCCCCTGCGCCACGCCGCCCTGCACCTGCCCCTCCAGGATCAGCGGATTGATGACCGTGCCGCAATCGTGCACGACGACGTATTTCTTGACCTCTACGCCCATCGTCTCGGGGTCCACCTCGAGGATCATCGCGTGCACGCCCGCCGCCGTCGCGCCGCGCGCCGGGCCGAAGTAGTTGGTCGCCTCGAGGCCGGGAATCGTGCCGGGTTTGACCGCGCCTCGCAGGGGGTTAGCTTTCACTGCGAGTTCGCCCAGTTTGATTGATTTCTGGGGCACGCCCTTCACCCGCGCCTGTCCGTCCACCAGTTCCAAATCCTCTTCGGCGCACTCCAACTGCTCGGAGGCCAGTTTGAGGATCTTCGCGCGCACGTCTTTGGCCGCCTCGTTGGTCGCGTTCCCGGCCACGACCGCGCCCCGGCTGGCGAACGTGCCTGCGCCCCAGTAAAACTGGTCGGTGTCGCCCGTGACGACTTCGACGTCGCGCACGTCCACGCCCAACTGCTCGGCGACGATCTGCGCGAAGCTGGTGAAGTGCCCCTGCCCCTGCGTGCCGACCCCGGTGACGAGCGAGACCTTGCCGCTCGCCTGCACTTTCACCCGCGCGCCCTCGTATGGGCCGATGCCCGTCCCTTCGACGTAGGCGACCACGCCGATGCCCACGCGCCGGCCCTCGGCGCGCAGGCGCGGCTGCTCTTCCTTGACGAACTGCTCGTAGCCGATCAATTCCAGCGCCTTGTCCATGATCGGGTTGTAATTCCCGCTGTCGTACTCCAGCGGCGCGAAGTCCTGGTAAATGACTTCGTTGTTGTACGGGAAGGCGTCCGGCGGTATGAAGTTCCTCCGGCGGATTTCGACGCGGTCCATCCCCAATTCTTTCGCGGCGAGGTCGAGCAGGCGCTCGATGACGAACACGCCGTGCTGCCGCCCCGCACCGCGATAGGGGGTGACGATGGGTTTGTTTGTGAAGACGGCTGTAAACTCGGAGTAGTAACTTGGGATGTGATACGGTCCCAGCAGCGTGCACTGGCTGTTGAGCGGCGTGGTGAGACCGTAAGGATCGTACGCGCCCGAATCGTGCAGGAACACGTCGTGCACCCCGAGGATGCGCCCGTCTTTCGTCAGCGCGAGCTCGGCGTCGTGGATTTGCCCGCGCTCCTGCGTGGTCGCGACGAAGTTCTCCGCGCGGTCTTCAATCCACTTCACCGGGCGGTTGAGCTTCAGCGCCGCCCACGGGATGACGACTTCCTCCTGATAAAACATCATGATCTTCGGGCCAAACCCCCCACCGATGAACGGCGCGACCACGCGGACCTGGTTCTCCGAAAGACCGAGCATCCCGGCGAGGCCGTTGCGGATGGCAATCGGGGCCTGAGTCGTGTCCCAAACGGTGAGTTTCGCCGCCTTCGCGTCCCACTGGGCGACGATGCCCCGGTTCTCCATCGCCGCCGCCGCGCCGTGATGGTAGAAGAAGCGGCGCTTGACCACGAGGTCGGCTTTGACGCGCGCCGCCGCGTAATCGCCGCCCTTGCGCTGAACGATGTGCGCGGCGACGTTCGAGCCGACGTCGTCGTGCGCCAGCGCCGAACCCGGTTCCAGCGCTTTTTCCAGGTCAACCACCGCGGGCAGCGGCTCGAAGTCCACGACGATGTCGGTGAGCGCGTCCTCGGCGAGGTAGCGGCTCTCGGCGATGACGACCGCAATCGGCTCGCCCGCGAACCGGACTTTGTCTTTGGCGAGGGGGACCTGCGTGCGCTCGTTGAACACACGCCCCTCGATGGGCGGCGGCGGGACCAGGAGCGGCCCTGGTTTCCAGTAGTCGCCCAGGTCGGCGGCGGTGTAGACGGCGGCGACGCCGGTGCGCGCCAGCGCCGCCGAGGCGTCAATCCCTCGGATGCGCGCGTGGGCATACGCGCTGCGCAGGAACGCGGCGTGGAGCATGCCGGGCAGGTCCACGTCGTCCACGAACAGCGCCTGCCCGGTGAGCAGGCGGGGGTCTTCGTTGCGTTTGATGGGTTGACCAAAGACTCGGGTTGCCATGGGTTAGAGAACGGTGATCAGTGACCGGTTATCAGTGATGGACCCAACTGATGACTGATGACTGATGACTGCTACTTCCGCCGCTTCGCCGCTTTCTTCGCCGCCGGGCGGCTCGCTTTGCGGGTTGGTTCGTCTTCGACAAACGCTGCCGCGCGGCAGAAGGCCGCCTCGCCGCCCTTGAACTTCCACGGGAACGCGCCGAGGATCAGCCGCCGGTTGTGCAGTTCCTGGCGGCCAATGTCCCCGCCCAGGTTCTCGACGTGGATGCAGTCGTGCGGGAAGAGCGCGTTGTGCGTGAGCTGATAGGCGGAGTCGGGGAAAAGTTCGTCAATCTTGTCCGTGCCGAACTTCTCCTCGCACTTGCGGCGCACCTTCTGCCAATGCTCCAACCCGCCCTTGCCGAGGAAGCGCCCGATCGGGAGGTTCATCGGGTGGTCGGTGGAGATCATGTCCACGCCCCACAGGTGAACCTTCTTCTTCAACAGCCAGTCGCAGATGCTGTAGTGCGGCCCCGGATGGCGGTGGATGTATTTCTCCTCGTCGGCGTCGGGGCTGAGGAAGGAATACTTGTGCCAGCCGGTATGAATAAAGAGGATGTCGCCCTCGCGGATGTCGGCGCGGGCCTCGAGGTCCTCGGGCGTGAACAACGCCAGGTCGTCGCAAATGTCGCTCACGTCCACGATGACGCCGGGGCCGTACAACCATTCCAGCGGGAGCTGGTCAATCGTCTTGCCCTTCGTCACGAAGTGGCGCGGCGCGTCGAGGTGCGTGCCCATGTGGTTCGAAGTCATGATGTACTGGGCATTCACCCCCTGCTCCGCCTTGCGCTTGATGTACTTGACCTCGAAGGGCGGATAGAAGGGCCAGAACGAGCAGTCTTGGTTGAGGTCTTGGGAGAGGTCGTGGATTTTCATGTTATCCTCCTAAAAATTATATTTTTCCGCAAACGCCACCAGCGCCTCCTCGAAAATCGCCATCGGCGGCCGCACCAGGCCCGCGCCCACCTGTCCCACCCCGGCCTGCTTGTGCGCGATGCCGGTGTTGATGCGCGGGGTGATGCCCTTTTCCACCACCTTGCGGAGGTCAACCCCGGTCGGTGAGCCGCGGAAGTCGAGCGCGGGGATGGTGAAGTGCTTGTGCTCGGCGACCGTGATCTCGTACATTTCGAGCGTTGCGTTCGTCGCGTCCTTCGGCGTGCTGCCGACGAAGGTGACGATAGCCGGGGCGGTCGCCATCGCAAACCCGCCGATGCCGGCCGTCTCGGTGATCGTGCTGTCGCCGATGTCGGGGTTGGCGTCGGCGGCGGTGAAGCCGGGAAACCACAGGCCCTGCGGAATCTCGCACGGGGCGGTAAACCAGCGGTCGCCGAGGCCGCTCACCCGGATCCCGAAGTCGGTCCCGTTGCGCGCCATCGTGCTGACGACCGTGCTGCCCTCGACGTTGTGCGCGGCGTCCGCCATCGCCTTGCACGCCGCCATCACCGGGTTGAGCGCGCTCAGGGCATTGTCGCCGATGAACTTGAGCACCTCGCTCTCGACGGCGCTATCGCGGGTCACCTTCGCCACCAGCGGCGAAAGCCACTTGAGATACAGCAGCGACCCGGCCTTGTTGCGGTTGTGGCCTTCGTCGCCCATGTGGAGGGCCTCGGCCAGCAGCGCGCGCACGTCCAGCCCGTCGCCGCCGGCGGCCAGCGCGTCGGCGAGCACCGGCCCCATTACCTCGTTCATCCAGCGCAGCTTCTTCAGCACCTCTTCGCTGTACGCGCCATAGCGCAGGACTTTCCCGTAGCCTTCGTTGAGATTGGAATAGGCCTTGTTGCCGTGGGTGACGTTCTCGATCACGTATACTTTCATCGAGGCTGAAATCACGCCCGCCATCGGCCCTACCGCGCTGTGCTCGTGGCAGGGCGCGAACGCGACTTCGCCCTTCTCGGCCAGCGCGACGGCCTCGGCTTCCGTCTTTGCCAGCCCTTCAAACAGCAGCGCGCCGATGACGGCCCCGCGCAGCGGCCCGGACATCCGCTCCCACTCAATCGGCGGCCCGGCGTGCAGGAGGAGATTGTCCTTCATGCCGGGAATCACGTCGCGCGCCGTCTCCAGCCCCTTGAGGATAGGGCGGGCGTCCATCATACGCCCGACGGCAGTCTGGTTAGCTTGGTCAATGTCCATATGTACTCCAGAGATAGTGAACAGTGATCACTGGTGACTGATCACTGTTCACTGCTTTTTCATCTTCGCCAAAATCGCCGCGAGTTTCTCGTTGCCGCCAGCGGGGGGCCGCCAGTCCACCTGCACGGCCTGCGCCCCCTGCCCGACCAGGCTCGAATAAAAAGACTCCAGCCCAACGTTGATCGCGGCGAGCGGGGTCTGGGCGAAACGATCCAGCGCCACAGGCGGGTTGAGCGGGGAGGGCCGTGGGCTTAGGCGGCGGCTCACGTAATCTACGGCGTCGGTCATGTTGCGGAACACGGTCGCGCCCGCCACTTTCAAACGCTCGATTTGCGAGGCCATATTCTGTGGGTCATCTTCAGTGCCGACGACGACCACCACAATCTCTAATCTCTTATCTCTAATCTCTTCGATGACCGGCGCCAGCTCACTCGCCGGGTCCGGGTGCGCGCCCTCGCCCAGCACGACGTCGAGCAGGATCAGCCCGACCTCGGGGTCGGCGGCCTCCTGCTTCAAGCGGCGAAGGCGCAGGTCGTTGTCAATCATCGGGTGCAGCCGCCCCACCATGAACACTTCATCGCCCAGGTCCACAATCGTGTGCGCCTGGCTCTTCAGCGGATCGGGCAGTTTCTGCGCCTCGGTGATCGGCGCGTTCGAGTAAATTGGCGCGAGCACGGCCTGCAGGTCGAGCAGGGCTTCGTAGGCGAGCGTGCCGCCGGAGAAGAGGCCACGGAGGTAGTGATCGGTGATCGGTGATCGGTGATCAGTTACCGATGACTGATGACTGCTCGCTGATAACTGATCTCTGCTCACTGATAACTGACTCACCGCCGTCTCCGCCGCCTCGCTCAAACTCGCCGCAAAATGCAGGTTGCCCAGCCTCCGCCCGGGCGGGGGGTAACCGATGAGATCCACGACGACCGGTTTGCCGGCGGCCTGCGCCGCCGCCAGCAACTTAGTCGCCACGCTTGGCGCGGGCGGCTTGGAGACCAGCACGATGACCTTTGTCTCCGGATCACGCGCAAGCAGATCCAAAGCCTGGTGCGCGGTGATCGCGCCGACCTCCGCCTTGAGATCACGGCTTCCCGTGCCGATGGCGTGCGTGACGCCGCCGCCCAGAGCGTGAATGTGGCTCGTGATCGCCTGCAAACCCGTGCCGGACGCGCCGACCAGCCCGATCGCGCCGCGCCGGACGCGGTTGGCAAACCCCAGCCCCACGCCGTTGACGATCGCCGTGCCGCAGTCCGGCCCCATCACCAACAGGCCCTTTGCCTGCGCGGTCTGCTTCAACGCAATTTCATCCTCCAGCGCGACGTTGTCGCTGTACAGGAAGACGTGTCGGTTGAGCCTGAGCGCCTCGCGCGCGACGCCCGCGGCAAACCGCCCCGGCACAGACACGAGGACCCAACCGGCCTCGGGCAGCTGCTGGAGGGCGGTTTCGAGGCTCATCGGGCGAAACTCCTGCACGACTGCCGAGCGGCGGCGGGCCAGGAGCGAGTCCACCTGAGCCAGCGCCGCCGCCGCCGCGCCCTCGCTTTCGGCTTTGACGACGAGCACCAGGTCATTCACGCCGGCTTTCTTCGCGTCCTCCGTGAGCAGGCCGCTCTGGTCGAGCAATTCCAGGTTGGCCGGCGTGCCCATCACCACGCCGGAGTCGAGCACGCCGGGGAGACCCAGCAGTCCGCGCTGCAACTGCATCAGCACGGCGGAGTCATAATAGGCGCCATCACGGATTTCGCATTGGATCGCGGTCATGCTTCAATCGTCTTCTTCACAGCAGGGTCTTTTCGAGCATCGTCGCCCAGAGCAGTAATGGTTCGTCCGCATACCAGCGCGCCGTCAACTGCAAGCCGAG
Source organism: Anaerolineales bacterium (assembly GCA_035291605.1). GTDB lineage: Bacteria > Chloroflexota > Anaerolineae > Anaerolineales > UBA6663 > DATDRS01. The sequence continues at coordinate 25,002 of DATDRS010000082.1, read as the reverse complement.
CGGCAGGCCGCCGGCGGTTGAGCCGGCGGGCAAATTCACGGCGGGCAGCCCGGCCTGCGTCCAGGGCAGGTTCATCACCGGGTCGCCCGTGCTGTCGAGGCCTTGCGGCGCGGGGCCGACCGCCGAGGGTGAAATCCAGAGGTCGAGGCCATGCTCGTCCATCAGCGCGGTTAATTCGTTACGGAGCTGTTCTCTGCCCTGAAGGGCGAATTGCAGTTGGGGATCGGTAATTGAATGGCCGTGCTCAAGTTTCTCAACCGTCTTGGGATGGTAGAGATTGCGATAACGCGGGAACCAGTCCTTGTGAACGCGCGCCGCTTCGGCGTCAACGACGACGTAGTGCCGCTCGTAGATGGCCTCAAAATCCGGCATCGCGCTCACTGATTTGGTCGGGTATCCGGCATCCGCCAAGCGGCGGCAGACCGCGCGAAAATGCTCCTGCATTTCAGCGGAGACGCGCGCCAGATAAGGCCCTACGGGGATGCCCAGCACGGGCTTCGCCAAATCCCCAATCTCCAATCTCCAATCTCCAATCACAACCTGCGCCGCTAACGCCGCGCCCGCCACATCCGTCGTGAATAAACCGATGTGATCGAGCGACGGGGAAAGCGGAATGACCCCAACCCGCGAAATCCTTTCGTAGCTCGGCTTGAAGCCCACCACACCGCAGAAGGAAGCCGGACGGACAATCGAGCCAATCGTCTGCGTGCCTAACGCCAGCGGGCACAACCCCGCCGCGACCGCAGCCGCCGAGCCGCTGCTCGAACCGCCGGGCGTGTGCGCGGGGTTGCGCGGGTTGCGCGTCGGACCCGGCCCGAAGTAGGCGAACTCGGTAGTGACGGTCTTGCCCAGGATCAACGCGCCCGCCTTTTTCAACGCGGCGACGCTTTCGGCCTCCGCGCCCTGCAAAAGCTCGGGCGGCAATCGGCTGCCCGCGCGGGTGGTGAAGCCCGCAGCGTGAAAGATGTCTTTGACGCCGACGGGGATGCCGAAGAGCGGCGGGCGGGACTCAGGCTGAGGATAGCGCGCCAGAAGCGCCTCCCCCTCCCGGCGCAATCGCTCGAAGCGCTTCTCTTCGGGGAGGAAAGCCAGGATGGCAGGCTCGCGCTCGGCAAAGCGAGACTCAAGTTGGGAGAGGTAACCGGTAATCGGCAATCCGTCTGTGCGAAGGGCATGGGCGAGAACTGGGAGAGAATTGGAGGGCGATGGCATGGGGCAGAATGGAGACTGGAGATTGCCTCTCCAACCTCTAATCTCTCATCTTCTCAGCTGCTATCTTCACTGCTTCCACGATGTGCTGATAGCCGGTGCAGCGGCACAGGTTACCCGAGATCGCCTCGCGAATTTCGGCCTCCGTCGGGTCGGGGTTCTCCTCCAGGAAAGGAACCAGCGTCATCAGGATGCCTGGGGTGCAGAAGCCGCACTGCAACCCGTGCGCCTCCCAGAAAGCCTGCTGGAGCGGGTGCAACTCGCTCTGGCTCTGCGCCAACCCTTCCACCGTCGTGAGGCTGCGCCTGCTCGCTTGCACGGCCAGCATCAGGCAGGAACGGGCGGCCTGGCCCTCGAAGAGAATCGTGCACGCGCCGCACACGCCATGCTCGCACCCCACGTGCGTGCCGGTCAATCCCAGTTCGTGCCGCAGAAAATCGCTCAGCAGAAGCCGCGGCTCAACCCGGCGCTCGTAGGCAGTCCCGTTGACGGTCACTGTGATGGCATGCAGTTCGCTCATACTCAACTCGGAGGCGTGGAAGTGCGGGCGCGCTCAAAGGCCTGGCGCAGGGCGCGCCTGGTCAACACGCGGGCCAGGTGGCGTTGATATTCGGGCGAGGCGTGCACGTTACCCATGGGGTTGATCTCGTTATCGGCCGCCGTTGCAGCCGCCGCCTCGATGACCGAGGCCGATGGCGCCTGCCCCTGCAGGAGGGCCGCCGCCTGCCGGGCGGTGACTGCCCCCTCGCCGGCGTTGAGGTAGACGAGCTGCGCCCGCTGGCAAACGTCATTTTCATCCAGCGTGACGACGGCCGCGACGCCCATCAGCGCATAATCGCCGCGCCGCCGGGCGAACTCGGTGAAGGCGGTCCCGGTGCGCGGCGGCAAGGGGGGCAGCGCGACTTCGACCAGCATTTCATCGGAGGCGAGGTCGGTGGTGAAAAGGCCGCGGAAGAAATCGTCTGCGCTAATCCAGCGGTCGCCGCGCAGGGACTGGGCGCGGAGCCGCGCGCCGAGTGCGGCGGCGACGACGGGTAGCTCGGCGGCCGGGTCCGCGTGAGCGAGGCTGCCCCCGAGCGTCCCCCGGTTTCGAATCTGGGGGTGCGCCACCCACGGCATCGCCTCGTGCAGGAGGGGGGAGTGCCGGGCGACGAGGGCGTCGCGTTCCAGGCGGCGCTGGCGCGTCATCGCCCCCAAACGCAACTCACTGCCTTCGAGGCGGATGTAGTCGAGGCCGCGCAGCCCATTGACATCCACCAGCACGGCGGCCTGCACCAGCCGGAAGTTCATCGCCGGGATGAGGCTCTGCCCGCCCGCAAGGAATTTGGCCTCGTCGCCGTGCTGCGCCTTGAGGGCCAGCGCCTCGTCGAGCGAGGCCGGGGCGGTGTAATCGAAGGAGGCGGGTTTCATGGTCAGTGAGCGGTAAACAGTCATCCGTCATTGGTGATCGCTGATCACCAATGACGGATCACGGATGACTGGTTAGGACGCCATCGGGTTGGCGATGTCTCCGTACATCTCCGGCCGGCGGTCGCGGTAAAACTGCCAGGTATTGCGCACCTCGCGGACTTTGTCGAAATCGAGGTCGCACACGACGAGCTGCTCTTGCGTGTCGCTGGCCCTGCCCTCGCCCGAGGTGAGGTCCGGCACGTACTGGCCGCGGGGGTCGCAGAAATAAGACGCACCGTAGTAATCGTTGGGGCCGAAGTCGGCCTCCTGCCCCACGCGGTTGATCGTGCCGACGAACACGCCGTTGAAGATGGCGTGCGCGCGCTGCTCGATCTCCCAGAGGTGCATGGAGAGGCCGCGCGAGGTGGCGCTGGGGATGAAGATGATCTCTGCGCCGTGCAGGCCCAACATGCGCGGCCCTTCGGGGAAGTGCCGGTCGTAGCAAATGTACACGCCCACCTTGCCGATGGCCGTGTTGAACACCGGATATCCCAGGTTGCCCGGCTTGAAGTAGAACTTCTCCCAGAAGCCGTTGACGTGCGGGATGTGCGTCTTGCGGTACTTGCCGAGGTAAGTCCCATCGGCGTCAATCACTGCGGCAGTGTTGTAGTACACGCCGGTGTTGTCTTCCTCGTACATCGGGACGATCAACACCATCTTGTGCTTTTTAGCCTGTTCCTGCATGAGCCTGACGGTCGAGCCGTTGGGCATCGGCTCGGTGAGGCCGTAGTATTGGGGGTCTTGAATCTGGCAAAAATAGGGGCCGTAGAATAATTCCTGGAAGCACATGATCTGCGCGCCTTTTTGGGCGGCCTGTTCGACGTAGGCCACGTGCTTGTCGATCATAGACTGCTTGTCGCCCGTCCAGGTCGCCTGCAGAAGCGCGCCGCGCACGATACGAGCCATAGTGGTTCTCCTAAGAGAGATTGGAGATTAGAGACTTGCATCTCCAATCCCCAATCCCTAATCTCTAACGTCTAGTTTCCGCCCTCGGTGACCTGCACTTGCTTGGGCGTGTAGCCGCTGCCCGTCACGTCCAGGCCCGCCGCTTTCATGGCGTCGGCCGCCTGCTTGGCCAGGTCGTCGCGGTACGCGCCCGCATCTGGCGCGGCGTTGAGAATCTTCTGCGAGGTGGCAACCTGGATCGTCTGATCCCACAGCGCCTTGTCCATCACGCCGATACCCGCCGGGGAAGGCCAGATGAGCTTGTTGATCTCGTTGAGCTGCCAGGTCATGTGCCCCTTGCCGAGCTGCGGGCCGTGATTGAGCACGATCTGCACGCACTCGTCAAAGTTGTCCCGGCAGAAGACCCAGCCCTTGTAGGAGGCGCGCAGGAAGCGCACGGCGACGTCCTGGTTCTTGGGATCAGCCAGCCAGTCTTCGCGCGCCCAGACTGCGTCCTGAAGCATGGCGGTGCCGACCTTGTTGAAGTCAATCACCGTCAGGTCTTCCGGCTTGTAAAGTTCGCCGGTGGCCGGGTTCTTTGTTTCCAGCACCTGCGCGTACTCGTTGTAGGTCATGGCTTCCGCTGCATCTACCTCACGGTTGAGCAGCAGCGACATGTCGAAGGGCTGCTGGACGAGTGTCAGGTCCTTGTCCTTGTCCAGGCCGACTTTGTTGATGGCGGCCAGCACCTCAAATTCATTCCCGAAGCCCCAGGTGCCGACCTTCTTGCCCTTCCAGTCCTCGGGCTTGGTGATGCCCGAATCTTTCCACGACACTTCGAGCGTGCCACTGCGCTGGAAGACCTGCGCGATGTTGACGATCTTCGCGCCCTCTTGGCGAGTGACCAGCGCTTTGGGCACCCAAGCGAGCGCAAAATCGGCCTGGCCGGAGGCCAGCACCTGCTGGGGCACGATCTCCACCGCACCTTCCTTGATGGTCACATCCAAGCCTTCATCCTTGTAATAGCCCTTGTCCAGCGCGGCAAAGTAACCGGCGAACTGCGACTGCGCGAACCACTGTAGCTGGAGCGTGACCTTCACCATTTCCTGCGGCGCTTCGGTTACCGGGGCCTGCGTTGTCGCCGCGGGCGTGGTGCAGGCCGTGACAATGAGGGTGGCGAGGGTCAACCAGGCGGCCAACCGCATCCTTACATTCACTTTGGGCTTCATCGTGTTTCTCCTCCTGAGAGAATCTCTGGTTTGGTTTGAAACAGGGAGTCGTTGCACCGGACGCAAATGAATCGGGGGTTGAGTATCACCTCCTTTGGACCGTCAGATATATCAACCTTCCGTGGCGCGCAGCGAGACGTGCCACGGCATAAGCAGCCGCTCGACCAGCAAGATGAGCGCGTAAAAGGTGATCCCCATCGCGCAGGCGACGATGATGGCCGCCCACGCTTCGGCGAAGTGGAAGAGCGCCGCCTGCTGCGAGATGTACACCCCCAGCGCCTCGCGCGTTCCACCAAAATACTCGCTGACTACCGCGCCAATGACGCTGAGCGTGCTGGCAACCTTGAGGGCGCTGAACACAAACGGCAGGGCATTCGGAATCCGGAGTTGAGAGAGGATCGCAAACTCGCTGGCGGCGTAGGAACGCATCAGTTCGAGCGCGCCCGCGCTCACCTGCGTCAGCCCGCGCACCATGTTGATCATCACCGGAAAGAAGACGATCACGGCGACGATGCTCATCTTGGACAACGGGTTGGTGATGCCGAACCACTGGTTCATGATCGGCGCGAGGGCGATGATGGGGGTTGAGTTCACCGCAATGGCGAAGGGCAGCGCCCCGTCCCGGACCACTGTCCAGCGCGCGGTGGACAGCGCCACCACCCCTCCCAGCGTGCAGCCCATGACAAAACCGCCCATGGCCTCGCGCATGGTAAACAGTCCAGCCGGGAAGATCACCGGGAATTCACGCACGAACACCGCCCCAATCACGCTGGGTTTGGGGAGCAGGAAGCTCTCGATCTGAAACGCGGTGACGACCATCTCCCAGACCACGAGTGCCAGCGCAAACAGCCCGAGGGCGGGCACGTAGCGGCGCAGGCGCTCGCCCAACTGCGACGGGCGCCGGGTCTCGGGCAGGAGTTCCGCTTCGACGGTGGGAACGAGATCGGCGGCCTGGCTCATGAGGAAGCGACTTTGACTTCGTCGTGGCGGAGGCGCTCGCGCACTTCCGTCAGCTTTTCGAAGAAACGAGAGTTCTCCCGCGTCTCAAACACGCGCGGACGCGGCAGGTCAATGTCAATAATGCCGGTGATGCGCCCGGGGCGCGCCGACATGACGACGACGCGGCTGGAGAGGAACACCGCTTCCGGGATGCTGTGGGTGACGAACACCACCGTGGTCTTGGTCTGGCTCCAGATGCTGAGCAGTTCCATCTGCATCCGCTCGCGCGTCATCTCGTCCAGCGCGCCAAACGGCTCGTCCATCAGCAGCAACGCCGGTTCGATAGCCAGCGCGCGCGCAATGGCCACGCGCTGCTGCATGCCGCCGGAGAGTTGCCACGGGTAGTGGCGGTCGAACTCTTCCAGCTGCACCAGCCGGAGCATCTTCTGCGTGCGCGCCTCCCGCTGCCCGCGCGGATAATTCATCACCTCCAGCGGCAGCTGCACGTTCTTGCCGACTGTCCGCCAATCGTACAGGGTGGCTTGCTGGAAGACCATCCCATACTCGCGGCCCAAGCGCGCCTGATGCGCGCTCTTGCCGTTAACCAGCACGGTCCCGGTCGAGGGCGCGATCAAGTCGCCGATGAGCCGCAACAGAGTGCTCTTGCCACACCCGGAAGGGCCGAGCAGCGACACGAACTCGCCGGGGTAGATGTCGAGGGTGATCGTGTCCAGCGCCTTGACCCGATCTCCGCCTCCCGCGTTGTAAACTTTCGTCACGTCACGGATGGAAACGACGGGCAGTTGGTTGTCCAAGCGTCAACTCCTGTTCACCCCTCACTCGGCCAATCGCCGTTGGGCCGGCACCGTCAGGCGTTCGGCCTGAATAATGACAAAGGTAAATACAATGCCGAGCAGAGCGGCGACGATGATGGCCGCGTAGAGTTTTTCCGGGCCGGTGATGTAATAGTAGCTAAAGGTGAGCAGCGCGCGCCCCAACCCGTCGCCAATCCCCGAGGGCAGCTCGCCGATGATGGCGCCGATGACACTGGTGGTGGCCGAAATCTTGAGCGCGGTAAAAATGTACGGCAGCGCCGCCGGGACGCGCAGCTTCCACAACACTTGCCAGTTAGAGGCCGCATAGGACCGCATGAGTTCCCGCGCTGTCGGCTCGGGCGAATTGAGGCCGCGCAGGGTGTTGATCGTCACGGGGAAAAAGGTCAGATAAGCGGAGATGATCGTTACGGCAATCCATGCCGGCCAGTTGAGGCGGCTGCCCCAGATGACGACCATTGGCGCGATGGCCAACAGGGGCACGGTCTGCGAGGCGACCACGTAGGGCATCAGACCGCGCTCAAGCAGAGCGGAGTGAACGAACACCACGCCCAGCGCAAAGCCGATCAGACTGCCGATCACGAATCCCACCGCGGCCTCACGCCAGGTGAACAGCGCCGCCCGCAGGAGGAACACCAGCAGAATCTCTTCTTTCCCGCGCTGAACCGGTTTGAACAGCGCGCCGACGATGCTCCACAGGTGCGGCATGGATTTGTCATCCGCGCGCACCGGCAGCGAGAGGGATGTGAAAGGAACTTTGTCCTGGGTGGCAGCGCCGAGCGCCTTGTAGCCCTCCCACAGCGCGCACAAGACCAGCAGGACGGCGAGGAAGGCCAGGGCGCGGCGCAGGGCTAAACGCCAGCGCTGGTTTTCAGGCTTCTCAGCAATCTCAAGTTCCAGTGCTTGAGCAACGGCCATGTCAATCAGGCTCCGAATACGGGGCGGTTGAGGTGGTCATGCCAGTGCGCCGGGGTCAGACGGCGACGGCCTCCCGTGGCAGCAGCGCTTCCGGCGTGGGGACGCCATTCGCGTCCCACTTGCGGAGGCGGTAATACTCCGGCATCATCACCCGCATGTCGGGCAGGACGCCGGCGGCGGAACCGGTGGGCCGGGCCTCGTGCTCGAGGCGGTAGGGCAGCGCGTCGTCCTTCGCCGTCACGCCGAGCTTCACGTTGATCAGCCGCTTGTAATTGAAGATACGCGCGCCTGCGTCGAGCAGGTCCTGCCCAGACCAGTTCCAGCCCATCGCCTTGTTGAACAACTCGGCGGTCTGCTGCGGAGTGAACGAGCCTTTGGTGATGAACTTGCACAACCCGCCGGGGTTGTAGACGCTCATGAAGTCCTGGAACGCGATGGCCGTCTGCGCGCCGAGGGCCGAATCGAAGCGCTTCTTCTCGACCCACACCTGCGGCTCGCCTTCCTGCCAGCCGGGCCACTCGATGCCCACCCCGCGCCAGTAGGTGAGCGCTTCGAGGTGGCACGCGCCGCGCGCGGCCGTCGCGTAGTTCGCCGCCATGCTCACGAACCCGCGCGGGTCGTGGTAAGGCATCTCCAGTCCTTTGACGTGCATCGCGAACTTCTCGGAGCCGCGCCCGATCTTCTGTGCGGCGGCGCGCACGCCCTCGGCTAGCAGGTCGCCGATGTGCTCGCGCTTCGCGATCTGGTGGATCATCGCGAGGAGGGCTGCCGCGTCTCCCCACTTGAGTTCGACGCCGCCGGTATCGTCCTGGGCGATCAGCCCCTTCTCGTAACACTCAAACGCAAAGGCCAACACGCTCGTCGTCGAGATCGTGTCGAGCGTGTAGCGATTGCACAGGTCGTTCATCGCCGTGATCGCGTTCAGGTCGTCGCACTGCAAGTTGGAGCCGAAGCCGCAGAGCGTTTCGTATTCCGGCCCCTCGCCCCACACGCCTTGGTACGGCCCCTCCTTCACTTCCACCGCCTTGCCGCACCCGATGGGGCAGGCGTGGCAGAAGGTGTGCTTGGTGAAGATGGTCTCGGCGATGGCCTTGCCCGAGGTCTTGACCGTTCCCTCGAACCAGTTGCCGCCGCGCCAGTTGAGGATCGCGTTGTCGCCGAATTTATCGGTCGTCGGGTGACCGCCGGCCGTGCCGACGAGATGCAGCGCCTCCGCCGCGCCGTGCGCCATGATGTAATGATTTGATTCTTTGACCGTCGCGTGGAAACCCTTGGGGTCGGCGTATTGAGGCTTTGCCCTGCCCCGCACGACGATGGCCTTGACGTTCTTGGAGCCGAGGAGCGCACCCATCCCGCCGCGCGCAGCCATGCGCGTGTGGGAGTGTCCTCCCGTGGCGATGCCCGCGATCTTCACCCGGTTCTCGCCCCCCAACCCGATGGAGGCGCATTGCGCTTTCTCGTCGGTCTCAACCCGCAGCATGTCGTGCGTCTCAAATTGATCCTTGCCCCAGACGTGAGAGGCGTCGCGGAATTCGAGCTGATCGCCGTTGAGCCAGAGATACGTGGGCCGGTCGCACCTCCCGGTGAGGATGATCCCGTCCCACCCGGCGAAACGCAGTTCCGCGCCCCAATGGCCGCCGAGGTTGGCCTCATTCCAGATCCCGGTGAGGGGCGAGCGCCCACACCACGAGGAGCGGCACCCCGTGGGGGCAAAGGTGCCCGAGAGCAGGCCGTTCACGATGATGAGCGGGTTGCGCGGGTCGAGCGGGTCAATGGAGGGATCGAGCAGGGCCGCATATTCTTCGTAGTAAATCTTCGCGGCCAGCCCCGAGCCCATGAGGAAGGCCTGCACTTCGGGGTCGGCGACCGGGCGGATGGAGGTCTGGCGTGCGGTCAGGTCAACTTTGAGTATCTTACCGGCGTAGGTGTTGGGCATTGCTACCTCTCCTGATTGTTCCAAACGGTATTCAGAGTTTAGCATCCTCGCGCATCCAGGGCAACCCCACCTTCAAACTCACGGCGGGAACACGAAGCCGCCGCGCGCTGGGAGGAACGGGAGCCAGGGGAGGTTGCCGCACACCCGCGCCGGCCAGAAGAACACCGCGTCGGGCAGCGAACTCATGAAGGGTGCTATCCACGCGAAACCCACTTGAAAGCGCCCCGCTGTGTTAACACCCGCGCACGCTGCCACCTGATAGCCGAAGGACAGGCCCGCCGCGGGCAGCCAGGTCTGCGCCGCCCAGAGCAGCCCGCAACTGCCCCCGCATAACACCAGAATGAGCAGCATGGCGATGACGACATATCCGGCCCGGCGGCGCCGGGCCGGCCGGTCAGTTGGTTCACTACGCTTCATCGGGCGTCATCCGGAAGAAACCCGGTTTCCCGGAGGGAGAAACCGGGCTTTTAGGACTCAGGGCGGGAACGTCACCATCCCGGACGGCGGCAGGACCGGCAGCCAGGGGACGAGGCGGCACACCGCGCCGCGGGAAAATGAAAACGGTTGAGGCACATCGGGCGAGACCCACCAGATCGCCAATTGCGGGGACCAGCCCACACGCATCTGGCGGCAGGCCTGGACGATGAAACCGGGAGGCAGATGCGCGCGCGCCGCTCGTGACGACACGCCCGACGCCAGCCCGAGGCTCATCAGGCACATCCAACCCGCCAGCGTCAGCACCGTCGCCGCCCAAAGGTAGCCTGGTCTTTTCCAGCGGTCTGAGGTTTCCATGCCGCCTCCAAACCTTACGGCTGGAAGCCAATCGCCGGCCGGCCGCGCTCCGGAAGCGTCGAGGTCCAGGGGACGGCGACGCAGACCGCATTGTAGCGATAGGCGTTGGAAAAGGCGCGCGAGGGCGCGATGCTCGCATTCCACCATAGCCCCACGCGCCTGCCGCGCGCCCAGGCGCACAACGCGATGACCGAGCGAGAGGCCTGCGCGTTGCGCGCCGCCCACACCTGAGACGCAAGCGCCGACGCCGAGCACGTCAGGCACAACGAAAGCGCGACGGCGGCGACCACAGCGTTGGCAGAGAGGGAATACCTGGATTCGTGCAACACGCCGATATTCTAGCCGATAAGCAGGGCTTGTCCAACCTCGCCCGCGCGGCGGCACGATTAGACTTTTGACGCGCGGCCCCCTCAAGAGTAAGATTCGCCTCGCCCGTTCCGCATGCCTCCGCAGCACGCGTGACGATGGGAGGCGAGATGGCGCGCGCCTTGCCCAAAACGACGACCCTGCTCCGCCCGCGCCGCGCGCGCTGCCTGAGTTCGATGCCGGCTTGACGTGTTGTCCCTATGTTGCGCATCCACCTATTCGGCAACTTGCGTGTGCTGCATGACGGCGTCGCCGTGAAATTCGCCGCCCCGCCAAAAACTGTGCCGCTCTGGGCTTACTTGCTTCTGCATCGAGGTGATCCCATCCCGCGCCAGGTCCTGGCCTACACCTTATGGCCGGATGATTCGGAAAGCGATGCGAAGGCAAACCTTCGCCGCCATCTGCACCAGTTGCAGCGCGCCCTGCCCCCGGCGCCCTCCGGTCGCCCGTGGGTGCTCAGCAGCACCGAAACCATGCAGTGGAACCCGACCGCCGATCATTGGCTCGACGTGGCGGACTTCGAGCGGCTCTGCGCCTCGGAGGCGACCTGGTCCGACGCGGTGAGCCTCTATACGGGCGACTTGCTCGAAACGGTGTACGAAGATTGGATGTTCTACGAACGCGAACGGTTACGCGACTTGTATTTCGCCGCCCTCACCTCATTGGTGCTTCAGCACCGCGCCCAGCGTGACTATCCCACGGCCATCCACTTCGCTCAACAACTCCTGGGGCGCGACCCGCTGCGCGAAGACGCCATGCGCCAGTTAATGGCGCTGCGCTATGAGGCGGGTGATCGCGCCGGGGCGTTGAAGGATTACGAGCGTTTTGCGCGGCGACTGCGTGAGGAGCTCGCCGTGGACCCCATGCCGGAGACCGCGGCCACGTACGAAGCCATTGTGCGCCAGACCCGCCTCTCTGACGCCACGCCAGAGATGACCATCGCGCCAACGCCGGAACGCAAGCCGGCCCAACCGCTGGCGCCATTGGTCGGGCGCGAGGCGGAGATGGAACAGCTCCGCGCCTGGTGGAGCCGCGCGGCGCGTGGACGCGGGGGGGTGGTGTTGCTCGGCGGTGAAGCGGGTGTGGGTAAAACGCGCCTGGCCAGCGAATTGAAATGGCTGGCCGAAACACAAGGCGCGCGAACTCTGATCGCGGGCACCACCTTTGCCGAGCCTCTGCCTTATCAGGCGGTGGCCGAAGCGTTTCGCAGTGCCCTGCCCTTATTCGCGGCCCTCCAGCTTGACCCCATTTGGCTCGCCGCCGTTGCTCGCCTCATCCCTGATTTAGATTCTCATCTCGCTCAGAAATCGCGTGCGCTGCCGGCGCTTCCTCCGCTCGATCCTGACCGTGAGCGCCAACGCCTCTTTGAGGCGCTCGCGCGGTGCCTTGAGGGATTGGCACACCCGCGACCCGTGCTGCTCATCTTGGAAGACTTGCATTGGGCTGGCCTGGCCACGATGGCCCTGATCGAATTTCTGGCCCGCCGCGTCTCGCATCAATCCGTTCTCATCCTGATCACCTATCGAGAGGAAGAAGCGCCGCGGGCGCATCCCTTGCGTGACCTGCGCCGCCGGTTACAGCGGGAAGGTCTGGTATCCCATTTGACGTTAGGCCGCCTCTCCGCGCCAGCCATCACCGAACTTGTAGCGCACGCCTCCGGTTTGGGATCGGGGGCGGAGGCGCTTGCCAGCCGCCTCTACGCCGAGAGTGAGGGCAACCCTTTCTTCTTGGGGGAACTGATGCGCGATTGGCTTGAGGCAGGGCAAGATACGGCCGAACCCGGCGGCCAGCCGCTGCACGTGGCGGCCGCCGCCGTTCGCGGCGATACGCCAGCGCCTCCCGGCGGGGTGCAGGCCGTTATCGCCGGGCGCCTGGCCCGGCTCACGCCTCAGGCCCAGAGTCTGGCCGAGGTGGCCGCCGTCGTCGGCCCGGCCTTTGACGTGGAGTTGGTGCGCGAGGTCAGCGGCTGGGATGAAAGCCAGACGCTCGACGCGCTGGAGGAATTGCTGGACCGTCAACTCGTGCGTGAGGCCGGCGGCCGCAGCCGATCTGATTACACGTTCGCCCACCATCTCATCCAGGCGGCCATCTACGCCGAAACCCCTAAAGCGAGCCGCGCCCGCCGTCACCGCCGCGTGGCGCAAGTGATGGAAGAGCTTTATCCGGACCGACAGGACGAGCTCTGTGGCTATTTGGCAATCCACTTTGATCGAGGCGGCATCGCCGCCCCCGCCGCCGACTATTATCTCCGGGCCGCCCGCAGCAGCCTGGCCGTGTATGCCGACGACGAGGCATTGGCCCATCTCTCCCGCACGCTGGAATTGGCATCTGACGCGCACGCGCGCCTTCGCTTTGACGCCCTCGCCTTGCGCGAACCCATCTACCATCGCCGCGGCCTGCGCCAGGAACAACGCGCTGACCTGGAACAGCTCGATCAGCTGGCCCACACGCTGGCCGACGAGCATCTGATCTGCGAGTCCCTGCGGCGCCAGATCATCTTCCAGCGCACGCTGGGCGAACGTGAAGCGGAGACAGCCTTGATTGCCGCACTGAAAGCCCGCGCCGCTGCCTCCGGCGATCGGCGCTGGCAGGCCGAAGCGTTGCAGACCGAGGCCGTCGGACTGGCGCTATTGAGCCAATTCGACCACGCCCGCGTGGTTGCCCAACAAGCGTTGGCCGCCCATCAATCGCTCGACGACACCCACGGACAATTGGAATGTGTTTGTCTTCTGGCCGAGGTGGCCGCCCGGCAGATGCGCCTGGACGAGGTCCAATCGTTTCTGGCGCAGGCGAATGCCTTATCCGAGTCGTTGGCCGATCTCTCGCTGCAGGCGCGGGCGCTGAAGGCGGCATATGTGGCCGCGCACGAACAAAACAAATTCCCGATTGGTTTGGACGTTGCCCGGCAGTTGCTTGACCTGTGCCAAACGATCGGCGACCGCGAGGGCGAGGCCGACGCGTACAGTTACCTGGGAACGGCTTCGATGAATCTCTTTCACGTTCAGGAAAGTCGTGACTATTTCGCGAAGGCCGAGGCGCTGTTCGAGGCGCTCGGCATCCGACAGGGCCAGGCAGCCGTGCTGATCAATAGTGGTGTGAGTGCGATTCGGCTCGGCCATCACGCCGAAGGCATTGAGCTGTGCCGCAAGGCCGAGGCGATATTCGAGTTTCTGAAAGAGCCGCGCGGGCAGATGCTGTGCGCGCTAAATATCAGCGCGGCGGCCTTCGGCCTGGGCGATTACGCACTGGCGAAAGAAGTGGCCACGCGCAACCTGGAGCTGGCGCAGGCGATCAAGGTTCCAACCTCGGAGGCGTTCGCCTTCGCCAACCTGGGGCGCGCCGAGCGTGAACTAGGCGAATTCGATCAGGCCATCGAGCACATGAAGGCGGGCCTGGAAATCCGTCGCAGGCTCAATGAGACGGATCTGCATTGCACCAATATGTCCGATCTGGTCATTGCCTATTTGCGCGTCGGGAATCTGGAGGCCGCGCGGCAGGCGGCTGAGGAAATGCTCACGTTATATGACGTCTGCGCCGAACGCCTCCGGGAACCACAGCGCCCGCTGTGGGCCGCCGCCCAGGCCTATCGCGCCCTGGGCGACGAGGCGCGGGCAGCGGAATTGCTCGCCCAGGCCCACACCTCCCTGCAAGCCAAAGCCGCAGCCATCCCAGACCCCGAATCCCAGGTCGCTTTCCGGCAAATCCCCTACAACCGCGAGATGCTGGCCGCCCACGAGCGCGGCGAGTGGCCCGCCAGCGTCCCTCGGCGATAACATAAGCTACCAACCCACAGGCATTCTGGCCGCGCTCACCGGCTCTTCGCCGGAGGATGGGGTGAGCGAGCGGGCCTGGGCCAAATGTCCCCCTCGCCCCGTCCAATTTTGGACGCTTTTTGGACGCCGGCCTCCTACTATGGCTCTCAATGGTGAGAGCCGTTTTGTTTCCGCCCTGTTTCTCACCTGTATTCGGATCAATCGTTGTGAACAGACGGCACCTATGACGCTGACGCGCATTCTCAGGAGGCAATCCATGATCGCTCAAAAAGGCGTGCTCAATGAAAGGCTGACAGATTTCCTTCTCTATAGCAATCTCTACCTGGCTTGCGGCGCAGCCATTGTCGCCTATGCGACCGCTCTCACGTTCGGCCTGGCTCTCACCTGGGAGGTCCTGTTCATCCCGTTTGCGAGTGGTTTCTTCATCTACACGCTGAACCGATACACCGATAAGGACGAAGACCGTATCAACGTGCCCGTTCGCGTTCAGTTCTTTGATCGCTGTGGGAAGTGGTTCCTGGCGACCAGCGCGATCGTCTACTGTGCAGCTCTCGCGATCGCGTTCACTAAAGGGGCGTTGATCCTTGCTTTGTCGGTCTTTCCGCTGTGCGTCGGGCTCCTGTACTCATTTCTGGGGCTGAAGAAGGTGGTCATCGGTAAGAATCTTTCGGTCGGCGTGGCTTGGGGGTCCACTGTGCTGTTGACCGGCGCGTTCTACAACAATCTCAGTCTGCCGGTCTTGCTGCTGTTCGCCTTCTTCGCGATCGAGTTCTTCGTCAACACCGTCATCTTTGACGTCAAGGACATCCAGGGTGATCGGGCCCACAGGATCATCACGCTACCCGTGGCTCTGGGGATCAGGCGCACTCAGCGCCTCTGCTACGCGCTCAACGGCATCGCGCTGGCACTCCTTCTCTTGGGCATAGCCGTCCAATGGCTGCCACTGAACGCCCTCGTGCTGTGCGCGCTGGCCGCTTACATCCTGGCCTACATCTACCTGTGCAACGAGACACGCGGGCGCCTGTATTTCGGCCTGTTGGTTGACGGCGAGTTCATGTTTTTATTGCTGGCTTATCTGGGCCCCGCGCTCCTGCCGAATTGGATCCGTTGATGTTGCCCCACCATAGGGTATGCACACTGGCGTGCGTCCAAATGGGATGGATCGTAGTAGCGGTTTCGGCGATGACGTGCGACGCGCATAGCACATATAAAGGCGGAGCGTGAGAGCCGTTTTATTTCAGCCTCTTGAACAGACCCTGCCAGGTCGAGAGACAGGAGGCACACCGGAGGCTGCGTTGAGCGAGGCTGTTGATCGCCCCCATCATCTCTTTATCGTGCGCCTGTGGCGCGAACCAGGCCATCCCTCCCTTGGGCAGTGGCGTGGCTCAGTGGAGCACGTGCCCTCAGGACGACGCCTGTATTTCGTGTCGCTGAGCGATCTGGCTGACTTCATCACTTTGCGGTTGGACGGAGACACATCTCAGAGCAAGCAAGGACCCTGTTTCTTCGAGTCTGGAAACAGGTCGTCATCATGAACGATAAACCAATCAGGAGAAAAATTGTATGAACATCCGACAAATCACTCTGGTGCAGGAATCCTTCGCGCGGGTTGCGCCCATCGCCGACGCGGCCGCCGATCTGTTCTATGCGCGGCTGTTCGAACTGGCCCCTGCGCTGCGACCCATGTTCCCCACCGACCTGATCGAACAGAAGCGCAAGCTGATGACCACGCTCACGCTCGTCGTCAACGGCCTGACCCGGTTGGAGGCGCTTGCGCCCGCCGTGCAGGCGTTGGGCCGCCGCCACGCCGGTTATGGCGTCAAGCCCGAGCATTACCAGACCGTGGCCGAGGCGTTGCTCTGGACGTTGGAACAGGGCCTGGGCGAAGCCTTCACACCGGGGACGAAGGACGCCTGGGTCGCGGCCTACACCCTGCTGGCCCAGACCATGATCGCCGCCGCCGAGGAATCGGCCGCGTTGACAGCGCCCCCGGTGGTTGCCGCGCTGGCGCCGGCTGCGTGAGGGTGCGCCAGAAGCAGTTACCCCAATTCAACCCTGGAGAATTAATGATGCACCGCCGCATTCTGCTCATCGCCTGGTTTGTGCTCGCCCTGTCGCTCGCGGGGTATCTGCGCGCGCCTGGCCTGGCTAACGCTCAGTCAGGCGCGCCGCCTGCCGGCCCGGCGCTCGCTGACAGGGAACAAGGCCCGCAATCCACTTCATCCCAGGAGACGCGCCTCTTCCTGCCGCTGATCATGAAGCCGTGCCCGACGACGGCCTTCAACATTCTGACGAACGGCAATTTCGAAGCCGGCCCGGCCAACTGGACGCAGATGTCGAGCCATCACCAGATCATCAACACCACACACGCGGCCAAATATGACGGCAGTTGGAGCGCGCTGCTGGGCGGCTATGACAACGCCAACGACGTCCTCTATCAGACGATCACAGTCCCGGAAGGCTGCACCGCCATGAAAGTCGTCATCCACTACCGGGGGGTGACCCAGGAAACCGGCACAGGCACGTATGACAAGCTCTATTTGAGCCGGCAGCCGGTGGACCAGGTGACGATGGCCGGCCACATGTTCGCCTCGAATCGCTCGTGCAACACGTGCGCGTGGGTTAGGTACTCAGCCATCTATAACTCGATGCCGTCCTTTGGCCGGACGATGCGTCTCTACCTCCAGGCGACGACCGATTACGCCCTGCCAACCAGCTTCACGCTGGATGCCATCAGCGTGGAGGTGCAGGCCGGGCCGTTTGTCATCCCGACGAGCGCCGTGGCCAGCTACGCGGAGAGTGGCGAGGTGGTTGGCGAGGATGCCGAACTCCTCCCGGCAGACGAGTAACGCTATTTCCAAGACGGAGACTGACCTGATGAACACAACCAAACAAAAACATGCTCATGGCCCTGCTGCACCTGGATCATTGATGGGCCAGGTGGCTCTGGTGACTGGCGCAGGGCGCGGCCTGGGGCGGGTCTTTGCCCAGACGCTAGCCGCCGCGGGGCTGCGGGTCGCAGTCACGGCGCGGTCTGTTGAGCAATTGGCCGAAACTGTCTCCCTGATTGAAGCGGCAGGCGGGTGCGCCATCGCTCTGCCTGGCGACGTGACGGACCAAGCGGTCGTGGAGCGTGTGGTGGAGCGTGTCCGGCAGCAGCTAGGGCCCATAGACCTGTTGGTAAATAACGCTGGTCTGTGGGGTCCGATTAATCCCGTCTGGGAGGTTGATCCAGAGCAGTGGTGGCGCACGATGGAGATTCATGTGCGGGGGAGCTTCTTGTGCGCGCGCGCCGTGCTACCGGGCATGATTGCGCGCCGCCGGGGTCGCATTATCAATGTGGCCAGCCACGCCGGTGTCCACCGTTGGCCGACCGTCTCCGCCTACGCCATTTCCAAAGCGGCGCTGATCAAATTCACAGAGAACCTGGCGGCTGAAACAAAGCGGCATGGAGTTGCGGTCTTTGTGATTCATCCCGGTATCGCCACGATTGGACTGACGGAGCTGGCGATGGCGATAGATGCGCCGTTGGAGTCTCCGGCTGGGCGCGCCGCTGCTTGGATACGTCAAGAAGTTGCCGCTGGTCATGCTGTGCCGCCGGAACGCAGCGCGGAGCTGGTCATGTGGCTGGCGTCCGGATGCGCCGATGCGTTGTCGGGGCGCTATCTCAGTATCAGCGATGATATGGCGTCTTTGATCAAACACGCCGAGGAGATTCAGCGGCATGATTTGTACACCCTGCGCCTCCGCGAGTTTCCCCAGCCACAAGCGCAAATGGCTTGATGGCTTTAAGTCAGGCGCGGGCGCCGCGATAACTTGGATGGGGCCCGGAAAATCAGGAGTTGTTCAAGCCCGCGACGTTGCGGAACGGAGTCGGTCGGCGTTTCACGCCGCAGGAGGGTAAATCCCCGCGCGCTAAAGAGGGTAAGTACTTCGGGCATCGAGACGGCGAAAGGTGGTCCGCCTGCGTGGTCGTCGAGCGGGAAGGCGAGGTCAATGTATATCCCGCTGGGTTTCAGCAGGTGCGTCACCCGATCGGTATATTCGCTGCGGCGTTGTGGATCAATCGCGCAAAAGCAAGTGTATTCGAGGACGTAATCGAACGAGTCGTTTAACTCGCGCGGTAAGGTGAACAGATCGTGTTGCAGGATTTCGACGGGTGCGTGGGGCTCGGCGAGCCGTTGCATCTCGTGAACGGCGTACGGCGTGAAATCCACGGCCGTCACTTGAAAACCATGCCGGGCGAACTCACGTGCGTCGTGTCCGCGTCCTGCGCCGAGTACGATCATCCGCCCCGCCTGGAATTGGTCGCTCGAGGCTAAGCGTTTGAACACCGGAGTCGGCCCCCCTAAATCCCAGCCGTCCGTCCCACGCTCGTAATCCGCTTCCCACTTGCTCGGTGAATTGACGTCGCCAGTCATTCAGGTCATTGGTTCTCTATTTTTCCTGATTAACAACCGACTTTCACCCGGCCCGTTTTCGGCGCATCAGTGAGTTTCATTCCATCACTCCGTGGCACGGTGGGTCAGCACAACGCCGTTCTGGGATGGATCACGCACCCGGAGGCCGTTCTCAGTTTGCTCGATGACGATGCCCGCCTGTTGGATTCGTTCGACTACCCTTTCCAGCTCGGTCTTGTTCGGCAGGACGAACGAAAAGTAACGCAGCCCAAGCGCATCAGGCGGGGGCGGCGGCGCGCCCTCCCCAACCCAGGTGTTGAAGCCAATATGATGGTGATAACCGCCCGCGGAGACCATGCCCATGCGGAAGGAGCGCGTCATGCCCATGTTGTCGAAGCCGAGCACGTCGTGATAAAAGTGCATGGATTTATCCAGGTCCCCTACATACAGGTGGAAGTGGCCCATCTTTGTGTCTGGCGGCATCGGCTCGTCCAGCCGGTCATCTGGAGCCAGCTCGCGGAACAACGCCTCGACGTCGAGCGGTTCTCTCCCATCGCTAAGGTTCCCATCAGCACGCCGAGCCTCAGGGATACCGTTGACGATCGTCATCGTTCCATCCTCCGGCGACTCTGTGTAAAGCTCGATATTGTTGCCTTCCGGGTCGTCCAGGTAGGTCGTCTTGGTCATAATATGATCTGTCGGATAATTAGGATAACGCAACGTGAACAGGCGACCGATGGCGCGCGCCAGCTCGCGGCGTTCGGGAAGCAGGATGGCAAAGTGGTAGAGGCCGGTCGTGCCGCGATATCTTCGTGCGCTGCGGACTTCGGTCAGCCGCAACAGGTCTTCGTTGCCAACACCCAGGCCTGCCGTCGCACCTTCCCGCCAGTGAAGTGCAAGGCCGACGACTTCCTGGTAAAACTCAACCTGGCGATCTAGGTCAGCTACCGTATGATGTACATGCCCCGGTCGGGTGGCCGGGTGAATGCGGAACTCAGTCTTGGGCAACAATGTTTTGCCTCCTTGCGCTTGCCCCGTGTTGAAAACGACTGTTGCAAACGCTACAGTTGTGGTGTATCATACATATGACAAATTTCCGCGTGCGTCAACCGACAAGCACGCAGTTTTGTCGCCTAGACGACAGAGGCTAAAAAATGTTGCTCAAACAGGAACACGAAGAGAAGAAAGTGGATCCTCGGATCAAGCGCACCCGCCAGTTACTGCAGCAGGCGCTCATGGACTTGATGAGGGAGAAGAGCTTTCAGGCCATCACCGTGCAGGGCATCGCCGAGCGGGCGACGGTCAACCGCGTGACCTTCTATGCCCACTTCGAAGATAAATATGCGCTGCTGGAGTACACCGTGCGCGAGATGATCAGGCAGCGGTTGCGCAGTCAGGTGCCCGAAGGGTCTCCACTCAACCCGGAGAACCTGGCGCGGCTTATCCTGACGGTCTGTGAGTTTGTGGCCGAGATGGGCCGCCAGTGTCCACCACCCCATGGGCAGTTGGAGCCGTTGATGGAGAAGCAGATTAAGGCCGAATTGTATGAGGTGCTCCGGGCGTGGCTGGCGCAGATGCCGTCGCGAGAAACACAACGCCGTCCAACGGCAGAACAGGCGGCGATGGTCATGAGTTGGGCGATCTACGGGGCGGCGGTCCAGTGGGATCAACAGGAACAAAGAGAGCCAGCGCGGGAATTTGTCGAGCAAGTCTTGCCGCTGATCCTGGCCAGCCTGCAGCCGGCGACCAGTCAAGATCACGCACTACCACAAGCGTATCAGATGATTGGGTAGAGTGGCACAGAAGCCTGGTTTCTGCCATGTCTCCACCAGATTTCAGTAAACTCCCGCCTGAATACCAGCGCCTTCTACAATTGGCTAAGGAAAAGCGCCACTTCGATGTCGCCCCCTTGGAGGCACTCAGCGGCGGGCGAACGGGTGCTTTCCTGTACCTGGTCAGCGTCTCCACCGGGGACATCCGCCAAGTCGAGCATTTCGTCCTCAAGTTCGATCGGGTCAATGAGCGAGCAAAGCCCACCGAGATCGAAAGACATCGCCTCGCCTTGAGCCAGGCGCCGACGGTTTTTGCCAGACAAAACATGGCGCAGCTGGCTTACGAAGTCGAGCACGAGGGGGCAATCGCCCTTTTTTACACCGTTGCTGGCCAATCCCTTCAGCGCTTCCGCACACTTGCCTCCCAGGAACACCAGAGCAGGCTCGAGGCGCTTTTCGGCGCGACGAACGATTATCTCTTGAAAGAGTGGAACGCCGAGTCAGCTTTTGAACAGGCGCTTCACCCCCAAAAGTTGTTGGAAAGGTGGCTGGGTTACCGTCTGAAGCCCGACGGTCAAATTGGATCCTTCCTCAAAGATATATTTCGTATTGACCCGCATACCGAAGGATTTCTCATCCAGGGGCAAATCTTTCCCAATCCATTGAGTTACGGTTTAGATGCCGGACGGTGGAAGGAGACCAGACCGATTGATGCGCTCACAGGCTTTCAACACGGCGATTTGAATATCGGTAACATCCTGGCAAGGTTTGCAGAGGATTCAGAATATTTGGAAGGGTATTTCCTGATTGACTTTGCATTGTATAAAGCCCAGATGCCACTCCTGTACGACCAGTGCTATCTGGAGATGTCATATCTGATCCGCGAATTAGATCGGGCGTCTTTCCAGAAATGGGTCTCTCTGGTCAACCACTTTTCAAGCCGAGACATCCCGAACCCAAAGGAGGTACCTGTCGAACTGGCAGGGGCGTGTACGGTTATCAACGCGGGGAGAAAGTCCTTCGAGCGTTGGGTCCATGAGTCCCATCCGAGCCTTTCGGACGATTTGTGGGGACAGTTTTGGCTGGCTGCCGTGGCAGCCGGGTTGAATTTCTGCAATAAAACTCCGCTTTCCACCGAGGCGAGACTCGCAGGGTTGATCTATAGCGCCGTTCACTTAAAACGGTACTGCGCCCAATTCGGCGTTCCCCTCCCGGTTGAGGTACGTCTGCTTTACGATGCCAGTAAATGGGGTGAAATCGCGCCAATGGGCAAGTCAGCCCCAGCCTCCGATTTTCGCCGAAAAAACCTGCCGGTTCAGCCTACGCCATTCATCGGCCGCCAGGCGGAGGTGACGGCTGTGAAAGATCTCCTGATGCGAGACCCGCAGGGTGTGCGCCTGGTTACCTTGACCGGTCCCGGCGGCACAGGAAAGACCCGTTTGGCGCTCCAGGCGGCCGCCGACCTGATCGATCGCTTCGAGGATGGGGTTTACTTTGTTGACCTGGCCCCCATCCGCGAACCCGAGGCTGTCCTCGCCGCCATTGCCCGAACGGTCGGACTAAGGGAAACAAGCGATCGACCGCTGCTCGATGAGCTTAAGGGACAGTTGCAAGCCCAGATGATGTTGTTGCTCCTCGATAACTTTGAGCAAGTCACGGCTGCGGCACCCAAGGTGGTGGAACTGCTCCGAGATTGCCCACCGCTGAAGCTGCTGGCAACCAGCCGAGAAGCGCTGCGCGTGCGCGGCGAGCATGTCTTTCCGGTCCCCCCGTTGGGGTTGCCCAAGGCGGATCTCAAACAGCCGTCTATCGAACAACTGACCCAGTATGAGGCCATACAGTTGTTTGTCGAGCGCGCCCAGGCGGTGAAGCCTGACTTTAAGGTGACGAACGAGAACGCAGCGGCGGTCGCCGAGATCTGCTTACGGTTGGACGGCCTGCCGCTGGCGATCGAACTCGCCACCGCCCGGATTAGTCTGTTTTCGCCTCAGGCTCTGCTTGAGCGCGTGGGGAGCCGGTTGAAACTGCTTCGGGGAGGGGCGCGGGACCTGCCGGTCCGGCAACAGACGCTACGCGATACCATTGACTGGAGCTATGAGCTGCTCGACGTGGGGCAACAGCGGTTGTTTGCGCTACTCTCGGTGTTCCCCAGCTGCACTATTGAGGCGGTCGAAGCGGTGGCTAGCGGGATCAAGCGCCTGGATGAGACGGGGCTGGACGTGCTCGATGGGCTGGCTTCCCTGGTGGACAAAAGCCTGATCCGGCAGGTCGATCAGGACACTGGAGAGCCCCGGTTGCTGATGCTGGAAACGATCCGGGAATACGCTGCGGAGCGGCTGAAAGACGACCCCGAGTTCAGCGCCGCGGCTCGCCGGGCCCACGCCACCTACTTTGCCGGCTTCACCCAGCGCCAGGGGGAGCGCCTGACCGGCTACGGACGGGAGGCGGCGTTAGGGGAGATGGAAGCCGATATTGAGAACGTGCGAACCGCCTGGCGCTACTGGGTGGCAGAAGGGAATCTCGAGCAGCTCCGCAAATTAACGGACTGCCTGTGGCTGCTCTATGATGCACGAGGATGGTACCACTCTACGGTTGATCTCACCGCCGATTTGCTTAAAGTCCTTGCTTCTACCCCATCCACGCCGGAGCGCGCCCAGCAGGAGATCATGTTACAGACCAGCCTGGCCCGGGCGCTGATGGCCATCAAAGGCTGCACGCAGGAGGTTGAGGAGGCCTACACCCGCGCCCTGGAACTCTGTCAGGGGCAGGGAGAGATCCCCCAACTGTTTCCCGTTCTGCGAGGACTGGCCAGCTTTTATATCTACCGGGGTGAATTCGAGAAGGGAGCTCGGATGGGAGAGCAGATCCTGAGCCTGGCTGAGCGCCATGACGATGCAAGCATGCGAGTCGAGGGGCATTTGGTGCTGGGATATAACCTTGCTTTCCTCACTAATCTAAGCTTGGGCCTGGATCACCTGGAGAAAGGGATTGCTAATTACGACCCCGATCAGCACCGCTCGCATCGTTTCCGGCTTGGCCCTAACCCGGGGGTAGTGTGTTTCACCACGTCCGCCCTGGTCCTGTGGATGCTTGGCTTCCCGGATCGCGCTCTCAAACGGGCCAACGACGCTGTGGCCCTGGCCAACAGGCTGAATCACCCGTTCAGTATGGCCTATGCCCTGTTTCATACCGGCCTGCTCCACCTGTGGAGGCGGGAGGTGGAACTCGTCCAAGGGCGCGCGCAGGCTGTGTTGGACATCGCCGAGAAGCATGAGTTTCAGATCTGGACGGCCGTGGCCACCTGCCTGCACGGTGCGGCGCTGGCGGGAATGGGCCGGGCAGAGGAGGGTCTGATGCAGGCCAACCGGGGTATAGACCTATATCAGGAGTTGAAAACCCCACCCGTATTCTGGCCACTACTTCTCCTCATCCGGGCCGGGGTATGTGTCCAAGCGGGAAGACCCGCGGAGGGAGTGACCCTGCTCGACGAAGCTATGGAGATTGTTGGACAAGGCTCGGGAAACGTGCTCTCGTCGGAGCTTTTCCGGCTCAAAGGGGATCTGCTTCTCGCGCTTTCCCCGGAGAACCTGGCCGAGGCCGAGCCTTGGTTCCAGCAAGCCCTGGAGATCGCCCAGGAGCGACACGCCAGGATGTTGGAGCTGCGAGCGGCCATAAGCTTGAGCCGGTTATGGCGGGAGCAAGGCAAAGCGGAACAGGGCCGACGATTACTGACCGACGCTTACGGGAGATTGACCGAAGGCTTCACAACGGCTGATCTGAAGGAAGCCCAAGCCCTTCTAGCAGAATTGTCGTAA
The DNA here is from genome assembly GCA_035291605.1 of Anaerolineales bacterium. Lineage (GTDB taxonomy): Bacteria > Chloroflexota > Anaerolineae > Anaerolineales > UBA6663 > DATDRS01. The sequence goes on along the minus strand of DATDRS010000082.1, from coordinate 686 downwards.
TGAAACCGAATCATCACGAAATCGGGGTGGGCGCGACGGAGGAACTGAGTCTGCGCGTCAGCGTGGCTGCGCTTGTCAGCGTGCTGTTCGACGGTCCGGAAGACGGGCGAACGATGTTGGCGCTTGAGCGTACAGCCACTTTGCGGGAGAATGAAGGACGGCCTGAGGTAACAGTCAGGGCAAAACCCTTTGGAGGTGCGGTTCGGCTTACCAATCGGCAAGCGTTGCAGAGGTTGATCGGCCAGTTCCATTACGACAGCGAACGATCCCGCCGGGAAAGGGACTTTCGCATTCAGATACAGCCAGCGTCTTGGGAAAAAGTAAAGGAAATTTGCCTGGAGCATCTGTATGGAACGGACAAAAGTATCCTGGATTCCAGCCCGGAGCGTGAGTTAGCAGAGGAATTTCAGGATGCTCTACATATCGGGATCACTTCAGACCAGTATCATTTCAGACCGCGGGGGATAATTGTGGAAGACTTGCCCAGTGAAACCGATAATGTACGGGCTGCAGGCCTTCCTACGGTCAGGATTTACTACGTGTTCGAGGCCTGGATGGAGGCTCCCGAAATAGTTACGATGATGCTGGCCAACAACAGGCGATATTCCGACAAGGATCTTCAGAAAATGGCGTGGAAAGATGCCCGGCAAGGAGGGAGGGGAAGAGCAAACGCGATTTTGGCTTTG
>DATDRS010000081.1:0-4953 GCA_035291605.1 Anaerolineales bacterium | reverse complement strand
GTGAGCGACGACAAGGGCCACATCCAGTGCCGCCTCTCCGCGCTCGACGCGGTGAAGGCGGTGATGGGCGCGTATCCGTGCCGCATCAAGTTCGTCATCGAGGGCGAGGAGGAGACGAGCAGCGCCAACCTGGAAGCCTTCGTCCACGCGCACGCCGAAAAACTCAAGGCCGACGCGTGCGTGTGGGAGTTCGGCGGCGTCAACCACGAGGGCGCGCCGGTGGAATATCTCGGCCTGCGCGGCATTTGCTACGTGGAGCTCAGCGTGCAGACCGGCACACTCGACGCCCACTCCGGCCTGGGCGGCTCGATCTTCCCCAACGCGGCGTGGCGGCTGGTGTGGGCGCTCAACACGCTCAAGGATGCGCAGGAGCGCATCCGCATCCCCGGCTTCTACGCCGCGGTGAAGCCGCCCAGCCCGCGCGACCTGGAGCTGATCGCGGCCTTGCCGGACGACTCGCAGGACATGCTCACCCGCTATGGTCTCAAGGGATTCCTCAAAGGGATGAAGGGCGGCCCTGAGCTGCGCGCCGAGGAAGTTCTCGTCCCCACCTGCACCATCTGCGGGCTGACCGCCGGGTATCAAGGCCCCGGCTCGAAGACGGTGCTGCCCGCACGCGCCAGCGCCAAAGTGGATTTCCGCCTCGTGCCCGACCAGGACCCGCTCGACATCGCCGCGAAACTGCGGAAGCATCTGGACGCCGAGGGCTTTGCCGACGTCGAAATCACGTACCACGGCGGCGAGAAGCCCGCGCGCACCGACCGGGATCACCCCTTTGTGAGACTTGTGCTCGAAGCCGGGCAGGAGGCCTATGGGAGGGAGATGCTCGTCGTGCCCACCGTCGGCGGCTCCGGCCCCAACTTCGTTTTCGCCGACACGCTCAAAGCGCCCATCGTCACGGCGGGCGTGGGCTACCCTGGCTCGCAGGTCCACGCGCCGAATGAAAACCTGGTGATCGAGAACTTCGTCACCGGGGTCAAGCACACCGCGCGCATCATCGCGAAGTTCGGGCAGGGTCGTGATGTTTGAATGAGTCCGAGAGTCAAAGGCATCCTCATCGGCCTCGTCGGCACGACGTTCTGGGCCTCGACGGGCATCTTCATCAGTTACCTGCTCAAGCACTACCCGCTCCAGCCGCTCACGCTGGCCTTCTGGCGCGACCTCATCATCGCGCTGTCGCTCCTCCTCATCCTGCGCTTCGCACAGCCGCAGGTGTTGAAAATCGCGCCGCGCGACGTGCCGTTCTTCCTCGTCTACGGGTTCTTCGGGCTGGCGATCTTCAACGGCCTGTGGACGTTCAGCGTCAAATTCAACGGCGCGGCGGTCGCGACCGTGCTGGCGTACAGTTCGCCGGCGTTCACGGTCCTGCTCGCCCGGCCCATCCTCGGCGAGCCGTTCACCGCGGGCAAAATCGCCGCCGTGGTTTTGAGCCTCGCGGGCTGTGTGTTCGTGGCGAAGGCCTATGCGCCGGAGACGTGGCAGGTCAATCCGGTCGGGGTCGCCGTGGGCTTGGGCACCGGCTTCGCGTTTGCGTTCTACAGCCTGGCGGGCCGTTGGAGCTCCAAACGCTTCGCCAGCGCGTGGACGGTGACGGCCTACGGCTTTCTCTTCGCCGCCCTCGGGCTGCTGCTGACGCAAAATGGGGACACGCTCTTCACGCTTGGCCGCCAGTGGAGCGGGTGGGGCATCCTCGTCATCCTCGCCATCGGCCCTTCGCTCGCCGGGTTCGGCCTGTACACCTTGAGCCTGCGCTATCTTCAAGCCAGCGTCGCCAGCCTCATCGCCGCGCTGGAGCCGGTGCTGACGGCCATCATGGCGATCTTCCTGCTGGGCGAGAGCCTGATCGCCGCGCAGTGGCTGGGAGCCGGGTTGATCCTGCTGGCGATCCTGCTGGCGCAGAGCGGGGATGTGGCGAAGTAATAATCACCAATACAACCATCTTGCGCGCGGCGGCCAAAAGTGTACAATGTAAGCCATCTTAGCCGGGTCAAGCGCGGTGCTGGCGTCCTGCCTCGGAGAGGCGCGCTAGAGGTATCCGACGAAGGCCCGGGCCTTCCTTCCACTCCCAAGGAGGAGTAGCTTATGAAGACATATCGCAAGCCCACTCTGAAGAAGCACGCTTCCCTCAAGCAAGTCACCTTCAGCAGCCACTAATCCCCGACGGCTGCTGGAAACCACGCGCCGTTTGCCTTTCGGGTGGTCGGCGCGCGCGAGCACAACCCGAGCAAGCTTGAGCACGATTAGTTCTTCCTCTCGCCTCTGGCGCGCCTCTCCGATGTGGGACCCCGGGCCGATGAACGGCCCGGCTTGGTTTAAAGCATGGTCTCTGTGGCGTAAATTGCCAATATGTCTGCCGTCGAGTATCTCCTTGCCGCGCTGCGCCTGGACGCCGCGCCCGACGACTGGTTCGCTCGCTTGAGCGACCTGGATCAGGATGACCTCGCGGTCACGGCGCTGGCGCTTGGTCTCGCGCCGCTTTTGCATCATCGCCTCGAGGCGTGGGGACGGAATCTCCCCGACCCCAGGGCGCAGGCCAAGCTGGCGTTTGCGCGCCGCGCGGAGGAAGACCGGCACTCTGCCCTCCGCGCTCAGCTGGGGGAAATACTCTCCCGGTTGCCCTCGGCTCCCATTGTCCTCAAGGGCGCATACCTTGCCGAAAAAGTTTATCCTGCGCCGGGCTTGCGCCCGATGAACGACATTGACCTGCTCTTTCGTCCTCAAGACCTGCCCGCCGCCGCCGCGGCCCTCCACACCCTCGGCTACGCGTCCAAAGAAAAATCCGCCGACCTCGGCCCCGGCATCACCAAACACCTCAGCACCTTCAAACGCGGGGACGTCACGCCATCAACACCTAACCCCTACCTCTCCGGGGTGGGCGACCGCATGATCGAGCCGCACCGCTCGCTCGAAGAATCCTGGTTCGGATTGAAGTGTGACCTGACGCCGGGGATGTGGGAGCGGAGCGCGGAAATCGAACTCGCGGGGCAGCGGGCGCGCGCCCTCTCGCCCGCCGACAACTTGCTGCACCTGTGCGTGCATCTCACGTTTCACTTGATCATGGGATCACCCGCCCTCGTGCAGCTGGCGGATCTTTCCGTCTTTCTGGGCAGGGCAGAGGCGGATTGGCCGGACTTTCTCTCCCGCGCCCAGGCGCTGCACGCCTCCGGTTATGCGTATGCGGCCCTGCTGCTCGCTTCGCGCGCTTTCGGGGTCTCGCTGCCCCCCAAGGCCTTGCCGACCCTGGCGGCGGCCTCACCTCCGAACGTCCGCGCCGCCGCCGAAAGCCTCTCTCTGCCTGACGTGATGCGCCGCACCCAGAGGCCGCCGCTCCGCACCACCCCCCAGAGACTCAAGCGCGGCTTCGAGGACCGTCTCGAAACCGCGCGCTGGGCGCACTCATTTTCCGAATGGCTCCGGGTGTGGTGGACGCTCTTCGATGTGCGCCGCACCGACACCTGGCAACTCATCATCAAATCCCGAATCCCAACTTCCAAATCCCAGGCATGAAGCGGATTTCTGAAGTTTGGAGCTTGGGCTTTGGGAACTGGGATTTTTAAATCTTCCCCGCCGCTCGCGCCTTCGCCAGCACCTGCTCCGCCGCCTTCACCACGGGCGCGTCCACCATCTTCCCGTCCAGCGCGAAGGCCCCCAGCCCTGATGCCTGGTGGGTGGCATACGCCTCGACCAGCCGTTGGGCCTGCGCGATGGCCTCATCGCCAGGCGTGAACGCAGCCTGGATCGGCTCGACCTGGTTTGGGTGGATGGCCTGCTTGCCCGCGTACCCCATCCGCGCGCCCTGCTGGCACTCGCGGACCAACCCAGCGGCGTCGTTGTAATCAGTGTACACCATGTCAATCGCCTGCAAGCCGGACGCGGCGGCGTGCAGCACTACGGCCGAACGGGCGTAGAACACCTCCTGCGCCTCGGGCGAACGCACCGCGCCCATATCCCCGGCCAGATCCTCCGCGCCAAAGATCAACGCCTGGAGGCGGGGCGAAGCGCCGCAGATTTCTTTCAGATTGACCACGCCCCGCGCAGTCTCGAGCATGGCGATGATGCCGATGCCGCCGGGATGCCAGCCCCACAGCTCCTCGGCCTCGGCGATCTGCGCCTCTAACCAGTGCAGCTCGTGGGCGCTCTCCACCTTCGGGAGCACAAACGCGTCCGGGTGGCCGGGGATGGTCATCGTCAGGTCATCCGCCTCCAGCCCTGACCCGAAGCGGTTGATCCGCACGAGCACCTCGCTCCGTCCAAAGTCGAGCGTCGCGAGCGCCTCTGCAATCGTCTCGCGAGCGATCTGCTTCTGGCTCAGCGCCACGCCGTCTTCGAGGTCCATGCAAATGCTGTCCACCCCGAGCGTGATGGCCTTCTCGATCTTAGGGCGGCTGTCACCCGGCATATAAAGCAAAGCGCGACGGACGGTCATGTTGTTCTCCTGTGATCAGAATATTTGCCGGGCATGGGGACTCCATGTGCTTGCGTATAGCCAGCAAGGAAATATGTAGCGAACAAGCAGATATGCCGGAAAGAGAAATGAGACTATGCGAAGCAAAACGATCAGGGCGGGGGTATGCCCAAATCCTTGCATATCTTGCGTGCCAGGCTGTCCGCAGTTTCAACATGGCGCGGCACTGTCGAAGTGCGTTTGGTAGCAGGGTTGTAGTAAACGGAGTGCTTCGCGCCCTCACGCAAAAGGCGTCAGCCGTGGGCTTCGAGATGGCGGGTCAAGTCGCGCCGCTTCATTAAGGTAGAGACAGTGAGGGACTCTTTAATGACATTGCGCCCTGCAGTTTCTCGTTCAGCTAACTCGCGGTTGGCCTCCAGGATCAGCGCAACTGCCTCCTTGAGGTTCTCGCGGGCTTCTTCTAATGTCGCGCCCTGTGTGTTGGTCCCTGGCAATTCCTCCACAAATGCAATCCACCAGTCACCATCTTGTTCAAACACGGCGGTAAA
>DATDRS010000080.1:0-15780 GCA_035291605.1 Anaerolineales bacterium | reverse complement strand
CCCGCCTGTCACGCGCATGAGCATCCCTTACGACACAGCGTATACTCCGGCAGCCCCGGTCTTAGGCATTCGCCTGGCCGCCCCAGGTGAGCCGCCTAAGACCGAGCCGCTTTCTGCCTTAGTGGATACGGGGTCGGATGGAACGCTCATTCCCAGCCGCTATCTTGAGCAGGTCGAGGCCATAGACGTGGGAGACGCCATTCTCCACAGTCTCCTGGGCGAAGCCCGTGAAATTCACTTGTACGAAATAGATCTGTACGTTGGCGCGCTGCTTCTTCCAGGAGTGATTGTGGTGGGCGATGACCAGGGCGCTGAGGTGCTGCTGGGTCGCAACGTTTTGAACAAACTGATCCTTCTCCTCGACGGTCAGAGAAGCGAGAGCGAGTTGTTCGAGCAGCGGCCACAATGGCGCTGACCTCCTCTCAGCTGTCTTAGGCCCCATTCCACCTCAAGCCCATCGCGGCTAGCAACACAGTCAACAGTTACGCTCGACCATATGCCGCGCCAGGTCGGCGGCTTTGCGTTGGGACCGCCTTCAGAATCTTTGCGATATCTCCCATGGCCCTCTCCCTTTGACATAGAAGTAGTCTGCTCAACCATCAAGAACGATCCTCCTTCCCCATCCGGTACTTGATGTCATAGTTGAGGATGAAATCCAACTCCTCGTTCGTAAACCCATCGCGCCGTGCCCAGCCAGACCTTCGGGGTCTCCCAGACCCCCCAGGTTCACTCCGCTTCTTTCGTAAACCAGGCGAGCCTACAGAGCGCACTCACGATGTCTCCCAGACCCCCCAGGTTCACTCCGCTTCTTTCCCCCTTCCGATACTTGAAGTCATGGCTGATGATGAAATCCTCACAATAGTTGGTAAAAGTCGCTCACTATTTTCTGGATACCCGCATTAGCAAGTTCCATAAACTTGACCAAGCCAATTCTCTCATCCTCGAAATTAACCAGAAACAACACCCAGCCCCGGTTTTCAGTCGCAAAGGCTTGATATGGTCTGACAAAGCATGGCGTCGAAGCGATGGTGGGTTCACTACCCTCGTAGCTCATCATCACACGGTTGCCAAAAATGGAAGCGTTGAATTTATTGAGAAGCGCGAAGTCATTGGGGTTTATATCAGCGACTTCAATAGTAAGTTCGTGTTTATCTTGGTTGCTGAGTCCCATCAGGTACCCAAGCCACTTGTAGTCTGTGTGATAAGGCTGAACCGACTCCAAAAGCTGATAGATGTCCGGGCGGTGAATGGCCGTGTGCTGAACAAGTGGAAGATGGTCGAAGTCCGCTTTGGAAGTCCGACTATAGGGAAAATCGCCCTTGAGCCTCTTATAATCTCTGGGCGGCAATTTGCCCCTCAGTTCTGCCTCAATGAGCTCTCGAATGCTGTAATTGAGTGGTGAGCACAAATTGTTTACCACATTCCCCAGTCGCGCTCCTATTTTCTGCAAATTGTGGGCGCTGGGCAATTGAAGGTGTTCGACGCAGGTGACTATGACGCGCTCGATATTTTCTCTGCCCTCCTCCAATTTCGCTTGAACGGATGTGGAAACAGTTTTCACGCCTCCCTTTCCTCTTCCTTCCCCATCCGATACTTGATATCATAGTTGATGATGAAGTCCATCATTTGGCGCTTGGCAATCAGGGTATAGGTTTTTCCACGAGCGGACGTGCAGGGCGCGCAAGCAGACCGGGAAGTCGTCAAGCCCTCGTCTGCAATTCTACTACCGTCTCCTTCCTCTCCTCCCACCTCACCCCCTCTACTACCACTCTCCTCCCCTCTGCTTGATACCACCACCCCCTCACCACCTCCCCATTCACTCGCACCTCCTTCGGGTCCCCGGCACGGTGAAGAATAATCTCCAATTCTCTAGCCTCCAGCCTCCACCCAAACTCCCCCTCAGTAGGAGAGATACGCACCACAATCTTTTCTCCTACTTGCCCGGCTGAAAAGCGTGTAACTGAGTATTCTCCGCGCTGATAGGCGCGGGTGCGCCCATCGTCGTCGTGCAAGACGCCGCGCGCCGGGTACCGCGGCCAGATGTGCAGTGGCAGTTGGTCGAAACAAAAGCCGGACTTTCTCGTGTCCCTGAGAAAGTCCGGCGGTATTCCAAGCCTGTTTTGCGGCTACGCTTTCTTGGCAATCAAGTCCTGCAACGTCTTACGAATGCGGTCAAGCGTTGCAGCGTTGACCCGCCCAAAGGTCTTGACGACAATAAATTGAGACAGCGTATAGATTCTATCTACGCGCACTTTGCCCGGACGATTCAAAGTGCCTTTTTCCAAGTCAGACGAAGTGACGGTAAAACTGTAATCTACCCCCTCCGGATTGGAAGTCATTGCGACGACGATAAGATCGTTGGTTTTGCGGTTATAAGCATCATTAGAGATGACGACGACTGGTCGCCGTTTTTGAGACGACAAGTCGGTGAAGGGGATTGGAATCAATACAATGTCGCCTTGCTCAGGCATTGTTCCAATCCTCATCGTCAAAAGGATTGTCCCAGAAATCAAGGCTGCTCTGAGCCGCCAGGAGCAAATCCGCAAAAATATCGTCGGCTGCCTCAATCACAAAGACGATGACGTGAGCGCCCGGAGGAAAGGGAACGGTGAGTTCCACTCGCCCATCGTCTTGGACTTCGACATCGTACTTGAGCGCCGTCTGCGGCATCATGGCAGTTTTACTCTGGCCTGTTTCTAATTCCGTTCTCAATTATACAGCACCTCCACCCTTACCCCCTCCCTCACCTCACACCGCACCCCCACCACCACCCGCCTGCCCTCCGCCTCGTACCGCCAGTCTTCCACCGCCCCGCCATTCACCTTCACCTCCGCCGGGGCCTCAGCGCGGTGAAGCACAATCTCCAATTCTCTAATCCCCACTCCTCCCGGAAAATTCCCCTCGGCAGGCTCAACGCGGACGACTGTGCGGCGACTGTCCCCCTCGGCAATAAACCGCGTGACCGAGTATTCGCCGCTCTGATAGGCGCGGGTGCGCCCGTCGTCGTCGTACAAAATGCCGCTTGCCGGGTAGGGCGGCCAGATGTGCAGTTGCAGTTGGTCGAAGCGATGGTCGTCGGGGATGTGTTGCAATACCGGCCCCATCGGGATGATCGAGCCGCCGCGCACGAGCACGGGCAGGCGGTCGAGCGGCGCAGCGTAGAGATGACCCGCTGGGTCGTCTCTGCGGCCCTCGAATGAGTCGGTTGACCAGAAATCGTGCCACGTCCCGGCGGGCAGCAGGATGCGCCGCTGCGTCGCCTCCGGCTCGACCACGGGCGCGAGCATCAGTTTGTCGCCCAGCATCTGCTGGTCAAAGACATCGGCAAAGCGCGGGTCGTCCTGCGCAGCAGCGTCAAGCAGCATCGGGCGCAGGATGGGCAGGCCGGTGAGGTACGCCTCCCACGCCAGGGCGTAATAATACGGGAGCAGCCGGTAGCGCAGTTCAGCGATGGCGCGGAAGTTGGCCTCGGCCTGCGGGCCGTGCGACCACGGGAGGCGCGTGTCGTCAATCTCCGGCGGGCGCCAGAAGTAGCGGGCGACTGGGGCCAGCAGCGCCCACTGGGCGTAACGGACGTGCGTCTCCGGCGTCGTCTTGCCGTCGAGGCCAAACACGTCCGCCGTCCAGTGCGCAAAGCCCAGGAGCCCCATGTTCAACCCGGCGCGCATCGCACTCTGCAGATGCTCAAACGTCGGCTTCTGGTCGCCGAGGAAGATGGCAGGGAAACGCTGCGACCCGGCCCACGTGGACCGCGCGTAGATGAAGGGGCGGCGATCATCCAACGCGGCCATGCCCTCGTACATGGCGCGGCTGTAGAAGAAGCCGTAAAGGTTGTGATACTCGCGCCCGTCCATCCCGATCGCGCTGCGCGCATCTTTCGGCAGATACTCGCCGTCGTCGTTCTTGAAGAATTCAATGCCCTGCTCGTAAAGCGGGCGCATCCGCGCATTCCACCATTCGGCGGCCTCCGGGTGTGTGAAATCCAGCATGCCCCCTGCCCCGAACCACCATTTGGCGTCGTCGTGCGCGAAATAGCCTTTGGCTTTCGCCTCCGCGTACCCCTCCACGTCGCGCTCGTCGTCCTGCGCCAGCCCGCGCGGGACGTTGCTCGCAAGCGCGTTGAGAAACCGGCGCTGGCCAGGGCGGTTGCGGTGGTTGACGAAGGGGGTGAGGATGAGGCCCAGGCGGACGCCGAGAGATTGGAGATCAGAGATTAGAGATTGGGGATTGGGGATCAGGGATTTGCGCCACTGGAAGTTGTGGTAACGCTCCTCCCAGTGGTAATCGAGGATGATCGCGTCGAGGGGGATGTTCCGCCTCCGATGTTCTTGCGCGCGTTCCAGGACGACGGATTGCGGCTCCTGAGGGTAGCCCGTGACCATCAGCCCGAAGGCCCAGCGCGGGATAAGCGGCGGGCGGCCGGTCAGTTGGGTATAGGTCTGGATGAGGTCGCGAAAGACCGGGCCGTAGATGACGATGTAATCCGCGCCGGGGCCGGCGGCCTCGATTTCCATCACCCTGCGCTCCGGCTCGATGCGCCACTCGCTTTCGTGGCTGTTGAGCAGCCAGAAGGCATAGCCCCGGCTGCTGAAGAAGACCGGGATGCCCGAATACGTCTCGCGGTGCTGGAGCATCGCGAGCGCGTCGCGGATTTTCAGCTTGAGCCGCCCGCGCTCGCGGCGAAAGGCGTTGAACCACTCGCCCCAACCGTAGAACCCCTCGCCCGGCTCGGTTCTCAGCGCGAGGCTGATCGCCTCCTCGACCCGGCCAAAGTCCGCGCGAACCTCGGTCGCCGGTATGTCCAGGCTGACTGACCGCATGCGTTTGGCAAAACCCAACTGCGGCGGGCGCGCTTCGGCGAGGATCGCTCTGCCCGCGCGGTCACACACGCGGACGCGGCCATCCGGCATGTCCACGACCAGCCGGGATTGCTCCGCCGAGACGCCGGGGGTCGGGAGCAACACGTGCGAGAGCCAGGGGCGGCCGGGCGGGAAGGCCTGCGCGCTCGCGGGCGCGTGCGTCACCCGCAGGGCGTTTTCGGTCAGGAATTGAACGCGCACCCGGGTGGCGCCTGAGAGGAGTTGTTCCGAGGTCATTATTCGCGGAGGACAACCGGCCGTCCCTCGCGCGCCGACTGCACCAATGCCACGATCGCCGCGATGTTGCCCCGGCTGTCGGCGAGGCTCACGCGGGGCGGCTTGCCGTGCAGGATCGCGTCGGCCATATCCTCGACCTCGCCGAGGTACAACTCCTGGCCGGGGATGGTGATCGTCTGCGTCTCGTCGCCGCGCCTCAGGCTGATCTGCTCGTTCAGCCCTGGCTTGAAGGGCTGGGGCACGGTGATCACGCCCTCACTCCCGACGATTTCGATGTGAGAGCGCAACGGCGCACGGAAGCCGGAGTCAAACTGGGCGTAGACCTCATTCGGAAAGCGCAGCTGCCCTGTGAAAGTTTCGTCCACGCCCGTGCGTCCCAGCGTCTGCCAGCCGAAGGCCTCCACCGGCTCGGCGCCGACAATATAGCGCGCATAACTGATGGGATAGCAGCCCACGTCCCATATGCTCCCGCCGCCGAGCGCCAGGTCGAGCCGCACATCCGAGGCGCGTGTGAGGGTGAAAGTGAACGCGCCGCGCACCAGCCGGGGCGCGCCAATTGCGCCGCCGTCCACAAGCTCTTTGACTTTGAGCGTCTGGGGGTGATGGCGGTACATGAAGGCCTCGGCGGCGACGACGTGCGCCTGCCTGGCTGCGTCCGCCATCGCATCCACCTCTGCCGCCGTCAGCGCGAGCGGCTTCTCGCACAACACGTGCTTGCCCGCCTGCGCCGCCTTGATCGTCCACTCGGCGTGCAGACGGTTGGGCAGAGGGTTGTAGATCACGTCAATCTCCGGGTCGGCCAGCAGCGCCTCGTAACTGCCGTGGGCGCGCGCGATGCCCTTCTCGCGCGCGGAGGCCTCGGCGCGCCGGAGGTCACGGCTGGCGACGGCGGCCAGCTCGTTCCGCTCCGAAACGCGCAGCGGCGGGATCAGCGCGCGGCTGATGCGCGCAGTGCTGAGAAATCCCCAACGTAGTTTGGCCATGTCGCTTCACTCCTGGGCAGACCCTTTGGGTCTTGCGCTTTATCTTTGACAGCGCCATTCGCCGGGACTACAATCCTTACGGCGCGGCTCGCCGCTAAAGACTCCCCCGATTAATATTACCTCTCACAGCGAAAGGAGTGTACACCATGAACCCCTCAAAACCAATGCCACAGGCCGTGGATGAGCTTCCCGGTGAAAGCGTCACCGTGATGGCGCTAAAGGGATTGGACTTTGTCGTGCCCGGCGAATGGCAAAACCTGGTCGGGTTCGACAACACCATCCGCGCGGTCACGGGCGAGAGCAGCCCGGCCCAGGTCCAGAAAATCCGCGAGCACGCGCTGCGGCTGTACAACGATCCGGCCCAGGGCTACCAGCGCGCGTTGTGGCTGTATCAAACCGTGGATGTCATGGACATGGCGCTGGGCGCAGCCGCCCTCGCTCAGAAAGCCGGCGAGATGATCCCGCTCCTCTCATTCCTGAACAAAGTCACCCCCAAGGCCGACACCACGCAAGCCGTTGATCTCGCGCTGAAACTGATCGCCGAAGGCGCGGCATACTGCCTGCTCAACGGCCTGCCCACACAAAACATGGGGCAGTTCGTGGACTCGTTAAAACAGTATGCGGGCGCGTCCATCATGCGCATGGCGGCGCTGATCTGCGTGGACGGCCTGATCCCGCTTGGCCCCGATTTCCTGATCGGCACACAAAACGTCATCGGCCGGCTGACGCCGGGCGAGCTGGAGCGGAACGAGATGTTCCAGCGCATCAGCAGCCTGATCCCGGGGGCCAGCGCCGGGGACAAGCTCGGCTTCATCGGCAACGGCTTCTCGGCGGCGCAGGGGTGGCTCAACCAGTTCGTCGCCGCCCGCGGGCTGAACCCGCAGAAAGTGCTGGGCAGCATGCGGAAGTTCATTGACATCGCCGACGACAAGCTGGATTACGTCGGCGCGTTCCTCGATCTGACGACCAACTATTACGCCCACACCGGGACCCAGACCGTCGCGCGGAGCTTGATCGAAGAGGCTGTCAAAGCGGGATAAAAGAAATCGTTGACCAATCCACCCGCCCTGCGGTATAATCGCGCGGTTGTGAGAAATTTTCTTTAAGGTGATTAAATCATGCCGAAACGCACGTATCAACCGAAAATTCGACGCCGCCAGCGGGTGCACGGTTTCCGGGCCCGTATGGCCACCGCCGGGGGCCGCAAAGTGCTCAAAGCGCGCCGTGCGCGCGGCCGCGTCCATCTCGCCACGCAGCCCAAGCACGTCAAGAAAATCAACTGGAACGCAGCCAAGTCCCCGGCGACCCGACCCAGCAAGAAGAAGTAGCCGGCCCCGGCAGGCGGCTGGCATGCTCCGGCTTCATAGCGCAGCCGACTTTGAGCGGGTGCGGCGCGATGGACGATCTCACGCCCACCCGCTTGTTGTTCTCATCGCCCACCAGAACGGGCGCGCAGACACGCGCTGCGGTTTTGCCGCGAGCAAAGGGGTCGGGAGCGCCGTGGCGCGCAACCGGGCCAGACGGCTGTTGCGCGAGGCCGTGCGGGCCAGAATTCAGGACATCGCGCCGGGCTGGGACCTGATTCTCATTGCCCGCGCGCCGCTGGCAAAATCCAGACTGAGCCAGGCGCAGGAGGCCGTGGACAACCTGCTGCGCCGGGCGAGCGTATTGAAGAACAATGGTTGAGCACGAGCACGAACATCGTCAGGCCGATCCGGTCTGGGAGCCGGACTTCCGGCCAACGCACCTCCCGCGGACTGTCCTGCTGGGCCTCATCCGTCTCTACCAGCTGACCTTTTCCCGGCTGCTGCCTCCCGGCGCCTGCCGGTTCTACCCGACCTGCTCGCGCTATGGCTACGAGGCCATCCGCAAATATGGCGTGGTCAGAGGCGGGGCGCTGGCGGCCTGGCGCGTGCTGCGGTGCAATCCGCTCGATCCGGGCGGATATGATCCCGTGCCATGATTTGAAATCAACAATTGGAGATTGGCAATTTGGCTCGCAAATACCTGACTTTGATCCTGCTTGGCCTGGCGCTGGCGCTCGGCCTCACGGCCTGCGGCGCGCCCACCGCTTCGGGCTGGCCCGGCCTCGCCGCCAACGACCAGCTGGCGTTTGTCGTGCTCAATCAACAACTGCACGCCATCAACCTCGCCGACGGCAAAGAGGCCTGGGCTTTTCCCATCCAACCCGATAACAGTATCGGACTGCTCTTCGCCGAGCCAGCCGTCACCCCCGAAGTCATCGTCCTCGGTTCGGAAGGGCCGGCGGGTTCGCACAGCGGCGCACTCTTCGGGTTAGACCCTACCACCGGCCAGGAGCGTTGGTGTCTGGCGTTCGACGACAAAGGCGCTAAGCGCCAGAATTGCCCGCCGGCCCCCGGCCCGAACTCGACCGGACTTTTTGGCATCCCTGCCCCCACCGACAATCGCCTCATTGGGGGAGTCGCCATTACCGACGGCGTGGCTTTTTTCGGCTTAGCGAATGGCCTGGTGCACGCCGTTAAGGTTGCGGATGGCGCGGCCCTGTGGACAACGCCCTTCCAGGCCGATAACGCCATCTGGTCTATGCCGCACGTGGACGGCGAGGCGGTCTACGTGACCTCGCTCAGCCATTCCGTGTACGCGCTGGACCGCGCGACCGGCCGTTTGAAATGGGAGAAACGCCTTGGCGCGGCGATGGCGGGCGGGGCTACGGCCGTGGATGGCAAGCTCTACGTCGGCACGTTCGGCAGCAAACTCTATGCACTCGACGCGGCGACAGGCGAGGAAGTCTGGTCCATGCCGACCAACAACTGGGTGTGGAGCACGCCGGTCGTGCAGGCCGGCGTGGTGTACCTGACCGACCTGGCAGGGACGATGTTCGCCGTGGAGGCCGAGACGGGCGTTCAGAAATGGGCGGTGTCTCCCGGCGGGCGCCTGCGCGCCTCTCCCGCCGTTGTGGGGGATACGCTCTATGTCGGCGATGAACAGGGCAGGCTCTTCGCCCTCGACGCGGCCTCGGGCGCTCAGCGCTGGGCGCAGGATGTGAAAGGCCAACTGCTCACCACGCCCGTCGTCGTCAATGACCTCGTCCTGGTAGCGCCTTACCAGGGCGACAACCTCCTGGCCGCTTATCATACCGCTGGCGGCGCTCTCCGATGGGCCTTCGCCCCAAGCAAGTGACCTATGCCTGACATTTGGAAAATCCTCATCATTGACCCCATGGTGAACAGCCTGCTGTTCCTGTATCAGCTGCTGTTCAACAATTTCACCCTGTCCATCACCGTCTTCACGATCCTCGTCCGGGTGCTGACCTACCCGCTCAACGCCCAGTCGCAGAAGTCCTCCAAGAAGATGACGGAACTGCAGCAGAGCGACGAATGGAAGAAAATGCAGGAGAAGTACGCCAAGGATCGAGAGAAATTGAGCCAGGAGCAGATGAAACTGTATCAGCACGCCGGGGTCAATCCCTTTGGCGGCTGCCTGCCCATGATCATCCAGTTCCCCATCCTCATCGGCTTGTATCAGGCCATAACCCTGGCGATGGCGGCTTCGCCGGTGCAGCTGTTCAGCCTCTCTCAGCACCTTTACCCCTTCCTGCCGAACGTCACGAACCTGATTCCGCTGGAGAACCATTTCCTCTGGCTGAACCTGGGCCTGCCGGACCCCTACTACGTCCTGCCGGTGGTGGTCGTGCTCAGCACGTGGATTCAATCCAAAGTGATGACCCCGCCCAGCGCCGACGCGCAGGCGGCGCAAATGTCGCAGACCATGGCCATCTACATGCCCCTCATGATCGGCTGGATGTCGCTGCAATTTCCCTCCGGCCTGTCGCTCTACTGGGTGATCTCCAACGTCATCGGCATCGTCCAGTACGTCATCACCCCCGGCGCCAAGGTGGATTGGAAGAACGTCTTCAGCTTCAGACGCGCCCCGCCCCAACCGCAGCCGGCCAAAGCCCGGAAGAAGAAATAAGGCGTTCTGCTCTCACCAGGAGTTTCGCCATGGCCGATGAACCGACCCCTGCCCCCGCCGAAGACCACCGCCTGCACACCGCCCGGCACACGCTCGCCGAGCTTTTGAGCAAGATGAAGATCAGCGCGCAGGTCACGGCGCGGTGGGGCGAACTGGACGAAGACACCCAGGAGCGCCCGCTCGTCCTCGACGTGCACGGCGACGACCTGAGCATGCTGATTGGCCGCAAGGGTGAGACGCTCACTGCCCTGCAATACATCACCCGCCTCATCGTCTCCAAGACCTTGAACGAGGGCTTCAACCTCGTCGTGGACGTGGAAGGCTATCGCGAGCGCCGCGCCGAGCAGCTCCGCCACCTGGCCCAGCGCATGGCCGAGCAGGTCGTCCAGCGCGGGCGCACCATGTCCCTTGAGCCAATGCCCGCCAGCGAGCGACGCATCATCCATCTCGAGCTCCGCGATCATCCGCAGGTGCGCACCGAGAGCGTGGGCGAGGGTGACCGCCGCAAAGTCACGATTATTCCCAAGTGACGAGAATTCAGTCACCAGTGATCAGTCATCAGCAGTCAGCCATCAGTAGTCCGATATCTGGCTACTGGCTGCTGACTTCTGGCGGCTGATTACGCATGATTGACTATCTCGCCATCGGCCACATCGCCAAGGACCTGACGCCGGATGGTCATCGCCCCGGAGGCACGGTGGCTTACGCAGCGCTCACCGCGCGAGCTATGGGGTATCGCCCCGGTCTGGTCACCGCTTACGGCGACGACCTGAACCTTGGCCCGCTCGCCGGGGTGGCCTGCGCCCGCGTGGACTCGCAGACCAGCACGACCTTCGAGAACATCTATGGCCCAGGCGGGCGCACGCAATTCATCCGCGCGCGCGCCGCGCCTCTGACCCGCGCTTCCATCCCGGCGAACTGGCTGCGCGCCCCCCTGATCCACCTGGCCCCGCTGGCGCGCGAGTTTGACCCGGCTATCGCCGCCTCATTCACGGGGGCTTTTGTCGGCCTGACCCCGCAGGGCTGGCTGCGCGAATGGGACACGGAAGGCCGGGTGAGCAAGGGCGGCTGGCCGGAGGCGTTGGAAACCTTGCCGCGCGTCAACGCGACCGTGTTGAGCATTGAAGACCTCGGCGGCGACTGGGCCATGGCCGAGCATTGGGCCAAAGCCGCCCGCGTGCTCGTCGTCACCGGAGGCCGGGCCGGCTGCACCGTGTTCGCGCAGGGCCACGGCGCGCGCCAGTTTGCCATCGCGCCCCGGACGGAAGTGGACCCCACTGGCGCGGGCGACATCTTCGCCGCCGCGTTTTTCGTCAATTTCTATGAGACCGGAGACCCGTGGGCCTCGGCGCGGCTGGCGAACCAGATCGCCGCGCTGTCGGTGACGCGCGTCGGCCTCGACGGCGCGCCGACGGCGGAAGAAATCGGGCTGTGTAGGATCAGGGCCGGATGACGCGCATCTATACCCTCGCCAATCAAAAGGGCGGGGTGGGTAAGACGACGACCGCTGTCAGCCTCGCCGCCGGCCTCGCGGCGCTGGGCCAGCGCGCGCTGCTGGTGGACCTCGACCCACAGGCGAACGCGACCTCGTCGCTCGGCGTGGACAAAACCAGAGTCGTCGGCGGCATCTACGAGTCGCTCGTCAACGAAGTCCCGCCCGGCGAGAACGTGCTGCATAGTCCCCAGCTCAAGCTGGCGCTCCTGCCCTCGGCCCCGGCCCTCGCGGGCGCGGAAGTCGAGCTGGTCAACCTGTTGGCGCGGGAGAGCCGGCTGCGGAAGGCGCTGGAGACGCTCGACTCCCATTACGATTACGTCCTCATTGACTGCCCGCCCTCGCTGGGGCTGCTGACGCTCAACGGCCTGGTGGCGGCCAGGAGCGGCGTCATCATCCCGGTCCAGTGCGAATACCTCGCTCTCGAAGGGTTGAGCCAGCTGACCAATACGATCGCGCGCGTGCGCGCGGCGCTCAACCCCAACCTCGTCATCCGCGGCCTGGTGATGACGATGTACGACGGGCGGGCGAGCCTGGCCCAGCAGGTGGTCGGGGAAGTCCAGAAGCATTTCCCCGGAAAGGTGTTTAAGGCTATTATTCCGCGCAGCGTCCGGCTGGCCGAAGCGCCCTCCTATGGCGTGCCGATTTCGCATTATGCGCCGAACTCGCCGGGCGCGCTGGCCTACAAGGCGCTGGCGGAGGAGTTGCTGAGGGGGGACAGAAGGGAAGATAGCAAGCAGTAATATGCCTAGCAAGCGCGGCCTCGGGCGCGGCCTCGACGCCCTCATCCCGGTTTCAGAATCCAGCGCGGGCGTGATCCAGGCGCCGGTGTCGGCGATTGGGCGCAACCCGCGCCAGCCGCGCACCCGCCTCGATCCGACCGAACTGGAAGAACTCGCCAACTCCATCCGCGAGCATGGCGTGATCCAGCCCGTCATCCTGGCGGAGACAACCTACCCCGGGCGCTACACGCTCATCGCGGGCGAGCGCCGGCTGGAGGCCGCCAAACTCGCGGGCCTGCCGACCATCCCGGCCATCGTCCGTGAGGCCAGCGACCAGCAACTGCTCGAACTCGCGCTCGTCGAGAACATCCAGCGCGCCGACCTCGACCCGTTTGAGACCGCGCTCGCCTACAGACACCTCGCCGAGGACTTCGGCCTGTCGCACGAGGCCATCGCGGCCAAAGTCGGCAAGAAGCGTGTGACGGTGACGAACACGCTCCGCCTGCTCAAGCTCCCGCCGAAGATCCTCGAAGCCTTGACCGAGGCGCAAATCACCGAGGGCCACGCGCGCGCTTTGCTCGCCCTGCCCAACGCCCAGGCGCAGAGCGCCGCGTTCAGCGCCGTGCTCAACAAAGGCTTGAACGTGCGGCAGACGGAGGAGATGGTGCGGCGGCTCCTCGGCCAAAGAGACACGCGCCCCGCCAAACCGAGCCGCCACCCCGAGGCCGACGCGCTGGCGGCCAAACTGCGCGAGGCGCTGGGGACCAAAGTCACCCTCAAGCGCGGGCGCAACGGCGGGACGATCATCATCCACTATTATTCGGACGAGGAACTGAACGCAGTCGCCGAGGCGATTTTAGGAAAGTGAAAAGCCCCGCCAGGTTTTGAAAACCTGGCAGGGCTTGGTCCCTCACCGGCGAATCAGCGGCAGGAAGAGCCGCCGCGCTGCCGCCGCCTCGTAGGCCCCGATGTCACACGCGGGTAAACCGTTGCCGTCGCCGTCCAGCGGCCGGGCCACGTTGCGTTGATCGTAAGAAGGCGGCGCGCAGCTGCTCCCCAGCGGTATCCCATCCAGCGCCGGGCTATTCCGTGCCAGTGCGTGAGACGGCACAGGGCTGCCCTGCGCCTGGAGCGTCGGGCTGATGGCCGTCCCAATCGCCCCGGCGAGGATGACGTCGGTGGAGGTCTTGGGGCAGCCGTTGGCGCTGCCATTCTGCCCGATCAGGTTGTAGCCCTGCGAGGTCGCGCCACCCGCGCAATCCTTCGAGCCGCCGCCGCTGTTCCCCGCGACGATGCTCCGCCGGACGACGACCGTGGCGCCGCTGTTCAAGAGGCCGCCTCCTGTGGACGCGCCCTGATTGAGCGTGATGGTGCTGTGCGTGATCGTCACGACCGCGCCGCCGCTCAAGTAAAGCCCGCCGCCCTCCTCGGCGCTGTTGCCGCTCACCGTGCTGTTGTTCAGAATGAGGGTGGCCCCGCCGACGAAAAACCCACCCCCCCAGCCGGAAGGCGTGGAATTGTTGCCGGGGCCGACGGCGCTGTTGTTGATCTCGGTCACGCCGTCAGAGGTCGTCGCGATCCCCGATCCGCTGAAATCGGTCAGCGTGCTCTGGTTGGACTTCACTACGCTGTCGTTCAAAACCAGGCTGCCGCCGAAGTTGTAGATGCCGCCGCCGTGGTCGGCCACGCTGCCGTTCTGGATCGTCACGCCCCGAATGACGGCCTCGGCCCCGCTCACAATGTGAAATACCCGATCCGCCCCGTTGCTGCTGATGATCGTCTTGTCCGCGCCGTTGCCCAGAATGATGACGCTGCCGGTGAGGTCCAGGTCGCCGCCCGAGGCATCGTCATCATAGCCGGTGAGGGTCAGTGAGAATGTGCCGTTTACGTCAAAGGTGATGATGGCTTTCTCCCCGCCGGCGTTGGCGGCGATGACGGCCTCGCGCAAAGAGCAGTCGCCCGGCTGGCAGCCATCCGGCGCAGGGTCGTCCCTGCGGGTGACGCGCAGCGCCCAGCCCCGGTTGCTGGCCAGATAAGCCGGGGCCGGGGAGTTCCAGAAGTTGTGGCTGGTCATTTCCGCGTGCGGCATATAGAACCCCGAAAACACCGCCGGGCGCGCCGAGTCCAGATCCGACGGAGACTCCAAGGTGGTCACGCCCTGGGCGATATGGCACATGCGGCAGTAGGGCTTGACCACATTGGCGTATAGGCCGGGGTCGCCGGCGTAAAGGGGCGGCACATAGTCGCCGTCGAACGTTGCGCCTGCCTGGTTCACATTGCCGCTGTACCAGCCGTCAATCAACTGCTTGATCTGTAAGTAGGGGTCGGTGTCGTACACCATCGCGTTGAGCAGGCGGAACACCTCCTGCTGGTCGGTCAGCGTGTAACCGGGCCGCTGGCTGTAATTGAACGACTGCAGGTCCAGGGGGAGGAAGTTCCCGTCTGCCACGGAGTTGGAAACGGAGTCGTAATAGCCGCCGTGGCACGGCAGGCAGAGATGGGGCGCGTACTTGTCGCCGTCGGTGTCCAGCGCCGCCTTGTTCAGGCGGTTCCCCGACACGTCGTAGATGAAGTACTGCACGTCGTTGACGCCGCCATTCAGCGCATCCTTGTACACCAGGGCGACGAAGGGGAGCGCGTTCTGGCCCGCAATCGCGGCCTCCACCGATTGATCCGGCGGCCCGCCAGGGCCGTAGCCGTGGTTGGTCACGTAGCAGGCGACGTCGCTATTCTGCCTCCGGCAGCGCAGGTCCCGGCCAAAGCCCAGGTCAGCCGCGTTGTAGTAGAACGCGCGCGTGTCGTTCGCGCCGGTAAAGCCGTAGGCCGATTTCCAGGCCGAGAAGGTCAAGGGAGCGCCGATGGCCGTGTAATACTCCGCCGCCTCCGTGTCGCCGCCCGTGCCCTGTGGGCGGGAAAGCCAGGGATAGATAGGCTCCGGGAAGGCCGCCGCAGCCGATGCGCCCACCAGGATCGAGAGCAGGCCCAGCCAGAGCGTGAGAGACAGACGACGAAGCAAAAGTTTCATAATCACCTCTGTTTTGATGCGCCACCTGAACTTTCGTGATGTACTGATTTTAGTTTGAATTAGAGGAACAAGCAAAAGATTAGTCGTCATCCACAAAATTTCGACTATAATCCCCCTATCTTCCCTTCAGGAGCATTACCCTTCTATGGCTAAGAAAGGTCGTGTGTTTTCGGGCGCCCGGCCCACCGGGCGGCAGCACCTGGGCAATTACCTGGGCGCGATCAAAAACTACGTCGCACTGCAGGACGATTACGAGTGCGTGTACTGCATCGTGGACCTGCACGCGCTGACGACCCTGGACGAGTTCGAAGACCTGCGTCAGAACACGGCCGAGATGGCGCTCGACTGGCTGGCGGCGGGCATCCGACCGGCGGAGACGATCATGTTCGTGCAGAGCCACGTGCCGCAGGTGACCGAGCTGCACACGATCCTCTCGATGTTCACGCCGCTGGGCAAGCTCACCGACCTGCCGACGTTCAAAGAGAAGGTGGCCCAGCATCCGCACAAT
>DATDRS010000079.1:0-2749 GCA_035291605.1 Anaerolineales bacterium | reverse complement strand
TAGCCCGCACTTCGCCTTGAATGAAACTGGATCATCTAGCCGAGCATTCGGCGCATGTGACACAGGGACGTTCGAATACCGCTTCGAATGCCCGGCCTTTCAAGGAAACCGTATTATCTAAGTTGCTTTGGCCGACATATTCATCCGCCCTGCCCAGAAGAAGGCAACAGCAATAAGCAGATCGATGGCAGCGGACACCAACGCGACTGCCGGTACACCACTGAGCACGGCCAGCACGTCTAAGATGCCCCCCAGTCCAAATCCGATGGTGTTAGCCAGAACGATGGCGTCGCGTGCTTTAGAGGCCTCGGCGTTGCGGGCGAGCCAGTTCAGCACGGCAATCCCAATAAGGGTGCTGGCGCGGCCGCGCAGAGCGGATTGCTCGAAACTCTGGCCGCGTTCTATGAGCGCACGGGCAGTTGGGACGGCGTGGCCGAAGTGTTTGCAGATTTCGATGGATCGCGCGGCAGTGGGCGCGGCGCGGGGGGAGCGGGGCGCGGGGGGCCGCCGCTGTTGCTGGCCGGTGTCAATGAGGTCATCATCTACCAAGAGCGCGGCCTGCACGCAGGCGATACGTTGACGGGCGGCGGCTGCGTCACCGTCTCTGCTTCTGTAGAAAAGAGATGGACTCAGATCGCCGTCGCCGACACAGGTGAGGGCATCCCCGCCGACGAACTGCCGTTTGTGTTTGATCGCTTTTATCGCGGAGACAAATCGAGAGAGCGCGCGCGCGGCGGCTCCGGGTTGGGCCTCGCCATCGCCAAGACGTGGGTGGAGGCGCTGGGCGGCGAGACCGGAGTCGAGAGCGAACCAGGGCGCGGGAGCCGCTTCTGGTGTACCGTGCCGGCGGTTAGGTGATATGACCCAATCAGTTCAGTCCTCATCCCCAGGTTCGCGACGCGAGCGCCTTGTGACGATTGGATTAATCGCGCTTGGCCTGATCCTGGTCGGCTTTTTCGGGGTGCGCGCCGTCGTCTCCTTTGTCCGCCTCCAACAAACCGGCTTGCAGTCGGGCGTCACCGACCCTGAAGCCATTCGCGGCTGGATGACCATCCCCTATATCGCTACCGCCTATGGAGTGCCGGAAGAGTACTTCTTTGAACACATCGGCATCCCGGCTGAAGGCAATCGTGACAAAAGCCTGGGCCAGTTGAACCGGGAATATGCCTTTGGTCAACCCGCCGCAATCCTCAACGCCGTCAAAGAGGCCATCCGGAAATATCAGCGTGAACAGCCTCCCGTGACCGAGGCGCCTCCATGAGCGACCTCAGCCTCACCGACTTTTTCCTGACCGGGCTGATCACCTATGGCCCGCCGATGCTCGGCCTGGCCCTGCTGTTGGCCGGCCTCGGTCTGCCTTTGCCGGCCACGCTATTTCTCCTGGCAACCGGCGCTTTCATCCGTCAGGGGGTGATGGATTGGACGACCACGTTGGGTCTCGGCTTGTTGGGAGTCATCGTCGGCGACAGCGCCAGCTACATGCTGGGGCGCTTTGCCGGAGACTGGGCGCAGCGCCGCTTCAATCGCTCAACCGCCTGGCGGTCGGCGCAGGATACTTTTGCCCGGCGCGGCGGAACAGCCATCTATCTGACCCGGTTTTTGCTCACCCCGCTGGCGATACCGGTCAATCTCATCGCCGGGGGGAGTCGTTATGCCTTTTGGCGATTTCTCGGCTACGATGCGGCCGGCGAAGTGACGTGGATTGCGCTCTACGTCGGGCTGGGTTATGTGGTCGGCAGCCAGTGGGAATTGATCAGCCAGTTTGTCGGCGACTTCAGCGGCTTGCTGGTAGGATTAGCCGCTCTTGGCGCGGGAGTTTACCTGTGGGTTCAGAGAAAGTCGTGTTCTCCGCCGACGCCCTCAGCCGCAGGTCCTGGTTGAGAACGAGAAGTTCAAGGTGATCGTGGCTGGACTGGAGCCGGGCCAGAAGATACCCCAGCACCCTGAGGGGCTGGCGATGTATCACTTCCTCGAAGGCACGGGCTGGGTGAACGTAGAGGGTGAGCGCTTCGCCGTCGGGCCGGGGGCGACAGTGATTACGCCCGCTGGAGCCAAACGCGGCATTGAGGCCGACACGCGGCTGGCCTTTTGGGCCGCGCGGGTGCCTTAGGCCCGACAGGTCGATGACCCAGAAGCCTGCGCTTCGAATCCGCTCCCGCTACTCCAGTTAGGAAGCGCGGCAAGCAGACAGCCTCAACCACCGATCTGGCACATCCTCCGGCTTTGCGGCGCAAGGGCATAAGAGATCAGTAAGTTGTGGCCACGCGGCTTGAGTGTCACTGCCTGCTCGATCAGCGGCGTAACATCCATCCGCTGTCGCAGCGCGCCTCGCACCGGAACTTCGTCTTCCATGAGCAAACACGGACACAAGCGTCCATCCGCCGTCAGGCGCAACCGATTGCAGGTTGCACAGAAGTGCTCACCAAGCGGGGAGATGAAACCGACCGTCCCAAGCGCGCCCGGAATACGAAACGTGCGCGCCGGGCCGTTGCCGATTGGCCCCTCGGCAGGCACTATCCCCAGCGGCGCGAGGCGCGCCAGCATCTCCTGCATCGAGAAATAGCGCTCGCCGACCGGTGGAAACGTCTCACCCCAATCGCCGAGATTCCCCACCGGCATCAATTCGATGAACCGTACATGCCAGGGATGATGTTGCGTCAGCCGGGCGATGTCTGATAACTCGTCATCGTTCACTTGCCGGATCACGACCGTGTTGAGTTTGATCGGCATGAGGCCAGCGCGCTCGGCG
>DATDRS010000078.1:0-7438 GCA_035291605.1 Anaerolineales bacterium | reverse complement strand
GGCCTGTTCCTTGCCAGGTCAACCCTTGCTAATAAAGGACGGATTGAGGTGTTCAGCGCGGGGAGTGAGCCATCCCAAGTCCATCCGATGGCGGTCCAAGTCATGGGTGAAATGAAGATTGATATTCGCCAGCAACTTTCTAAACATCTGGATGAATTTCGGGCCCAGAAGTTCGACTACATCATCACCGTCTGTGACCGGGTGCGAGAGGTTTGCCCGGTGTTTCCCGGCGACCCTGACTTGATATTCTTGCAGAAAACAGGCCAGATACCTCCAGCCATCAGTATGCCCACGGCGGCGTCCAGACTTGCGGGAGCAATGTCAATCGCACCGCGCTTGCGCCGTTCAATGCGTGCAACGCTCTCCGTGCCAGCGCCAGCGCCGCCTCCGCCGCTGGACAGCCGGGACAATTCATCACCAGATCAATTTCAATACTATCTGCGCTCACCCGTACCGCGCGCACCATCCCCAATGCGACGAGCGACATCCCGAAAGACGGATGGATTACGGTGTCCAGCACGGCGCGGGCTTCGGCTTCAGTGACCATCGGGGCGCAGGCCCAGCGCTTCCAACCGCCTGCGGATGGCCGGGACGGAAATCTTGCCGCCGCCGCTGAGGACTTCGCCATTCACCAACACCAGCGGCAGTTGCGCGCCGGGCGGCAGCGGTGGGCACGCCGGATCGAACAAATCAAAGTAGTCCACCCGGACCGACCCGCTGAAGCGCGCGGCCAGTTTCCCGGCGGCCCACGCCGCCACCTCGCGCCATGTATCTTTCATGCCTTCGGCGCATGCCACTGGCGCGCCGATGATGTGCACCACGATCGGCATGGTCATCGGCTGCAACACCCTGGGCCGGCATTTGGGCCACAGGCGGGGAATGAGAGACTCGCGTCATCGCCGCTACGAATCACCAGTCCGGCAGTGATGACCTGCCGCGTCTTCTGGCGATGACATTTCGGGCACTCCGGTTTCAGCCCGGCCTCTTTCTCTCTGATCGAAGCGCGGACTTCAAAGATTTCGTCGCAGTCTTCGCATTGAAAATCGTAGAGCGGCATCTCTGACCTCCGGCGCTCTAGCAGCACCCCGGTCGCCTCGCAAGCGAGGCAAAGTCAACACCCAGCAACTCGCTGACGTCTCGATTGACCTCGCGCCAGTAGTCAATGGCGAATTGCTGAGTGCGGACGTAATCCATGATGACGCGGTTGGCCTGTGCCATACGCTGCAGGGCGCGCAGTTGATCCACGTCATGCTGAGTGACCTCGCCGCGCGCTTGTCCGCTTCGCGCGCGCACGTCGGCCTGAGCTTCGGAAAGTTGCCGGAGCAACGCCTGGGCCTGCGCGTCGGCTTCCAGAAGATCACGGGCCTGATGGTAGAGCACAAATGGCTCGGATTGGCGGAGGTTGACGGCCAGCGCTTCCGTTGCGGTCAGCAGTTGCGGGGAAAGAGCAACGTTGTCGGTGTTCATAGCGCCCTCTCAGCAGCAGCCTGAGGCGCAGGCGGCGGCAAAATTCAAGCCAACGTCCTGGGACAGCACATCAGCCGTCGCCTGGCACAAGGCGCGCAAATCGGCTTCGGCCTGCAAATAGGCGACGACCGAGGCCTCGGCCAGGAATGCGTTTCGCAACCGCTCCAATTCGGCCTGCTCTTCGGGGCTGACGGCGTTGAGCATGAGCAAGGCTTGCAGCGAGTTCTGTTTGGATTGGAAGGCCTCCATCGCCTGTTGGGCAGCCTCGTCGTGGCGCAGCCGCTCGCCGGCCTCTTCAAACGCCTTGAACTGCGGCGTATCGGCCAGCGCAGCCGCAAAATCACGCGCGGCCTGCCGCACCACGCTGGGCGGCGCGAGTTCCAATTCATTGAGCGCAAAATCATTCATGTGTCATTTTCTCCTGTGGTCGCTGCACCACTAAGACCGGGTGGCGGCTGAGGCGCACCACGTTTTCAAAGGTGCTCCCAGACAGCATTTCCTGCACGGCGCTGCGGCCATGCGAGCCGAGGACGATCAGGCACGGGTCAACCTCGTCCGCGACCTTTAGCGTTTCGCGGAAGGGAATGCCATGACGGAGCACGGCGCGGGCCTGCAACCCATACAGCCTGAGCGCGCGGCAAAGTGCCTCCAGCCGCTCGGCGTCCTGCCGGTCGAACTCGGCGATCTGTTCCGTCGGGCGGTGTCGCATCGCACGTTCGTCCTGCACGTGCAGCACGATCACTTCTTCCGTGCCCGCCGACTTCAATCGCTTGGCAATCTGGAACGCAGCGTCCGCGCAATCGGAGAAGTCGGTGGGGTGGAGTACGCGAGTGAACATCTGCGCGCATACCCGGCGGCATTCGATGTGTCCCAGCTCGCGGACGACGTGGAACTTCTGGATCAGCACCGGGACGGTGGCGCGGCGGATCACCTCGTAGGCGGTGCTGCCAATCAACAACTCCTGGGCGGCCGTCACCCCCTGCGCGCCTAGGACGATTGTTTCCACACCCTCATCCTCGGCGACGCGCACGATTTGCTCCGCCGCGTTGCCATACTCGATCCGGGTCAGCACCCGTAGCCCTTTCCCTTCCAACGCCATTCTGGCGACGTTCAACCGTTCACCCAGGCTCCAGCGCCAGTATTCCAGGCTTTCGCGGTTAATGGTTTCAGGCAAGGGAACGTCGCTGCTGCGGATCACGCTGAGCAGGATCACCTCGCGCAGCCCGGCAGACTTCAGATCCGGCAGGCAGGCCAGCGCCGCATCGGCGTAAGCGGAAAAATCGGTCGGGAAAAGGACGCTTGAGAACACTGTGCCTGGCTACTGCCTGGCCGTCTCCTCCGCAGTCGAGCGGGCATCCGGCGCAGCCGGGACCATCTGCGGAGAGGCCGCCGTCAGCGGCTGCCCAAAGTAGCGCTTCTGGAACGCCAGGGCCACGTTGACCAGGCCGATCATCACCGGCACTTCGATTAATGGCCCAATCACCGCGGCAAAGGCCGCGCCGCTGTTGAGGCCAAAGACCGCCACCGCCACGGCAATGGCCAGTTCAAAGTTATTGCTGGCCGCAGTGAACGCGAGCGTCGTCGTCTTGGAATAGTCCGCGCCGACGGCCCGGCCCATGAAGAAACTGACCAGGAACATCAGCACGAAGTACGCCAGAAGCGGGACGGCAATCCGCACCACGTCGAGCGGGATGGTGACGATGAGATTGCCCTTCAGGCTGAACATGACCACGATGGTGAAGAGCAAGGCCGCCAGCGTGAGCGGGCTGATGCGCGGGATGAAGATGCGGTGATACCACTCCTTGCCTTTGGCCCGGATCAGCGCGAGGCGCGTCAGAAATCCGGCGATGAAGGGGATGCCCAGGTAGATGAACACGCTCTTGGCGATCTCGCCAATCGTGATCTTCACGAGGCTCCCCGACATGCCGAACCACGTCGGCAATACGGTGATGAAGACGTAGGCATACACGCTGTAGAAGAAGACTTGAAACAGGCTGTTGAACGCGACCAGCCCGGCGGCGTATTCGGTGTCGCCCCGGGCCAATTCGTTCCACACGATGACCATGGCGATACAACGGGCGAGGCCGATCAGGATCAGGCCGGTCATGTATTCCGGGTAGCCGCGCAGAAAGACGATCGCCAGCGCGAACATCAGGATCGGGCCGATGAGCCAGTTCTGGAGGAGCGATAGGCCCAGCACCTTCCAGTTGCGGAAGACGTCGCCCAGCTCCTCGTAGCGCACCTTCGCCAGCGGCGGGTACATCATCAGGATCAGGCCGATCGCGATGGGGATATTCGTCGTGCCCACCGACACGGCCTCGTTGAGGTTCTGCACGGCGGCGGGGAACAAGTAGCCCAGGCCCACGCCGACGGCCATGGCCAGAAATATCCACAGCGTCAGGTAGCGGTCGAGGGTGGACAGTCGCCGGGTGACGCCGGTGGTTGGTATGGCAACCTCTGTAGATGTGGTCATGGTATGTGTCTCCTGTGACTTCAAGTAGTTTGAGTAGTGATCTTACGCAACAAGTCCGGCACCTTTTGGGCGATGTCATCGCGCACGGCGCGGAAGAGGGCCATCACTTCGTCGTCCGTGCCGGTGGCCTTGGCCGGATCGGGGAAGCCGAGGTGGACACGCTTGCCCTGCCCTCCCCCTCCCGGTGGTCGGGGGACAGGCAACCACACCGGACACTCCTCCGCCGCCGAGTCGCACACCGTCACCACGAGATCGAACGGCACGGTGCGGAATTCGTCGGCGTGCTTGGAGCGCCCGTCGTGTTCAATGCCGATTTCGTGGAGGACGCGCAGGGCATTGGGGTGGACGTAACCGGTCGGTTTCGTCCCGGCGCTGACGGCTTCCCACTCGTCGCCCATCCGGGCGTTGACGACGGCCTCGGCCACTTGCGAGCGGCAGGAGTTTCCAGTGCAGAGGAAGAGGACTTTGCGTTTCACTACGGCGCTCCTTTGGGCGGTGAGCCAATGGCTGGCGCTTCGATGACGATGGCCTGCAGCGCCGCGAGTTTCTCCGCATACGGCGGCTCAAGCAGCGGCGGGCAATCGGCGATCTGCTTCTGCGAGGCGGCCAGTTTGAGCGCGAACGTGAAGCAGGTCGGCTCGCCGCACTGCTTGCAATTCGTCTGCGGCAGGAGTTTGTACACCGCCATCGGCGTCGGGCGCTGATGCGTTTCGTGGTCGGGCGTGATCTCGGCGCGGCGCTCCCACGTCCGGTTGACCAGCGCAACCAGTCCCTCGATCTCTTTCCTCGCCGCCTCCTGATCGTCGACGTTGCTCGTGGCGATCTGGTAAGCGTGAAAGGCGATGTTGTGCCCGCCCTTCTTCCACGTCAGCGCGTTGGCCGCGCGGTTGTAGACCGCGCCCCGAAGAGTCGCGTTGAGATAAGGCAGAACTTCTGAGATGTCAATCGTGAGCCGGGCGACGGCGGAGAAGCGCTCCGCGCCCGGCTCGCACGGCGGGGTGAACAATTCGAGATCATAACGTTCGATGAGTTTCTTATCCATTCACATGCTCTGCAAGGTCAACGGTTCGGGCATAGCCTGCCCGTTGCCATAGATGCGCTCGCCCAGTTCGATCAACATCTCCAGTCCTTTCACTTCATGCGGCAGAAGCGGGATTCGCAGCATAGGAACGGGGAACCGCCGCGCAATCTCAACCAGGTACTTTTCCTGCATGGCGCGACGGGCGCGGGTAAACGGCGTGGTGGCCTGTTCCAGCGGGATGAGGAAATTAGCGACGACCAGCCCCGGCTCGATGCCCACGCTGCGGAGTTCCTCGGCGGCGCGGTAGGCTTCGAGGATTGGCGTGGACTCTGGGTACATCACAAACGCAAACGTGCAGCGGGCCGGGTCGCGCATCATGTCAATCACCTGCGCGAAGCGCTGTTTGGCGACATCGTCGGCGGCGGCTGTGTCCACCGTGGCGAAGACTTTCACCTCAATCTGTTTGCTCCAGTCTATCGGCAGTTCGAGCAGGCGCAGGGTGTGGCCGGTGGGCGCGGTGTCGAACACGATGACCTGCCACTCGTCCTGTGAGGCGTAGTCAATGAACTTGTCAAAGGCCGCCATCTCTTCGGTGCAGGGCGAGTCGAGTTCCTCGGCCATCACTTTGATCGCCTCTGGCGGGCGACCACGCCGCCGGGCATCGTCGAGGATGCGGGCTTTGTACGTTTCGGCGGCGGCCTTCGGGTCAATCTTGACCGCCCACAGATTCGGCACGCCTTCGACGGGCGCTACGTCGTCCCCGACCGGCGCGCCCAGCACATCGCCGAGATGTGCCGCCGGGTCGGTCGTCAGCAACAGCGTATGCAAACCCTGTCGCGCCAGCCAAACGGCCGTGAGGCACGAGGCGACCGTCTTGCCCACACCGCCTTTGCCGGCGAAGAAAAGCGTGCGCCGAGAGCCGTTCGGCATCACGCGCGGCAGAATCTGGGACGCGGAGGAGCGCGGTTCGACGCGGACGTCCGGCAAGCCTGAGGCAGGTTGATCTGTCACGAATGCGTTGACACCGTCGAAGAACATGCGCGCAACCTCGCGCAGGCAGGCCACGCCTTTGATCTCACCCGGCAAGAGAACCATGCGGCGAGCGGGAAGAGGGAGTTCGGCTTCGATCTGCTTCAGATAACGCGCCTGCATCTCCGCCCGCGCCGCGAAGAGCAGGTTGATGGTTTCTTCCGGCGGGATGATGCCATTGATGATCAGTTGGTGGGTGTGAATGCCCAGTTTGCCCAACTCGGCGGTGGCCCGCTGAGTTTCTTTGATCGCCATGGCTTCGGGATGCAAGACGAAGACGAAGGTGGTCTGCGCCGGGTCACGCATCGTCGCCAGCGCGCGCTCGTACTTGCGCTTGGCGTCCTGGATGGCCGCCGCCGGGCCGATGCAGGTCTGGCCGCTGCCGGCGCTGGCCGCGTCAATGGACTGGCTCCATTCGGCGGGCAATTCCAGCAGGCGCAGAGTGTGGCCGGTGGGAGCGGTGTCGAATATGACCACGTCAAAGGCGTTGCCATTCTGTGCGGGCGCGTCGAGGAAGTCGGTGAAACGGTCGAAGGCGGCCACTTCCGAGGTGCACGGGCCGCTCATCTGCTCTTCCATCACCTTGACGATCGGGGGCGGGAAGGCGGCGCGAATGGGGGCCAGCGCGCGGTCTTTGTATTCCCCGGTCGCGCGGTCGGGGTCAATCTCCATCGCCCACAGATTGGCTACACCTGCAATGGGCGTGATCTGGTGGCCAATGGATTGCTCGAATACGTCGGCGAGGTTGGAGGCCGGGTCTGTGGTGACGATGAGGGTGCGTTTCCCCTCATCGGCGTAGCGCACGGCGGTGGCGCAGGCCATTGACGTTTTGCCCACGCCGCCTTTGCCGGAGAAGAAGATGAAATGGGTCATGCGGAGGCTCCATTCAGCGCGGCTCTGACCTCGGCCAGCGTGGGATACGCGCCGACTTTGAGCACTCGCCCGCGCACGACGGTGAGGGGCAGGGCGGCCATCTGTTTTTCGCGCACGAGGCGCATGACATCGGGATTGTTGAGGAAGGCCTGTGGGTGGCTCGTTATCTGGTAACGCTCAATGCTCACATCTTCGGCCTTAAGGGTCAGGATCATCTCGTTCACGTCGAGCAAGGTCTGGTCGAGGGTTGGGCCGCACAGGCCAGTCGGGCAGCACATCGGCGGGTCGAACAGTTCGACCGTCGCCGTGTGAGTCTGCATGAGGGTGGCTTCGAAGAGGGGAACGGGCTGGGACATGATAATTCAATCTCCATTGAAGTAATCGGACAAAAAAAGTCACCGTTCGAATACTGCTATGTCGCCGACGCGAACCAGCGCGCCCTGGGGGCCACACGTCGGGCGGCGCGGCTTGATGCGCGCAGGGTCGAAGAACATACCGAAGATTTCGTTGAGTTCGTCGAGAGCTTTGCGATTGATGGAGTAGTACACCCACCGGGCGTCGAGCGCGTCGCGTTC
>DATDRS010000077.1:0-3465 GCA_035291605.1 Anaerolineales bacterium | reverse complement strand
CTTTGACGCACAACGCAATCCCCACCAACTCCGCGCGCATGGGGTCGGTGGAAGTGGTTTCCACGTCGAAGGTGATGAAAGCGGCCGCGTTGAGCGTTTTGACCAGCGCCTCCAGCGCCGCCGCATCGGAGACGATGATGGTCTGCGTCAGGCCTTGAGAGGCGGGGGCGGAGGGGGCAGACACAAGGCCTGACCCTGCAGTTTCGCCGCCAAACAAGGCCAATTGGCTTCCGCCCTCCGCCTGCTGCCCCCCGCCTTCTGGCTTCTGCGCCGCCTCTCCGGCGACAAGCCTGTCCACTCTCTTCAGCAGGGAGTTGAATTCCAGCGTCTGGAACAGCCTGGCCACACGGTCCCGGTCGAACACACCAGCCCGGCAGGCCTCGAGATCAAAGTCAATCGGCACGTCGGTGACGATGGCGCTGAGTTTCTGCGAGAGGTAGGCCGCCTCTCTCCCGGCTTCGAGCCTGGCCCTAAAGCGCGCCGGAATTTTTTCGAGGTTCTTGTAAATCTTGTCGAGTGAGCCGTATTGCTCAAGGAGGTCGGTCGCCGTCTTCTCGCCCACGCCGGCCACGCCGGGGATGTTGTCGCTCTTGTCGCCGACCAGCGCCTTGAAGTCAACGTATTGCTTCGGGGTCAGGCCGTACTTGGCCTTGACCTCCTCAGGGCCGTAGTCCACCGCCTCGGAGAGCTTTTGCCCGGCAAGGTTGATGGTGATGTGCTTGTCGGCGAGCTGCAGGAGGTCGCGGTCGCCCGTGACGATCTTGACCTCCACCTCGGCGGCGGCGCGCTTCGCGACTGTGCCGAGCACGTCGTCGGCTTCGTAGCCCTCGGCCGTGAGGATGGGGAGGTTGAACACGCGCACCACGTCGTACAGTCGGTCAATCTGCACGCTCAGCTCGTCCGGCATCTTCGCGCGCGTGCCTTTGTATTCCGCGTACAGGTCATCGCGGAAGGTGCGCCCGACGTCGAAGCTGACGGCCAGGTAATCAGGCTGATCCTGCTCCATGATTTTGATCAGCACCGAAGTGAAGCCGTACGTCCCGGCGGTCGGCTCGCCGCTCTTCGTCATCCAGCGCGAGGCCTCGCGGTCGCCGCCCATGCTCGTGAGGGCGAAGTAGGTGCGATACGCCAGCGCGTGGCCGTCAATCAGGTAGAGGGTTTTACGCTTGGGGGCCATATTCAACCGATTACGACTAACTCTAACTCCTCTGCCGCTTCGCGCACGAGGCGGCGGATGCTGGGCAGAGGAATACGCACGCGCAGGGCGACCGAGAGCACCAGATCGCCGGCGACCGCCAGCGAATACAGCATATAGCGCGTGCTGTCCGAGTCGCCTTCAAACCGGAGCACTTCTCCACCCTTGTCGTTCGTGCGCCATGCCCTGGCGACGACCTCGGCCAGCGCGGCAATCGCCGTCTGGCTCAGGCGCGGCGAAATGGTGATGACCTTTTTCCCCTGCGTCAGCAGCACCGGCTCGTCCCTGAGCGCGTGGCTCAACGCCTCCACGTGCCCCTCGATCACCGGGCGCTGGTCGTTATGGACGACGACCGGCCTGTCCAGCCGGGGCAGGGGCTTGGTGCCGACCGGCTTCGGCGCGGGCTTATGGATGAGCGTCTGCGCGCGGGCGTCGCTGTCGGGCAGGATATACACTTCGGGCCGGTTGAATTGCGGCCGGCCGAGGATGTCGTTCACCAGCTCCGGCAGGTCGGGCAGGAAAAACGGCTTGGTCAGGATGCCCTGAATATCCAGGCCCGCGGGCGCGTCATCTTTGCTGTAGGGGATGAGCACGACCGGCAGTCCGGGGATGGCGTCGCGCATCTGGCCGATGAGCGCGGCCACGTCGCATTCGGGCAGGTCAATGTCCACGACGGCGAGGTCGGGCTTGAGCGACGCGCATTTTGCGCGCGCCTCGGGGCCGGAGGCCGCCAGCTCCACCTTGTATCCGCCCATGCGGTGCAGCGCCTCGCCGACGACGGTCGCGAAGGGCGTATTCGGATCGGCGATCAGGACCTTGCGCATCGCCTGAATTTTACCCCAAACCGCCCAATCCCCAATCCCAATCTCTAATCTCCAAATCCCTCATTACAACCATCGCCTCAGCAGGACGAACAGCCCCGCGCCCATCACCGACGTCGCCGGGATCGTGAGCACCCAGGCCCACACGATTTCGCTCACCACGCCCCAGCGGACCTTGTTGACCCGCTCGGCCGCGCCTGCCCCGAGGATGGCCGTGCTCACGACCTGCGTCGTGCTCACCGGCCCGCCCACGAACGCCGCGCCGAAGATCACCGCCGCCGCGGCGGCCTGCGCGGCCAGGCCGTGCACCGGGCGAATCCGGTAGAACTTCATCCCGAGCGTGCGGATCAGCCGCCAGCCGCCCGTGAGCGCCCCGAGCGCCAGCGCCGCCATCGAGACGGCCGTGACCCAGGCCGGAATGGTGAATCGCTCCCCGCGGTAGACGGCCAACCCGAGCGCCAGCAGGCCAATCGTCTTCTGCGCGTCGTTCGCGCCCCAACTGAGCGCAAGCGCCAGCCCGGTGAGCACCTGCCCGCCGCGAAAGAGCAGGTTGACGCCGGGCGTGGCGTTTTGCACGAGGAAGTAAATGAGCACGGTCACGAGATACCCCATGAACAAGCCGGCGATGGGCGAGAAGAACAGCGCGATCAGCACTTTTGTCACGCTTTGCGGGTGGACGGCCTGCCAGCCGGCTCCGGCGAGCGCGGCCCCCACCAGTCCGCCCACCAGCGCATGTGACGAGCTGGACGGCAGGCCCATCTGCCAGGTGAGGCCGCGCCAGGCCACCGCGCTGAGCGTCGCGGCGGTGACGATGGGCAGCGTCACGCTCTCCGGCAGAATGATGCCCGCGCCAAACGTGCGCGCCACCGCCAGGCCAAAAATAAACGGCGCGAGGCACGTGGCAATCACCGTCAGCACTAATGCTCTGCGCGGCGACAATGCCCGCGACGAAATAATCGGCGCGACGACATTTGCGCTGTCGGTGACGCCAGTGAGATAGCCGAAGAGGAGGACGGAGGTGAGGAAGAGGAGGAAGGGCATGAGTGGGAGTGTGTAAGTGTGTAGGTGTGCGGGTGTGTAAGTGAAATCCGCTTCAGCGTTCGACCAAAACCAGTTTGGACTACCAGAGGAAGCGGGATAGTTTGATATTTGGCTGGCCCTCACCCCAGCCCCTCTCCTGAACGCGAAACGCTTCGCGTGCGTTCAGGAGAGGGGAGCAGGACTCAGCCGGGGACGGGCGGCGCTCCTTGTTGGCTCTCAGCCCGCGTCCTCGCGGGCGTCTCTCGGCGCGCCTCCGCTCAGCCACTCGCGCACGTCATCCGCCGGCACAATCGGCGGTTCGCCCAAATCGTAGAAGCGCGCGCTTGTTGGCTCTTAGCCCGCGTCCTCGCGGGCGTCTCTCGGCGTGCCTCCGCTCAGCCACTCGCGCACGTCATCCACCGGCACAAT
>DATDRS010000076.1:0-12972 GCA_035291605.1 Anaerolineales bacterium | reverse complement strand
CCCAGGGCGAAGGCGTCCAGAAAGATCGTTTGCCGGATGATCTCGAACCTCTGAGCAGCATCTGCGACGAGCGCGCCGCCGATGAGGCCGAGGATGCTGCCAACCACCATCCCCGTATACGCGCCGATGCTCACCCCACCGGTGGTTTTGCCCGTGACGTTCACACTCGCGCCGACCACCAGCCCGGCAATCACTCCGAATATCGCTCCCGTGACAACTCCGGCGAGGATGCCCGCCGTCGTCACGGTTAACGCGCCCATGAACGCCCCCAGACAACTGCCGATCACCGTTCCCCAAATCGCTCCGGTGATCGCACTGCTGATGGTTAACTGTTTGCGAGGCACAATTGGCTCCTGAGGGGTTACGATGGGCCGCCGGGGATGATCTTGACGACGATCTCTCTCGATCTCGGCCTCTCGTCAAAATCAATCAGCACAATCTGCTGCCACGTGCCAAGCACCAGCCTGCCATCCTCAATCGGCACAGCCAGATCCGGCCCGACCAGCGCCGACTTGATGTGCGCCGCGCCGTTCCGATCTCCCCACCGTTGATGGTGAATGTAATCTGCATTCTCCGGCGCTAACTTCTCGAACACGTTGATCAAGTCTTGAATAACTCCGCTTTCGTACTCCATCGTCGTCACCGCCGCCGTTGACCCCGGCACAAACACAAGCGCGACGCCGTCTCTCACGCCCGATTTCTCGACGAGGGCTTCCACCTTGCCGGTGATGTCCACAAAATCGTAATGGCCTTTGGTGCTGATCTGGAATTTCATGCAGGAATGTTCTGTAAATTGCGACTAACGGTCGGCATAACCTGCGCGCGGAGCGATAGCGCAGCGCGCCGGGTTCAGGCCGCCCTCATCTTCAACACGCGCGAATGACACGTTCAGCAGTCACTTCGCGCGCGTCGCTTCTTCCACGCTGGCGATTTCTTCGGGGTCAGGTCGTAGAGCCTAAATTTTGTAGGGAACGCGAATGCCATCCCAATCAGGGTTGAAGTCTGCGGAGTTTGCGGAAACTGGGCTTTTTTCAAGTGCCCCGAGTGACTTTTGCGGTATTGCGAAAAAAGGCCATCCGCCGCTAATCCTCGCGAGCGAATGGCCCATGATCAACAATGAGCCCGCCCCTGCTCCGCTACCTATGCGGTCACCTAGCGGACAGGAAGTAGTTTAGCGTTATGCGACGATTCCCGCAAACAAATTATCAGCGCCAAATGAAACAGCCCGCGCCAGTACTGGCGCGGGCTGGATGTTTTCGGAACCGGCCTGTCTCGATCTTCGACAAGCGGATCACGTTGACACACCCGCCTCGCGCCCATATAATGTCGGTGTGCAGGGAGCCTTGCCTGGTTGGGTCGGGTCACAGGTTTATGTGCCTGCACTCAAAGCACAGGCATAGGTGTTTAAGCCAGCACGCACTTGCCTCTGTATGACGCGGAAGCGATAGTCAGCTATTCATTCGCTTCCGCGCCGCTCTTTTCACGACCCGAGTGTACTATCTTTCAAATTCCGCAGTCTACTTTTCCAGAGGAGGAGAAAATGTACAAGTCTCAACGCAGCAAGTGGATGATCTTTTTGGCTCTCGCTCTCGTGATCCTGGCGGCATGCGGACCGGCCGCTACGGCCACCCCCGCACCGCAGGCCACCGCGGCGCCCGTCACCGCGGCGCCGCGACGACGCTCGTCTATGACTCCAACATTGACGACTTGATCACGCTGGACCCGGCGGTCGCCTACGAATTCAGCGGCGTCCTCGTGGTGCACAACGTGTACGAAAACCTGGTGCAGTTCGTGGGCGCGGATCTCAGCAACCTCCAGCCCAGCCTCGCCGAGAGCTGGGAGGTGAACGAGGCCGGCGATAACTGGGAAGTGACGTTCCACCTGCGCGATGACGTTAAATTCGCCAGCGGCAATCCCCTCACCGCCGACGACGTGGTCTATTCCTTCCAGCGCGTGATCAGCCTGAACAAATCGCCGGCGTTCCTCTTCACCGACATCGCCCAAATCAAAACCGACAGCATCAAAGCCGCCGATCCCAAGACGGTCGTCGTCACCATGCCCAAGACCGCCAGCCCACAGGCCTTCTTGTCGATTTTGACGTTCACGGTGGGCGGCATCGTGGACTCCAAAGAAGTGCAAGCGCACGTGAGCGGCGACGATTTTGGCTCGGGTTGGCTGCTCGACCATTCGGCGGGCAGCGGCCCCTATGCGGTCGATCACTGGCAAAGGGACGTGGAAGTCCTCCTGAAGGCCAACCCGAACTACGGCGGCGCCCAACCCCCGTTGAGCGCGGTGTTGGTCAAACACGTCCCTGAATCAGCCAACCAGCAGACCGAGTTGGAAACGGGCGACGCCGATATCGCGCAGAACCTCTCCCCGGAGCAAATCGCGGCCGTCAAAGGTAAGGAAGGGGTGGCCACCACGACCGGCAACAGCCTGCTTCTCTTTTACGTCGGCATGAATGTCGCCGTCAAGCCGCTCGACAACGTCAAAGTGCGGGAGGCGTTGCGCACCGCCGTGGATTACGACGGCATCATCAACGACCTGCTGTCCGGCAATGCCAAGAAAGTTCAGAATGTTATTCCAGCCGGCCTGTTGGGGTTCAACCCCGATACGCCGTTCCAGCAGGAGATTGAGAAAGCCAAAGCCCTGTTGAAGGAAGCCGGGCAGGAGAATGGCTTTACGGTCGAAATGCTCGTGCCGACCGGCGCCGGGCCGGGCGGCGTCGCCTGGGCCGACCTGGCCGCCAAGCTGCAATCGGACTGGGCGCAAATCGGCGTCACGGTTGATATCAAGCAGGTCGCGCAGGCCGAATTGCTCGGCTCTTACCGCGCCCAGAAGGGCCAGCTGGTCATGATCCTGTGGGGGCCGGACTTCCCCGATCCCGATGCGAACGTGGGGCCGTTCACCGACATCAATGCGCACTCGATCGCCTTCCGCAATTCGTGGGACGACCCGATCGCGGAGCAGGCTCGCGCGGCGGCGTTGATCACCGATCCGACCGAGCGCGCCGCGGCCTACGAAGCCATCACCGACTATGTGCTCCACAATGGCCCGTACGTGATTTTGTACCAGCCGACGCAGCTCTTCGGGCTGCGGTCGAACGTCCAGGGCTTTGCGTGGAACCCGATGGGCTACGCCGATTTCTGGACTATCAGCAAGTAACGTGAGGCATTCGCCCTGAAGCAGTGACGGCGCGTCAGGACTGTCGGAGGACAGGTTGGCGCGCCGTCTGTTTTCCGATGAACTTTCTCACCCTGCTTCTTCGCCGCTTGGTCGGCATCGTGGCGGTGATGGCCGGCGTATCCGTGATCACCTTTGCGATCTCGCATCTGGTCCCGGCGGATCCGGTAGCCGCGGCCCTCGGCGACCACGCAACCGACGCGCAGATCGCCGCGTTCCGCGCCGAATACGGCCTGGACAAGCCTGTAGTGGATCAATATTTCATCTACGTGAACGGCTTGCTCCGCGGCGATCTCGGTAAGAGCATCCGCACCCGGCGGCCCGTCGCCGCCGACCTGCGCGATTTTTTCCCTGCGACGCTCGAACTGTCGCTGGCCGCGTTGCTCGTGTCGGTGCTGGTCGGCATTCCGGCCGGCGCGTGGTCCGCGATTGCGCGCAATCGCCTGCCTGATCACTTCGTGCGGGTGTTTTCGCTCACGGGCGGCTCGCTGCCCATCTTCTGGCTGGGGCTGATCCTCATCGGCTTTTTTTACGGGCGGCTGGGCTGGCTGCCGGGCGGCGGCCGCATTGATCGGTTTATCGAGCCGCCGCTCTCCATTACCGGGCTGTACGTGTTGGACAGCCTGCTGACCAGCAATATACCTGCTCTGCAAAGCAGTCTGCAACATCTCATTCTGCCCGCGTTCACATTGGGCTATTTTTCCACAGCGGTCATCGCCCGCATGATGCGTTCGAGTATGCTGGAGGTGATGCGCCAGGATTACATGCTTACCGCCCGCGCCAAGGGACTGCGTTTGAACGCGGCTGTCATCAAGCACGGCCTGCGCAACGCGCTGATCCCGACGCTGACGATTATCGGGGTGACGTTTGGCAGTCTCCTCTCGGGCGCGGTGCTCACGGAAACGATCTTCAGCTGGCCCGGCTTGGGCCGTTACGCGACGGCCTCCGCCATCAGCCTGGATTTTCCCGCCGTGATGGGCGTGACGCTGCTCGCCGCCGTGATCTATCCGGTGGCGAATTTGCTGGTGGATTTGGGCTATCACTGGCTCGATCCGCGCATCCAACATGGCTGAGAACGTGAAGACAAAGTTGCTGCCCGGGCTGCCGGTCTCCCCGCCGCGGGCCAGGCCGGCGTTGCTGCGCAGTCCGTTGACGGTCGCGGGCCTGGCCTTGATTCTGATTTTCGGCCTGAGCGCGCTGTTCGCCCGCGCCTTGGCGCCCATGGATCCATTGACTCAGAAACTATCACAACGGTTACAGCCACCCTCGTCCGCCCATTGGTTGGGCACCGATCAGCTCGGGCGGGACGTGCTGAGCCGGCTCCTTTTCGGCGCGCGCATTTCGCTCACCGTCGGCGTGGTGGTGGTCAGCACCGCCGGAACCTTTGGAACGCTCGTCGGGTTGATCGCCGGCTACACGCGCGGCCTGGCGGACGAGGCGCTCATGCGCGTGACCGACGTCTTCCTGGCGTTCCCCGCCCTCATCCT
Source organism: Anaerolineales bacterium (assembly GCA_035291605.1). Classification (GTDB taxonomy): domain Bacteria; phylum Chloroflexota; class Anaerolineae; order Anaerolineales; family UBA6663; genus DATDRS01. Next base: position 8,302 of record DATDRS010000076.1, on the reverse strand, counting down.
GGCGATGGCCATTGCGGGTGCGCTCGGCCCCAGCCTGAATAACGCGATGATTGCGATCGCGGTGGTGACGTGGCCAGTGTACGCGCGTCTGGTGCGCGGCCAGGTGCTCTCCCTACGGGAACGCGAATTCGTGGAGGCTGCCCGCGGCCTGGGCGCCTCGACCCCGCGCATCCTGTGGCGTCACATCCTGCCGAACACCCTCGCGCCGATTTTGGTGCAGGCCAGTTTTGACATGGGCGGGGCCATTCTCTCCGCGGCCGGCTTGAGCTTTATCGGATTTGGGGCCCAGCCCCCGGCCCCGGAATGGGGCGTCATGATCAGCGACGGCCGGAAGTTTATCAACACGCAGTCGTGGCTCTCGCTCTTCCCCGGCCTCGCTATCCTGCTGACCGTCGCCGCCTTTAATCTCATCGGGGACGGCCTGCGCGACGCGCTCGACCCACGGTTGCGCGGGAATTTGTAATCCACACGGTTGCGAGGACGTGAAACCTGCACGCTTTTAATTCTGCTCACCTGAACGGGGCGTGCTCTCCAAAGCTATGGAGCGCTCCAGCGTTAATCGTCGTGGCGACGCCCAATTCCCTAGCAGTTGTATCCTGCCTATTCAGTGGGAATTTGCCGAAAAGACAACCCGTGTACCTGGATTGGGTAACGCCTCTACCGGAAGGGGTTTACCCCCATGTGGAGGCCACTCTCCAGTTGGTCACATCTCCGAAATCCAACACCGTGGTCCTTGGTTAGGATGATCCCTCCCACGTTGAAATTGGCGGGAAAGATACGCGAGCCTTTAGGTCAGGCGATAGTCCTGGAACGCATCATCATACTGGCTCTCCAGCCTTACAGAGAGCCGGCGGTGAACGTCAGTGTCCCGCTCGCCGCCCGTATCACGCCGCCGTTGCTGGCAGCACTGTTGCCGCTGAAGGTGCTGTTCGTGGCGGTCAGCGTCGCCCCGCTCCCGGTCATATACACCCCACCCCCGCTGCTGGCCGTGGTGTTGCTCAGGATCAGGCTGTTGATCAACACTAGCGCGCCGCCGTTGACGTAAATCCCGCCCCCGTCGTCGCCCGTGGCGCTGTTGCTCATGACGGTGGTGTTGACGAGTGTGAGCGCGTTGCCCGCGCCCGGGTTGTCGCCGTTGCGCGGTTCCGTTCAAACGTGAACATGTAAGCTGAATAGCCGATCTCGGACACATAGTTCGACCGGTCGTATGTGCTGGAACCGTTGTCGGTGAAGACCGTGCGCGTGACTTCGCTGTACGTGTAAAGGTTTTCACCATCCCCACAAGGCTATCTCACATTGCGTGGCGGGGTGGCAACAACGGCATAGTAAAATACTTCCATGCCCAATACAAACTCACACCCCCGCTCCTGGCTCCCCATCCCGCGCGACTCTGACTTCCCCCTCCAAAACCTCCCCTACGGCGTCTTTCGCCGCAAGGGCGAAGCGCCGCGCGTGGGCGCGGCGATCGGCGAGTGGGTGCTCGACCTCGCCGCGCTGCACGCCGCCGGGCATTTCACCGGGAACGCGCTCGCGCGTGAAAACGTCTTCGCGCGCGAGGGCCTCAACGACTTCATGGCGCTGGGCCGCGCCGCGTGGGCGGAGGCGCGGGCGCGAATTAGGGAACTGCTCGATGCAAACAAACTGGCTCTGCGTGATAACGCCGAATTACGCGCCGCAGCCCTTATTCCGCAATCCGCAGTCGAAATGCTGCTCCCCGCGCGCATCGGCGACTACAGCGACTTCTACGCCTCCGAGCATCACGCCTCCAACGTCGGCAAGATGTTCCGCGACCCGGCCAACCCGCTCCTGCCCAATTGGAAACACCTGCCCGTCGGCTACCACGGGCGGGCGAGTTCGATCGTCGTCTCCGGCGAGGCCGTCATCAGACCGCAGGGGCAGACTGTAGGGCGAGATGGCATCTCGCCCCACTTCGGCCCGACGCAGGAACTGGATTTCGAGCTGGAGATGGGCTTCTTCATCGGGCCGGGCAACCCGCTCGGGACGCCCATCCCCACGCGGGCGGCGCGGGACCACATCTTCGGGATGGTCCTGCTCAACGACTGGAGCGCGCGCGACATCCAGCGCTGGGAATACCAGCCGCTCGGCCCGTTCCTCGCCAAGTCCTTCGCCACCTCTATCTCGCCCTGGGTCGTCACGCTCGACGCGCTCGAACCGTTCCGCGTCCCCCAGCCCCCGCAAGACCCCCCCCCCCTGCCCTACCTGCAATGCGAGGAAAATTGGGCCTACGACATCCACCTCGAAATCTGGCTGCAATCCGAGAAGATGACCGAACCGGTGCGCCTCTCGACGACGAACTTCCGGACGATGTACTGGAACATCGCGCAAATGCTCGCCCACCAGACGAGCAACGGCGTCAACACCCGCCCCGGCGACCTCTACGGCTCTGGCACGATCTCCGGCCCCGCCGAGGACGCGCGCGGCAGCCTGCTCGAACTGTGCTGGAAGGGGACGCGCCCCCTGCAACTGCCCACGGGTGAGACGCGCGCCTTCCTCGCCGACGGCGACGCCGTGATCTTCAAAGGCTGGTCCCAGGGCGACGGCTACCGCGTCGGGTTCGGCAAACTGCGGGCGAAGATCGTGAACCACCGGTGAACACGGATGGACACAGAGGATCGCCGCCTTCCATCTGCGTTCCTCTGTGGTGGCAGTGTTATAATCTTGGTCAGCTATGGCAACCGCATCGGCGATTGACTCGGTCGGCGCTTCGCGCCCCGTTATGCAAGCGTCGGGGGGCGGCCTGCTGGCGACGGTGATCCTCCCGGCGCATAACGAGGCCGAGGCGCTCCCGCAAGTGCTGGCAGACCTGGCAGGCGTGCTCGACGACCGCTACGAAATCCTCGTCGTGGACGACGGCTCGACGGACGACACGGCCCGCGCGGCCCGCGACCGCGGCGCGCGCCTGGTTCAACACCCGGCGCGCTGGGGCAAGGGCGCGGCCGTGCGCACGGGCATCGCCAACGCCCGCGCGCCGTACCTCGTCGTCATGGACGCCGACGCCACCTACCCGGCCAGCGCCATCCCCCGCATCGCCGAGCTCCTCGGCGAGGGCGACCTGGTGCGCTGCAGCCGCGTGACCGACCGCGAGAACATGCCGCTCGTCAACCAGGTGGGGAACTGGCTTTTTGATCAACTGCTGACCAACGTGCACGGCCTCGACGGCCGCGACCATCTGAGCGGGATGTACGGCCTGCGGCGCGAGATCGCGCTCGGCCTGAAACTGCAATCCGACGGCTTTGACATCGAAGCCGAGATCGGCATCAAGGCCCGCGCCCGGCGTTTGCGCGTCAAGACGTTCCCCGTCGCCTATCAGCCCCGCCTGGGCGAGAAGAAACTCCAGCCCTGGCGCGACGGCTTGACCATCCTCAGCCGGATCATCGGCCTCGTCCTGCTCTTCAACCCGATGCTCCTGTTCGTGCTGCCCGGCCTCCTGCTGATGCTGCTGGCCCTCGCCGGCGCGGCGGTCCTGGAGCGCGGCCCGTTCGTCACGCCCTACTTCGGCTTGAGCATCCACTCGTTCATCGTCCTGACGCTCGGCGTGCTGGCGGCGTTCCAGCTCGCGGTGTTCGGCATAGCCGCGGCGCTGTACGGCGTCGAAGCCGGTTACCGCCCTCCCTGGTGGCTGGTGGCTCTCAGCTCCCGCCCCCTCCGGCTGGGCGGCGCGGTCGTCGGCCTGCTCATGGCCGTCATCTCTGCGCTCCGCCTGATAAGCGTGATCCTGAGCTGGGTCGTCGGCGGCGCAGGCCTCTTCGAAGAAACGCGCGCGGTCGTCCTGACCGCGACGGCGATGGTGTGGGGCCTGCAAATCCTCTCGGCGGCGCTCTTCCTCTCCATCTTCGCCGGCCGCCTGCAAAAACACTCCCCCGTCATGGCGGGCGAGCCCCCCTCTTCAGGCTAAACCCGCGCATGACCGTCCAGCCCGACGCGCCGCCGGTGGTCTCCGTGATCGTGATCAATTACAACAGCGGCGACCACCTGGCCGAATGCCTGGCGGCCCTCTGCGCCAGCCAGCCTCAACCGGCCATCGAAATCCTGGTGGTGGACAACGCCTCGACCGACGACAGCCTCGCCCTCGGCGAGCGCCTGGCGGCGGTTCCCCGTCCGATACGCTTCTTGAAGAGCCGGGTGAACCGTGGCTACGCCGGAGGTGTGAACCTGGCCTTCCCCCACACCCGCGGCTCATACGTGGCCGCGCTGAACCCGGATATGCGCGTCTCCCCCGACTGGCTGGCGCACCTCGTCCCGTTTCTCGAATCTCACCCGGAGGCGGGCGCGGTGAACCCGCTCATCCTCCTGCACGACACGGACGAGCATATCAACGCGGCGGGGCAGGATATTCACGTGACCGGCCTGGGCTTCAACCGCCGGTTGGGACAGCCGCGCTCCCGCGCGGGCCTGGCCCCCGCGCGGGTGTCCGGCATCCAGGGCGGCGCGGTCGTCGTCCGCCGGGCGCTGCTGCAGGAGATGGGCGGCTGGGACGAAAGCGGCTTCCTCTATCACGAGGACGTCGCGCTCTCGTGGCGGCTGCACCTCATGGGCTGCGACCTCTACTGCATCCCGCGGGCCATCGTCTGGCACGCCTATCATCTCACCATGTACCCGGAGAAGTTGTTTCTGCTGGAGCGCAACCGCGCGGCGCTGCTGTTGACCCACCTGGAGAGCTGGAGCCTGCTGTATCTCGCGCCCTTCCTGTTTCTCACCGAGCTGCTCATGTGGGGATACTGCCTCCTGCGCGGCTGGGGATTCATCAAGGCTAAAGCCGCCTCGTACCAGTGGATCGCCCGGCAGCGGGCGGCCCTCCGCGACCGCCGGACGTTCATCCGGGGCCTGCGGCGGCGCACCGACTGGCAGGTGCTCAAAAAACTCAAGTGGGGCTACGCCTGGGATCAGCTCCTCACCCTCGGCCGCGAGCGCGGCGAGTCGCGGCGTCAGCCGGCGGGGGGAATGCCCGTCAAAATGGGAGAGTCTCGGTGAGCGACGTCGCCGTCGTGGTCTTGAACTACAATGGCCGCCCCTTTTTAGACCACTGTCTGGCAAGCCTCAAGAACCTGACGATACCCGTTGATGTCGCCGTGGCTGACAACGGCTCAACCGACGGCTCGCTCCGCTATTTGCGCGAGCATTTCCCCGGCGTACGTCTTATGGACTTGAAGAAAAATTGGGGCTTCGCCGAGGGTTACAATCGCGCGCTGGCCGAGATCCATCACCCGTGGGTCGTCTTGCTGAACAACGATGCGGCGCTGGAACCCGACTGGCTGGAGCGTTTGCTGGCCGTCGCCGCGCGCAGACCGCAGGCGGCGATCCTCGGCGGCAAATTGCTCTTCGACCGGATAGACGCCTCACGACGCCTGGTACAAAGCGCGGGCGCGCGTTTCACCGACTCGGGCGCGGCGTTCGAAATCGGCTGGGGGCAGATGGATCAGGGCCAGTATGATCAACCGGGCGTCGTCGGCGCCATCCCCGGAGCGGCGATGTTGGTCAAGCGGTCGGTCTTCGCCGCGTTAGGCGGTTTCGACCCCGATTACTTTGCCTATCTCGAAGACGTGGATCTGTGCTGGCGCGCGTGGCTCGCGGGACACGAAGTGTATTACGCGCCCGAGGCCGTGGCCTGGCATCGCTACGGCGCGTCGGGCGGCGGGCGGGCTGCCACCTTCCGCATCCGGCTGATGCAGCGTAACCGGCTGGCGACGATGTTCAAGCATCTCGAGCTGACCTCGCTGCCCGGCGCGCTGCTCGTCTCTATGGCTTATGACTTCTATCGGATGTCGGAATTCATCGCCCACGGCCGCTTTGCCGGGATGGGGGCGCTGGCCTCCGGGAGCCTCGCCTTCCTGCGCAGCCTGCGCCCGATCCTGGCGCAGCGCCGAGTCATTCAGCGCACCCGCCGGTTGAGCGACCGCGACCTGCGGCAAATGGGCCTGCTCGTCTCCGCCCTCGACGCGTTTCGCGAATACCGCCGCCTGGGGAAACTGGCGATGTCGTGGGAGTCGGCCTGAGCATAACCGATGACCGCGCGAGTGAACGCGCCCCGTCCTCAGACCAGGACGCTCTGGCCGCTGGCTCTATTGCTGGCTGCGCGGCTGGCGCTGGGTCTCACCTATAGCCTCGTCGTCCCCCTGTGGGAGTCCTACGACGAAGACGGACATTTCGCCTATGTCCGCTATCTAGCCAAATACCGCACCTTACTTCGGGCTGGCGACCCGGAGGCCGAGGCCGTCTGGGAAAAATTCCAGCCGCCGCTCTACTACCTGGTTGCCGCTCCAGCCGTTGCCTGGCTCGATTTGGGAGAGACTTTTACAGAGCCTGAGCGTAATCCCTACTATGCCAGCGGCCGGGCCGGCGTTAATGTGATGCTCCATCCCGATCCCCTGGAGGGGGTGGACTATCGCCTCGCCCTGGCGGCGTTCATAGTGCGGGGCGTGAGTGTATTGATCAGCACAGTCAGTGTGGCTTTCGTCTACGGGGCCGCGCAGCGTATCTGGCCCGATCAAACCGTTACGGCGTGGGCAGCCGCCTGTCTCTATGCCTTCTGGCCGCAGTTTCTGTTCATCGGCGGCATGATCACCAACGACATGCTCATTACCAGCCTGTCGGCTGCCGCCTTTTATTTTTCGATCGTTCTGGCGACCGATGGCTTTCGCCTGCGATACGCGCTATGGCTGGGCCTGATCCTGGCCGCCGCCCTGCTCACCAAATTAAATGGCGTGGCGCTCATCCCGGTCGCCGTCATCGCGCTGGGTATGGGTCTGACCGCCGGGCCTCGGCCCAGAGGCGTGTGGCCGACGCTCAAGATCTGGCTGGCGCTGGCCCTCCTCAGCCTGCTGGTCATCGCCGTTTTACAGTTGCTTGGCTCGTTTCAGTTTGTGACCGAGCAGGTTTTCCGGGCCGAGACCGTGAGGCAGTTCATTACCTATGCCGCGGCGCAAGGCCCTGCGTCTGCCCTCGTTACTTCTGCTCTCCGCTATGGCTTTCGGACGTTCCTGGCGTCGTTCGGCTGGGGGAATTTCGAGATTTATCGCTGGGTGTACTGGCTGTGGGGCCCGGCGGCGGCGTTGGCTCTCGCCGGTCCGGTTATGGCTACTCTCAAGCGCCTCGTGCGGCCGCGCTCGATCGGAAAAATAAATGGCGCTTTCCCCGTCAAGTTGTTATTGCTCATGGCGCTTCAGGTGCTTAGCCTCGTTGGCCTGGTCAGCGCCCTCACCATTGCCTACCAGAATACGTTCCTAGCGCCAGGGCGCTATCTTCTCCCCATCTTGCCGTCGGTGAGCTGCTTGCTCGTCGGAGGCTGGCTCGTATGGTTTCCTGTACGCTGGCGCGGCTGGCCGCTGAAGACGATCACGCTTGGCTTTCTGTTATTAAGCTGGTCGCTTCCCCTCGGCTCTATCGTCCCGGCTTACGCCAAACCCCAGCCGCTTGCGCCGGAGGCCGTGATTGACTATCCCTTCAACGTAACTTTTGGCGAGGAGATTGAATTGCTTGGGTATCTGCGTCCCCAAGCCGTCCTCCCTGGTCAGAAGTTCAAGATTACGCTCTGCTGGCGCGCTGTTGTCCCCGTTGCACGAAATTACTCAGTCTTTCTCGAGATCGTCGGACCTGATGGACAGGGATACGGGCGGCTGGAGACATATCCGGGCCGAGGCAATTATCCGACTTCTTTCTGGACGGCGAATGAACGCTTTTGCGACCATTATTCGGTGGAGGCCCGGAAAGATGCGCCCGCACCGGCCGCCGCCAGTTTGCACGTGGCGCTTTTGGACGGCGTCAACGGCCCGGCGCTTCCGGTCAGCCAGCTCGCCGGAAATCTGGGGAACGCCGAGTTCGCCGAGATTCCCATCAAAATCCAGGCGACCCGCTCGGTCCTGCCTCTGGCGCATCCGGTCAGGTACCGATTTGGCGGCGGGATCACGCTGAAGGGGTACGATGTTCAAGCACTGCCAGATGCACGCGGAGCAAAGGTTTCTCTGCTTTGGGAAGCATCGCAGGATATCGGGGAAGATTACACAGTCTTCGTCCATCTCCGCGACACGCCGCGGACGGCTTACGCCCAGGGCGACAGCCAGCCGCGCGGCGGCTGGTACCCGACATCGCTCTGGCAGGCCGGCGAGACCATCCTGGACGAGCATATACTCGTCTTCCCTGATCATCAGGCGCCGCCCCCTCTCGATCTATACGTCGGCCTCATCCATGCAGAGACGCTCGTCCGCCTGTTGGCGCTGGATGAACGCGGCAACCGCATCGCCAACAACGAGGTCATCCTGGCGCGAGGATTGGCCTTTCCCCTGCC
>DATDRS010000075.1:0-12987 GCA_035291605.1 Anaerolineales bacterium | reverse complement strand
GGCGGTGTTATTATGGTAGAGGCAATCACCGGTGGTCATCGCGAAAGGCAAGGCCCGCGCAGCGTCGAGCGAGGCGCGAGCCGGAGAGGCGCTTCTCACAAACGTGGCAAATGACTTCGAGGCCGTCTTTCTCGAGCACTGGCCGCGCGTGTATCGCGTGCTGGTGCGGCTCGTAGGCGACCACGCCGAGGCCGAAGACCTGGCGCTGGAGGCTTTCTGGCGGCTCTATCGGCGCAGCGACGCTCGTGAGCTCAACCTCGGCGGCTGGCTGTACCGCGTGGCGACCAACCTGGGCCTGAACGCCATTCGGGGCTGGAAGCGCCGCGAAAAATACGAGCTTGCCTCCGCACGGTGGGAAACGGAAAACCACGCGGGCGCGGACCCCGCCGAGATTGCCGCCGAAGAGGAGGCGCGCAGCTTGGTGCGGCAAGCCCTCAGGGAAATGAACCCGCGCCAGGCGCAACTGCTCGTGCTACGCCACTCCGGCCTGACTTATCAGGAAATCGCCGCCGCGCTGAATGTCTCGCCCAACTCAATTGGCGTGCTGCTGGCGAGGGCGGAGAGGGAGTTTGAGGACAGGTATCGAAAGGTGTCGGGTGATGACTGAGGCAGGGGAGCAACGGTGCGGGGGAGCAGAGGTGAGACTCTCCCCTGCCCTCCTGCTCTCAAGCCCCCCTGCCAGTTTTGTCACCTGACACAGGAGGACAGGAACATGCATCTCGACGACGGACGACTCCGCGCTTATCTCGACGGTGAACTGAACGAAGTCAGCCGCCAGCACCTCGCCGCGTGCCCGGACTGCCAGGCGCGCCTCGCCGTGATTGAACGACGCGCCGGCCGCGTGGGCGATCAAGTGACTCGCCTCGGCCCCGCTTCGGATGACCCATCACTCGCCGCGCTGTCCGCGCTTGCCCGCTTCAAAGCCTTCAGCGCAGAGCGCGCCCTCAGAAAGGACAACGATACGATGCTCAAGAAACTCTTCAGCAAGCCGCTCCGCCCCGCATGGGGCCTCGCGATGATCGTCGCCGCCGTTGCTTTTTCGCTCAGCCTCGCGCCCGTGCGCGCGTGGGCCGGACAATTCCTCGGCCTGTTCCGCGTCCAGCAAATCGCCATCCTGCCGGTTGACACCTCGCGCCTGAGCGAGTTGAACGGCGACTCGACGCTCGGCCGGCAGTTCGGCCAGATCATGTCCAACTCGATGACGGTCACCAAAGAGCCGGGCGAGCCGCAGGTCGTCGCCGACGCCGCCGAGGCCGGACGCCTGACCGGGTTCACCGTCCGCCTGCCGGAGGCGGCGGGATCGGCCCCGCTCCTCACCGTGCAGGACGGCGCCGCGTTCTACTTCCTCGTGAACCGCGCCGAGGCACAGGCCCTGCTCGACGAAGCCGGGCACGGCGATTTGCAACTGCCCGCTTCGTTGGATGGCGCGAAGATCGAAATCGAGATCCCGGCGGCGGTGACCGCGGCCTACGGGGATTGCCCAACCCCAGATGCAACTGAGGTAGAACGTGAGAGCATGACCTGGGAACAGGTGCGGAACTGCACTCTCCTCGCCCAGGCGCCCAGCCCGACGGTGGCCGCCCCGCCCGACCTGGACATCCAGAAACTCGCCGAGATCGGGCTGGAGTTCACAGGCATGTCGCCGGAGGAGGCCCGCCAGTTCAGCCAGACCGTGGACTGGACCTCGACCCTCGTCGTCCCGATCCCGCGCAACGGGCACGAGTATGGGCAGGTCGCCGTGGATGGCGTGATGGGCAACCTGATCTACCGGAAGAGCGACGACGGCGTCCCGGCCCGCTACACGCTGTTGTGGGTGAAGAACGGCATCATCTATGGTTTGAGCGGGTTCGGCGACCCCGACGCGGGCCTCGCCTTAGCCAACTCGATGAAATAGCCGCGCTCTCAAGGCGGGGGAGCGGGGGCAGGAGAGGGCCTCATCTCTGCTCCCCCGCTCCCTTGCTGCCATCCCCCTCACCTTAAGTTACAATCACACGCGTGACGACCAACACGCTCGCCATAGACACGCACGCGCTCCGCAAGGAGTTCGGCGATAACGTCGCCGTCAAGGGCCTTACGCTCCAGGTCCAGCAGGCCGAGGTCTTTGGCTTTCTCGGCCCCAATGGTGCAGGCAAAACGACCTCCGTCAAAATGCTGCTCGGCCTCGTCGCGCCGACTTCGGGCGACGGGATGCTGCTCGGCGCGCCGCTCGGCGACCGGCTGGCGCGCGCCCGCATCGGCTTTCTGCCGGAGCATTTTCGCTTCCACGACTGGCTCACGGCCCAGGAGTTTTTAACTCTGCACGGCCAACTCTACGGAATGCCCCCGGCGCGCCTGCGCCCACAGATTGACGAACTGCTCGAACTGGTCGGGCTGGCCCCCTTCCGCCGTAAACACCTGCGCACTTTCTCCAAAGGGATGCTCCAGCGTATCGGCCTGGCGCAGGCGCTGCTCAACGACCCCGCGCTGATCTTCCTCGACGAGCCGACCTCCGGCCTCGACCCGGTGGGCCGCCGCCTCGTCCGCGACATCATCCACGACCTGCGCGCGCAGGGGACGACGGTATTTCTGAACTCGCACCTGCTCAGCGAGATCGAGGTCACCTGCGATCGCGTGGCCTTCATCAAGCACGGCGAGGTCATCCGCGTCAGCGAGCTCAAGGAACTGGCCGAGGGCGAGACGAGCGTGACCATCCGGGCCAGCGGCCTGACCCCGTCCATCCTCGCCGGGCTGAACGAGTGGGGGCAGGATGTCCGCACGGACGGCGACCACGTGACGCTGGCGGTTCCCGGCGAGGCGGCGCTGCCAGCCATCACGCGCTACCTCGTCGCGCAGGGCGCGGAGGTCTACGCCATTACGCCGCAGCGCCTCTCGCTGGAGGAGTTGTTCATTCAAACCGTGGGGACGGACGGGGGCCTATGAATCCGATGCTCATCATCGCCCGGCTGACCTTCCGCGAGGCCGTGCGCCGCAGGATCGCGCTGGCCGCGCTGCTGCTGGGCCTTGCCTTCCTAATTCTCTACAGCCTTGGCTTTCACTTTATCAACCTCGAGATGACCCGCGCGGAGGGCGTGGGCAGCGCGCCGAACGCAGTCGCGCGGCGGGAAATTTATAACTTCATGACGATGGCGGGCCTGTACGCGGTGACTTTCCTCTCCGTCGCGATGGGAGCGCTCGTCTCGGCGGACACACTGGCAGGCGAGATCGGCTCCGGCGCGATCCAATCCATCGTGACCAAGCCGGTGCGCCGCGCCGAGGTGGTGTTCGGCAAATGGCTCGGTTTTGCGGGGCTGCTCGCGCTGTATCTGCTTTTGATGGCCGGGGGCGTGGCGGGGAGCGTGTGGGTGCAGGCACGGTACGCGCCGCCGAACTTCCTGCGCGGCGTCGGGCTGATCTACTTGGAAAGCCTGCTCATCATGTCCATCACGCTTATGTGCAGCAGCCTTATCTCGACGCTCGCCACGGGCGGCGTGGTCTTCGGCCTCTACGGCCTCGCCTTCATCGGCGGATGGGTCGAGCAGATCGGCTCATTCCTGGGCAACCAGACCGCCGTCAACATCGGCATCCTCTCCAGCCTGATCATCCCCAGCGAAGCGTTGTGGAAGCGCGCTGCGTTTGAGATGCAATCGCCGCTCGTGTCGGCGGTCGGCTTCTCGCCTTTCTCTGCGCGCTCGATCCCCAGCCCGTTCATGATCGTCTACGCCGCCGGATACGCGCTCGCGGCTCTCGTCCTGGCCATGCGCTGGTTTTCACGCCGGGATTTGTGATTCACCCCCCTGTTTCACCTCCTCTCCTGACCGTGCGGTTCCGGTCAGGAGAGGGGCCCGGGGGTGAGGAGCGCCTCACGCGCCCGGCGTGTCTTCAATCTTCTCCTGCATCTCGGCTTTGATGACCTCCTCTCGCTTCGGTTTCTCCTCGCGGGTCAACACATAGATCAGGACCAGCCCCAGCCCGAAGAACATCGGGATCAGCCCGGCCAGCAGCCACGGGCCAACCCCCAACGGCCACCGGCCGCCAGCTACAAACCCAATCGGATATAGTCCGACGCACAGGGCGGCGCCTATCGCCGCCAGGGCGATGCCCCATCGCAGCGTGTCCTTGCCATCCCGCGGGAGGCGGTCGGCGCGGACCAGCCCTTTTTCGGCCAGGGCGAGCGTCTCCCGGTAACTCAGGAAACGCATCAGCGCGATGAAACCGAACAGGATGATGAAAAAGCCAAGACTTGCGCAAGGGATGATGATATCGTCCATGTCATTAATCTCCTACGGATTGAGCGTTACGAGTGTAATGTTGCCGTTTTTGGTGCGCACCGTCAGGCTGTCGCCGCCGCCGTTCGTCGTGCCCTGCCAGTGCTCGTCGCTGAACTCACCGCTGAGGGTGACCGGCAGGTCCGATTTGACTTTGCCGAAGTCCGTCTTCAGGTCCAGAGTCAGCGCGGCGCTTTCAGGCAACGCCAGCCAGATGCTCCCGAAGTCAGTCTCGACGCGATGCGGCCCTTCGCCGAGCGTTCCGGAGAACGTGATCCCGCCGCTCTTGGTCCGCAAGTCGAGCGCGACGTCTTCGCCGCCCCTCAGCTCGACATTGCCGAAGTCGCTGTGGATGATCACAGGGCCGCGCGCGCCGTCAACCGTGACCGCGCCGCTGTTCGTGGTCAAATCGTAGGCCTCGCCGGCCACCTGCTCCAGCGTCAATTGGCCGAAGTCGCTGTGAACCTTGACCGCGCCCTTCACGGTCAAATCAGCCAGTTTCACCTCCCCGCTCTTCGCCTCCAGTGTGAGCGACGCCGCCCGGCCGGTAGTGAACGTCACTGAGCCAAAATCCGAGCTCAGGCTGATCGTCCCCTCGGCTTCTACGCGCCTCAGCGTGATCGCGCCGCTTTTAGAGGCAACCCCCACCTCGACGGCTTGCGCATCCTCCAGAGTCACATTGCCAAAGTCGCTCTCCAGTATGATCTCGCCGGAGACGGCCTCGACGCCGATTTTCCCGGACTTCGTCTGCAAGTCAACTTTCCCGGTCGTGCCGGAGAGGGCCACGTCCCCGAAATCAGCTCGCGCCGTCACCGCTGTCTCGGCGGGGACAGCGATGGTGAAATCCACCGAGTCGCTCCGGCTCGTCCCCACCACGGTCACCTCCTCCGGCTGTTGGACGGTTACAATGACCTTGTCGCCTGCCTGGGTCATGCTGATCTGCAATCCGGCGAGCGCGGCGTTGGCCTCGGATTGCGTCGCGCCCCAGGCCGTCTTGTGCGCCTTGACCACGATCTCGTCCCCTCCCCCGCCTGTCACCGTCACGTCGCCGACGACGTTCGTCACTGCCAGCTCCGCCGGGCCGGACACCGTGAAGCGCTGTTCCTCATCCGCCTCCGCCGAGACGGTATCGGCGGAGAACATCCGCAGGCGCAGGCCCTCCGTCTGGGCGAATCCGGCCGTCGCCCACAAGATGCCGACCATGGCGACGCACAGGACGAGCAGGGCCAGCATTAGCGCGCCGACGATTAACCACTTATATTTCATGTGTCTGAAAACCTCCTGTCATATGCTTTCAAAAGATTAGACCGGCGCAGTGAGAGAAAGTTTCATTTCCGGCTCAAATGAAACTTTCCCCACCGAAGGCGGTCTAAATAGAGAAGAGAGGACTGTGCGTGGAGGAGGCAGAATGGAAACTGGTTCAGCGGGCGCAGGCGGGCGAGGCGGAGGCGTTTGCCGCGCTCGTGGCCAAGCACCAGCTTTTCGTCTACAACCTGGCGCTCCGCACCCTCAGCGACGAGCGGGAGGCAGAGGACGCCGCGCAGGAGGCTTTTGTGCACGCCTGGCTGGCGTTGCCCAACTTCCGGGGCAAGGCGCAGTTCCGCACGTGGCTGTACCGGATTGTGACCAACCTGTGTTGCAACCGCCTGCCCCGCCTCCGCCGGGAACTGTTGGCGCTGAGCGAGACGGAGGCCGTTTCCATGCCTGACGATGCGCCGTCGAGCGCCAACCCGGCGGCGGAGCTGGAGGCCGAAGAGCGCCGCGCCTTTTTGCACCGCCAGATTGACGCCCTGCCCCGGAGCTATCGCTTGCTCATCACGCTGCGCTATCAGCAGGAACTGTCCTATGAAGAAATCGCGGCGGTGGTGAGCCTGCCGTTGGGAACCGTGAAGACCGGGCTGCACCGCGCCAAGGCCCAATTGCGCGCGGCCCTGCTAAAATACGAGGCGGGAGGAGCATGAGCACACTGACGGACCGGGAACGACAGGCCCTGGCAGCAGTGGAGGACGCGCTGCGAACCTACCCGCTGGCCGCGCCCCCGCGCTCCCTGACCCCGGCGGTGACAGCCCGCCTCCGCACGGTTGCCCTGGTCCCGCGTTTCCGGCTGGAGTGGATTGACCTGGCAATCAGCCTGTTCGGGGCAATCATGACCGGGTTGGTGTTCCTCTTATGGCAATCCACCACGCCGGAGATGGCGGCGCGCCTGCAGATACAATTCCTGATCCTGCAACAGCAATTCAGTCTGCTCGCCTTCGCGCCCCTGCTACTAGGCAGCGCCACGACGGCTCTCCTGGCCTCGCTGGCCGCCAGCCTGTACGTGCTGCCGCGCTGGCGCGGCTGATTTCGCCCTCTGCTATTTCGAGTAAAATAGTGGCAAAAGGATCATACTCGGGGATCCCCTCGCTAACGGCGTTTTGATTGCCCGCTTGCCCCAGCCGCCAATTCCAGCCAGAACAGTCGCAGGGGACGAGACAGGGAAATCAGAGCATGAAAATCCTGGTCGTTGACGACGACAACACTCTGCGCCATATCTTGCAGATTCAACTCACCCGCGCCGGATACGAGGTGGCGGAAGCCGAGGATGGCCAGGTCGCCTGGGACCTGTTGCAGAACGAGAACATTCGCTTTGTCATCACCGATTGGATGATGCCGGAAATGGACGGGCCGCAGCTTATCCGGCGCATCCGGCAGGCGAACTTTACCGGCTATACCTACATCATCATGCTCACCGCCAAGGAGGGGAAAGAGGCAGTCGTGACCGGGCTGGAGGCCGGCGCCGACGACTATTTGACCAAGCCCTTCGATCCCGGCGAGTTCCGGGCGCGCGTGGCCATCGGCAGGCGCATCCTGAATCTGGAAACCCGCCTGAGCGAGTCGCTCGCCCGGCTGGAAGAACTGGCGATGCGCGACGGGTTGACGGGCCTGTTCAACCGGCGGGCGCTGTATCAGCACAGCGAAGGCGAGCTAAGCCGCGCCCGGCGTGAGCATTTCCCTTTGAGCCTGGTGATGCTGGATATTGACCATTTCAAGATGGTCAACGACCAGCACGGACATCTGGTCGGCGATCAGGCTCTCAAGGTGGTCGCCGACATCATCACACACAGCAAACGGCCTTACGACTGGGCCGGGCGTTGGGGGGGCGAGGAGTTTTTAGTCGTGCTGCCGAACACCGGCCTGAACGAGGCCAGGATCGTCGCCGAGCGCATCCGCGAAAACGTGGCCAGGGCATCCGTCACCCTGCCGGATCACAACAACCATCTGCACCTGCACATCAGCCTGGGCGTCACCAGCACCGCCTCCCGGCCAGACGCCAACCTCGCCCTCGATCAACTCCTGCACCAGGCCGATGAAGCGCTCTACCGCGCCAAACGCGCCGGACGGAATCAGGTCTGCTTGTTCGAGGGCTAGCCGCCCTTACCCCGTGTTCCTCAGCCCCGCCGCGATTCCATTGATCGTCAACACAATCACCTCCCGCAGGGCCTCGGCGTCCGGGCTGTCCGGGTTCGGCAGAGCACGGAGGCGGCGCAGCATTTCAATTTGCAGGTAATTGAGCGGGTCTACGTAGGGGTTGCGGAGGTAGATGGAGCGTTGGATGACGGGATCGGCCTCCATCAACTCCGTGTGGCCGGTGATGGCGAGGATCGCCTCGCGCGTGCGCTCGTATTCGTCGCGCAGGCGGACGAAGATGCGATCGGCCAGGTCCTGGTCGGGGACGAGGGCGGAGTAGAGCGCGGCGATGCCGAGGTCGGCCTTGAGGAGGGACATCTCGGCGTTGTCGAGGAGGGCGCGGAAGAAGGGCCAATCGGCGTGCATCTCACGGAGCAGCGTATCGCCGGATTGCGTACTGCGTGTTGCGTGCAGGGCCGCGCCCAGGCCGTACCAGCCAGGCAGGTTGAAGCGCGCCTGCATCCACGAGAAGACCCACGGGATGGCGCGGATGTGCGCCACGTTCAACGCGCCGCCGCGCCGGGTCGCCGGGCGTGAGCCGATGCGCAGCCGGCTAATTTCGTCCAGCGGCGTCGCGTCACGCCAGTAGTCCATGAAGCCGGGAGTCTCGTAGACAAGGCCCCGGTATGTCCGCCGAGCGATGTTGGACATGGCGGCGATCACCTCACGCCATGCAGGGGCGATAAAGGCAGCGGAACTGGCGTGCTGGCGTGCCGGAGTGAGTTCGCTTTTCTCCCCTGTTCCCTTGCTCTCCCGCTCTCCTGCTCCATGACCCTCCCGCTCCCCGGCGCGATCGGTCACGCTCGCCAGCAACACTGCGCTCACAATCTGCTCCAGATGTCGCTGCGCCAAAGCGCGGTCGGCGTAGCGGGAGGCGACGACCTCGCCCTGCTCGGTGAGGCGGAAGCGGCCATTGACCGTGCCCGGCGGCTGGGCGCGGATGGCGCGATTCGCCGGGCCGCCGCCCCGCGCCACCGTCCCCCCGCGCCCGTGAAAGAGCATGAGTTTCACCCCGTGCGCGCGGCAGGCCTGCGCGATGCGCTCCTGCGCCTGGTAGAGCGCCCAGTTCGCCGCCAGGTAGCCGCCGTCCTTGTTGCTGTCGGAGTAGCCGATCATCACCACCTGCTCGTCCCCGCAGGCGGCGAGGTGCGCGCGGTAGAGGTCGAGGGTGAAGAGGTCGGCCAGGATGCGCGGCGCAGCGTCGAGGTCGTCGAGCGTCTCAAAGAGAGGGGCGATCTGGAGGCCATCGTCGCATCCGGCCCAGCGCGCGAGGAGCAGCACGGTCAGCACGTCGGCGGGGCCGCGCGTCATGGAGATGATGAACGGGCCGAGGAGCGCGCGGCCATAGAGCGCACGCACGCGGGCAATGAGTTGGAAGAGCGCCCACGTTTCGGCGGTCTCGACCGTCACGCCCGGCTGGGGCGCAAGATTGTGGGGACGACCGTAGGCCCTGGATGCGCCCGCTTCGGACGCGGATAACAACCGGATCAGCACATCCAGGCGAGCGCGGTCATCCCCCTGTTCGAAGGCGAGTTCAATATTCAAGGCGCGGAGAATTTCGCCCAGGGCAGAGGCCAGGCGGGACGAGTCTTCGCGAATGTCCAACCGCGCGGCGTGCAGGCCGAAGATGTCGAATTGGCGGAGGACAGGCCGCAGCTGGTAATGGGCAATTGAAGAGGGGATGGGGGTCGAGATCAATCGGAGGGGAAGGGTGAAGTCTTCCGCCTGAGCGCGGGCGGCCTGCGGCGCGGTTTCGAGGAGGCGCGCGGTCATGTCGTCGCGCGAGGCGGTTTCGAGGTCGGAGGCCAGGAGCGAGACGATGAGGCGATAAGGCTCGGCGGCGTAGCGGGATTCGAGGTAGACCGCGTGTGCGGGAAGAGGCCGGCGGGCCTCGAGCCAGGTCTGCAGCTCGGGCGGGAGCGGAACCAGGCGCGCGTTGAGGCTGAGGCGGCGCGCGAGGTCCTGCAGCGAGCGGCGGTGATGCTCGACGGCCAGGCCGCGATGCAGACGCAGAGTCTCAGCCGTCACGGCGGCGGTGACGTTGGGGTTGCCGTCCCGGTCGCCGCCGATCCACGAGGCGAGCGTCAGCCAGCGCGGCGGGGCCTTGAGGCCGGGATAATATTCGGCGAGCGCGGCGTCGAGGTCGGCGTAGACGCGCGGGAGGGCCTCCCAGAAGATGTTGTCCACAAAGTACAGGCCGGTACGGACCTCGTCGGTGACGGCCGGGCGTGCGGTGCGCGCGCGGTCGGTGAGCCAGAGGGCGGTGATTTCCGCGTGCAGGCTGGCGACGAGGTCCTCACGCTCGCGCGGCAGGAGGCCGGTCGCGTGCAGCGCGCGAAGCGCCTCAGAGATGCGCTCCAGCTTGGAGAGGATGGTGCGGCGTTTGGCCTCGGTGGGATGCGCGGTGAGGACAAGCTCGATGTGCAGGTTGTCGAGCAAAGCCCGTATTTCTCCAGCCGTGACGCCGAGAGACTGGAGATGGGCGATCGTCTCGCGGATGGACTCGGCGACCGGCGCGGGGTGGCCTTCGCCCTCGCGCTGGCGGAGGGCGCGCACCCGGTTGGACTCTTCCGCGAGGTTGACGAGGTCGAAATATAGCGCGAAGGCGGCGGCGACGGCGCGCGCTGCATCCGGCTGAAGCGCGGCGACCTCGGCGGCGAGCCGCGCGGCGGCCTCCGCAGGCTGTAGAGACGCGTCCTGGCGCGTCTCTACAGCGGCGCGACGGGCCTTGGCGAACGCGCGGATGCGCTCCTCGGTTTCAAAGAGCGCCGGCGACTCTTGCTCGCTCAGCGTCTGGCCGAGCAGTTCGCCCAGGAGGTGGATGGCGGCGGAGAGGTCCATATGCGCAAACAGGATACCCGTAGCCTAACCGATGCGGGGGAGGACGTTGTTCGCCCGCTTGAGGGCGTCGCTGGCGGCCACGCCGGCGTCAGTAACCCCGCGCCGGGTCCACCACATTCAACAGCGGCTCACCCGCGACATATCGGCGCAGGTTCTCGGCGAAGAGCGCCATTGCCCGGTTATCGTATTCGAGCGTGAAGCCGGAGACGTGCGGGCTGAGGATCACGCGCGTAGCGGGCAGACTCCACAGTGGGCTGGCGGCCGGCAGGGGTTCTTCAGCAAATACGTCGAGCGCCGCGCCCCCGATCGTCCCATCGCGCAACGCCGCGATCAGCGCTGGCTCGTCCACCACCCCCCCTCTTGCAACGTTGATCAGGACCGCATCGCGCTTCATGCGCTTAAGTTCCTCCACGCCCATCAGCCCTCGCGTGGCAGGCGTGAGCGGGACGGTAAGCACAACGTAGTCACACTCGCTCAACATCGAGCGTAGCGACTCCGGGGGGTATAGCCGATCCACGTTCCGCGCCTCAGGATCACCCACCCCGGGCAATTGCCACCCCGCGTCGGCGGCGCGCCCCACATTGCGCTTCGTCGCCAGCACGCGCATCCCGAACGCCTTCGCCAACCGGGCGACTTCTCGGCCTACGCTCCCGTAGCCGACAATTCCGACCGTGCTCTCGCGCAACTCGCGCGGCGCGAACAAGGCCCAGCGCTCTTTGGGCCACTCCACTTTTGTTTGATATTCAATCATGCGCGGCAGGTGATGGGCGCTGGCGAGCATCATCATCAAAATATGCTCGGCCATCGCGGGCGCGTGAACGCCGCTCGCTGTGGTGAGAGTCGCATGCTTGAGGAGAGGATGATCGAGAAAGGGATCAACCCCGGCGAAGTGACCCTGCACCCACCGCAGCGCAGGCGCGCTTTCCGGCGAGGGCATCAGGCCGGTGGTGTACAGCACTTCCACCTCGCGCAGCGCGTCGCCCAACTCGTCGAGCGTCTGGGCTGTCCGGTGCTCGATCACCAGCCGGGGCGAGACGGCGCGCAGGTTTTCGATGAGCGAGGCGGGGGTGGGTGATTGGGTGAGGATGAGGACGGGAATAGCGTTGGGCATGGGTCAACTCTTGTCGCCAGGCTGTATTCAGATGCACGAACGCGCACGGCCAGTATCATACCAGCAGTTGCCCTGCCAGATAAGGAGGGTGCAATGGCGGTGAAAATGAGGGGGTGGGGCGAGATGAGAACTCGCCCCACCGAAACGAGGAGGAGGAGAGAGATACTGAAATAATCTTGCGCTCAAGATAGCATGAGACGCCTGTCCGGCGCATCGGGCTGAAGGCCTGTCCCCTGTCCGACTTTCGGCGGATGTTCTCGGACCCCTAATCGGCGAGTTCCTCAACCGGCTTCAGCGTTGCCCGGACGGGCGGGGCAGTTTTATTCGCCGGCGCGGCCCCCACCCGCGCGCCGGTGACCAGCACGACGGCCAGCAGGATGATCGCCATCCCGCCCAGCACGTAAGCGTCAACCGATTCGCGCAACAGCCACCAGCCGAGGAACACGGCGACGATCGGATTGACGTAGGCGTAGGTCGCTGATTGAGCCGAACCCGGCGAGATAAGCTAGCGCCCCCAGCAGGCGGACATTCCAGACAACCGGCTCGCGGCCCTGCAATAATATGCCGATGATCAGATTGAACGCGCCGCCGAGCACCATCTCCCAGGCCGTCGCCGCGAACGGGTCGAGCGCCACCGGACGCCGCCGCACGAGCAGCGTCCCGGCGGCCCAGCAAAACGATGACGATCCCGGCCATTCCGCGCAGCGAAAGGCGCTCGCCGCCCGGCAGCACCATCTCCAGCCTGGCCTCCACAGTTGCATCCCCCATATCTCGCGCCTAGGGACCGCGGCCAAGCCCCAGACCCGCATCGCGCGCGCGCACGATGGCCTGCGACCGGTCGGCGACCTGAAGTTTGCTGAAGATATTCGAGATGTGGTTCTGCACTGTTTTCGTGCGGAGCATCAACCGCTCGGCGATCTCAGCATTGGTGTGCCCCTGGGCCATCAACTCAAGAATCTCCCGTTCGCGGTCGGTGAGCTCAGGGAAGGCCAGGTCGGCGGCAACAGGCCGGAGCGCCGCGAAGTAGTGGATCAGCCGCTGGGCAATCGCCGGGCTGAAGATCGCCTCGCCCCGGCTGACGGCTTTGATCGCCCGGATCAACTCTTCCTGATCTGCGTCCTTGAGCAAATATCCGCGAGCACCCGCGCGCATCGCGGCAAAAACCGACTCGTCGGCCTCAAACATGGTGAGCACCAGCACGCCGATGTGCGGGCTGGTGTGCAGGATGCGCCGCGTGGCCTCGATGCCGTTGACGCCCGGCATCTTCAGGTCCATGAGGATCACATCGGGCTGGAGGCTCTCCGCCTGCGTGATCGTTTCATCCCCACTTGCGGCTTCGCCGAC
>DATDRS010000074.1:0-8084 GCA_035291605.1 Anaerolineales bacterium | reverse complement strand
AATTCCATTACGCCCACGCCAAGGTTGGCGACCGGATGACGCTGCGCGTCGCGCCCCACGACGCGGTGGAAGTGACGATCCAGAGCGGCCAACAGCGCGTGACGGGGTCTCTGGCCGACCTGTCCATGACAGGCATCGGGGTTTACATCTCACCGCCCGACGAGGCGACCGCGCTCCGCCGCAAATCCGTCGTCCAGATCACGCTGAAACTGGAGGCCGCGCTGCTCGACCTGTCGGGGACCGTCCATTACGTAAAGAGCAGGGCGAATGCCAGCCGGGTGGGCCTCACCCTGGTGCAGACTCCACAAGCCCGCACGATCGTTCAATACATTCACAAGCGGCAGGAGGAGATTTTGCGTGAACTGCATACGCTGTATCAGGCCTCCGTTGGGAGCGGACCATAAATCACAACGGCTACTCCTTTTGAGCGAGGCGCGACTCCTCCAGCGCCATCTCGATGAACAGCGCCGACGACCAGCCGAAAATCGAAGCGGCCTTGGGCGGAACCTCACCCGTTTCCGGGTGATAATACTCATAGATATCGTCTTCCTGCATCATCATCGCCAGCGTGCGGCGGCGCAGTTCGCGGGCAAGGTCGGGATAGCCTGCCCGCTGTAAGCCATCCACGAGCAGATAATTCACATTCACCCATGTGGGGCCGCGCCACATCGTCTGCGGATCGTACTTCGGGTCGTCGCGGGCGACGGTGGGCACGGGATAGCGCGTCCAGAACTGCCGCTCGTCGGCCAGGTGCGCTGTCAACCGTGCGGCAATCTCGGGCGGCATCCGTCCCGTGATCAGCGGGAACAGGTTGAACGGCGTGCGGACGCGCACCAGCGCCCGCGTCCCGTCGGTGGGTCGTCTGGCCCAGAACAGCCCGGCGGCCTCGTCCCACATCTGCTTGACCATGCGGCGCGCCATGGCCTCGGCGCGCCGCGCCCAGAGCTCGGCAAAAAACGCTTCCCCGATGGCGGCGGCGATCTTCGCCAGAGATTCCTGCTGCAGGCACAGGTACGTGTTCAGGTCCGGAGATTCGACCGGCACGCCGTCGTCCCACAGGGGGCTGTCGTCCAGTCCAGACGAATACGGATGCTGATACTCGCACAACCCGTTCCGGTCCACGTCGTTCTTCTCGAACCACCAGTTGTTCCAGCGCACCACCGGTTCGTAGATCTCGTCGAGGAACTCTCGGTCGCCATCGGTTTCGTACAGTTTCCACGCCGCCCAGCCGACGAGCGGCGGCTTGGTCACATCGGCCTCCACCGGGAAGGTGAGGCGCGTGACCGTGCCCTCGTCGTGGACCGCGTCCGGGATCATGCCATCTTCCCGCTGGTGGTCGAGCACGATGCGGATTTGGTCCTGCGCCAGTTTCATGTCCACGTGGCGGTAGGCCAGCGCGTGGAAATAGGCGTCCCACTGCCACACGCCGACATAGTGCATCTTGGAGGGCGTCATCGCCTCGCGCGTAGTATAGAAGCGCGAGGAGATCAACCCGGCGCGCATGATCCACCAAGCGTAATAATACTGGCGCCGGTAGGCGCCGGCGACTTCCGGCGCGGCGGCGAACCACTCATGCCAGCGCCGAGCCGCCGCCTCGAGCGCCGCCTGCGGGTTTGGAACCCAGCGATTGAAGCCGAGGCGGGGGGTGATGTTGAGCAACAGCGCCGCCCCGCCGCCCGAATCAAAAACCAAACGGACTTGCTGATTCGCAGCGTCAATCGGCGCGACGCGGTTTTCGAGCAGCCGCGCGTTCGTGGTATAGGCCAGATTGCGGCGGATGTCCCCCGTCAGGCGGAGGACCCCTCCGCGCCGGTCGGTCTGCGCCCGGTCGAGGTTGGCCCGGAACGTCATCCCGCATGGGCCGGGGGGAAGGGCGACGAGCAGAGTCTCAGAGTCCACGAAGGTGAGCGTGAAGGTCCCCAGGGGCGTCTGGCAATCTACCCGGTGCGGGTACGTCGTCAGCTCAAAATCCAGCGGGCGTCCCTCGCCGTCGGTGAAATGCCACTCGTCAATGAGCGGCGGACGCCGGCGGTAACCGCTTAACTGTCCTTCGCGTTTGAACCACCGCTCGGCCAGCCGCACGGCCAGGTAATCGTCGGCGCGAAAGACCATCAACCGCGAACCGCGCTCGCTGAACGGAATCTGGCGCAGGTTGATGCGGTTCCTCAGGAGGGTGAGATAGGGCGAGTCAAATGGCATGGTCTTCACCAAAACAATCAGCCAGCAGGGTTTGCAGGCGGCGCTCCAGCATCGCGTAAGAATAATGTCGTTTCGCCAACCGATAATTCTGATCGGCCATCGCCTGCGCCTCGGAGGGGGCTTCCAGCACGCGCCGGACCTGACGGACCGTCGAGTCAGTGATGAAGCCGTCGAACTCAATCACGCGGAAGCCCTTGGGCTTGATATCCACATCGAAGATGGAGTAGTTGTTGACGACGATGGGCCGCCGGAAGTAGACGGCTTCCAGGAAGGCGTTGCCGAAGCCCTCGATGCTCGACGGATAGGTCACGACATCGGCGTGCGGGTAGACGTCCCAGAGCGTATAGACTTTGCGCCCCTCCGCGGTCAAACCCCGCCGGTCTTGAATGAGGTCGGAGACGAAGTTCACCGGCACATTCAGCAGGGCGGCGAAATCACGCACGCGCCGCTCGTAAGCATCGCCCTCGTCGCCCGAGGCGTGCGAGACCACCAACCGCGCCTTCAGCCCGGCCCGCTTGACGAGTTCGATGGCGTGCTCGATGCCCTTGCGCTGGACGACGCGCGTCGGCTGCAGAAACAAAAACTCGTCGGACGCGATGCCCAGGGCCGCGCGCACGTCGCGGGCGTACTCATCCGGCGGGGCGGGCGGCTGGTCGAAGTCCATCACGTTCGGAATAATCATCGCCGAGATGCCGGTGCGCAGGCTCAACTGGTTGGCCGCCAGCGAGTTGATGACGACGTGGCGGATGGAGGGCAGGTTGGGCGGGAAGGCCGTGTTCAAGTAATCGGCCACGCAATTGACTAGAAATCGCTGGCGTTCCCAGTAGAAGTCGTGATGGTGGGCGATAGTCGGGAAACCGGTCTCGACGATGAATTCGGTCAGGGCCAGCCCCAGCGGGATATTCATCGGAATGGCGAGCGCGTTCTGGACCACCAGCGCGTCAATCTCAAAATCCCGAACGAACGCGTACAGTTGCTCCTTGAGGTGCTCGCGGAACTCGTGGATGCGCTGGGTGAGGCGCGGCGGACGGATATAGTGGTAGAAGGCCGGGGTGTGGATGGGGTAAATCTGCGGGTTGGCGAATTCGAGCAAGTCATCCGCGCCCCACTCATTGTCAAAGGCTGACGTCCCAATGGCGGCAATGACCGGGTGCCCAAAGGAGGCCTCTGGCACGACGCGGTTCCGCTCGCGCGCCCAATCCGACTGACCTGAAAAGTAGAAACAGGTGTGGCCGAGGCGTTCCAGCACGGTCGCCCACTTTTCAGTTTCGAGCGAGACGCCGTCTGTCCCGGCAAAACGAGTGGAGACGAAACCGAGGCGGCGGCCAGCCAGGCGAGATGAAGCGGTGGTCATGTAGGGTTTGCCATCCTTTGCGTCCGTTTCTGAGTCAACCACAACACCTGGTACGGGCGCAGGCGCAGGGGCGATTTGCGCCGGGGATTGAACTGCCGGCCGGTGATCAAGTTTACCAGCCACCCGCCCGCGGGCGCCGGACCGAAGGCATCCTCAAAGTCTACCTCCACTGATTGCGCCTGGTTTGAAATATTCAGCAGACATAGCGCGCGGTCACCGCCGTCGGGCGAGAGGCGAAGGAGGGCGAAGACGGTCTCGCCGCAATCTAACACGCGCTGGCTGCCGTGCGGGTGAAAGGCGGGCGAAGCCGCGCGGGCTTTCAGCAGTCGCACATACCGGCTGAAGACTCTGCGCCGCAGGGAGTTCGGATCGGCCAATTCACGTTCCAACTCGGCGCGCTCAAGTTTCTGCCGGTTGATGGTGCGATTGCGCCCGGTCTGCCGGGCCCCCTCCGGCCAGCCGCGCGAGCCGAACAGGCTGTGGAAGTATATCCCCGGCACGCCGATCAAGGAAAGCATGATGGCCTGCGCGGCGATGAAACGGTCAATTTGCGTTTCAACCGGTTCGCCGCCGTTGGGATTGGACAGCGCGTCGAAGTAGTTGATGTTCAACTCATAGGGGCTTTGCGCGCCGTCTGGGTTGTGTTTGTATGAGACGAGGCCGCTATGAGCGAGCGCCTGCTGCACCAGCGCGTCAATATCGCTCGGGGGCAAGATGCCGCGCACGGGGTTGAGGCCAATGCCGTCGTGCGAGGCCAGGAAGTTGAAAAACGTCGTGCGCTGAGAGGGGAACGCCAGCCCGGCGGCCCACGCGGAGAGGCTGCGCGCGCTGCCCGTGCGGAAGGTGTGCAGGGCGAGCGGCGGCAGGGCAAAGTTGTAGACCAATTGCGCTTCATTAGTCCCATCGCCGAAATACGAAACGTTGTCCGCGTGCGGCACGTTGGTCTCGGTGATGAGCAGGACGTGCGGCGCGACTTCGTCCAGCACCGCGCGGAACAGCTGAATGACGCGATGCGTTTGCGGCAGATGAATGCAGGGCGTGCCGATCTCTTTCCACAGATAGGCGATCGCATCCAGCCGGATGAACTCCGCGCCGCGAGAAACGTAGAACAGCAAAACGTCAATGATCTCCAGCAGGGCATTGGGGTTACGGTAGTTCAAGTCAATCTGATCGTCGCTAAAGGTGGTCCAGACCGCCTTTTCGCCGGAGGGCGTGGTGAACCGCGTGAGCAGCGGCAGCGCACGCGGGCGGACCACCTGTGACAGGTCTGGCGCGCCCTCCACGGCGATGAAGTAGTCCCGATACTGCGGGTCATGGCGCAGGAACGCTTGAAACCACGCGCTGTGCGCCGAGATGTGATTCACGACGGCGTCGAACATCAGCCGGAAACGGCGGCCCATGTGGGCTACGTCGTCCCACGTCCCCAGCGCCGGGTCCACCGCGCGATAGTCGGTGACCGAGAAGCCGTCGTCCGAAGTCCACGGGTAAAACGGCAGGAGGTGAATGCCGGCGACCCACCCGGCGAGATGCCTTTCGCAGAAATCGGCCAGCGTGCGCAGCGGCGGTATCTCCGGTTCACGTACCTGATCGCCGTAGGTGATCAAGATAGAGTCGCGTTGCGTCAGACCATCTCTGATGGAAGGTGATGGGAATGAACGGTAGCGGTCAAGCAAGGCGCGCAACCGCTCAAATGCCGCGCGGCCCACGTCCTCGCCGTAGAGCGCCGCGAGATGCGCCAGCATTTCCGATCTTTCGTCAACCATAAGCCACGAACTCTAGCGCCAGCGCCGCCGACCACGAGAAGTCCGTCGAGCCGCAGCCAGAGCCATCGCGTGGATCATAGTATTCGCGAAAGCCGGAACGGGCCATCAGTTCCAGTGAGTCGCG
Source organism: Anaerolineales bacterium (assembly GCA_035291605.1). GTDB lineage: Bacteria > Chloroflexota > Anaerolineae > Anaerolineales > UBA6663 > DATDRS01. Next base: position 2,644 of record DATDRS010000074.1, on the reverse strand, counting down.
GCGAAGCGTTTCGGCCAGCGTGTCAAAACCGTGGCGGCGCAAACCATCGGCTAAAAGCCAGTTAAGCATGATCCACACCGGCCCACGCCAGTAGCGGCGCGCTTCCCACGCCGGTTCGGTCTTGCTGGCAGTCGTGAGGGAGAAATGCATCGCTCGCTCCGGCGCGTACTCGGCCGGGTTAAGCCAGTGCTCGTGAATGAGCCGCTGCACCTTCGCCTCGTCAGGCAGGTCGGCGTAAAGCGGCATGAAGGTCATGGCCGTGTTCACGAGGATCGGCTTCCCAGTCCGCACATCATAATCGAAATACAGGCCGCGCGCCTCGTCCCAAAAGCGCGCGTCGAAACTGGCGCGCATCTTCTCCAGCCAGCCGTCTATCTCCGCCGTCGGTTCGCCCAATTCCTCCGCCAGCGCGCGCAAGTCCTCATCGGCCCGATACAGGATGGAGTTGAACAGCAGGTCTTGAACGAGGAATGGAGATCTGGCGAGCAAGGCCTGTGGGTCATAGCGGCTGCGGCGGAATACGTCAATCAGATGAATGAAGCGGTCGTAGTCGGCGCGATGAGGGCGTTCGGCGGCGTTGACGTGCGTGGTGTCACGGCGGCGATAGGACGGCAGGTCGGCGGGCGTGATCGCCGACAGCGCGTTCAGCCAGCGCGGCGAGTCGTCGGTGCCGGATTCCCACGGATGGACGATACAGACGAGTCCGCTGCCATCCGCGTCGCGGGCTGTGTGCAGCCAGCGATGCCAGCGCAGCAGCGCCGGATAAACTTCGCGCACAAAGCCGGGGATGGGCCGGCGACTGTGAAGGAGGCGGACCACGGCGGCAAGCAAAGGGGGTTGGGTGATGCCAGAGGTGGGGATGGCGGGCGCGTGCGGGCTGCTCGTAATCTGCCAGAAGTCCGGATCGGGGAAGTAATCGGAAGGGCCAGTATGATAGACCACGTGCGGGATCAGGCCGTCGCGCCACTGGCCGCCGACGAGCGAACGGATTTCGGTCAGTGCGCGCGGCAGGTCAAAGTGCGAGAGGCCCAGCGCAATCACCGCCGAATCCCAGTTCCATTGATGCGGATACTGGCGCGGGCCGGGCTTGGTGAATACCCCGGCGTCGTTCTCGCGCAGAGCAGCCTGGGCGCGGGGAATGAGGTCCGAAAATTCCATCACTCAATCGCCAGGCCGCTCTCCCGATCCATCCACCGAATCTTGTCGGCGGCAAGTTTCAGCCAGATAGGCTGGCCGGGTTGAAAAGCGGCGTCGGCGTGCGTATTCACTTTCACGCGCTCGTCGCCCACCTGCACGGTGAGCAGGTTGTGCGAGCCAAGCGGCTCGACGACGAGCACCGCGCCGGAGAGCGCGCCCTCCAGCCGGGAGGCGCTGGCCTCGATGTTCTCGGCGCGGATGCCCAACTGCACCCTCGCGCCCGGCTTCGCCCGCAGAAGGGCTTGCACGGCGGCGGGCGGATGGAAGCGAGCTCCCCCGGCGGTGACGGTGAGGCCGTCGCCGTCGGCCGAGACCTGTCCGGCGAGGAAGTTCATCGGCGGGTTGCCGATGAAACCGCCCACGAAATCGCTGGCCGGGAAATCATACACTTTAAGCGGGGTATGGCACTGCAAAATCGCGCCCTCTTTCATCACCGCGATCCGGTCGCCGAGGCTCAGCGCCTCCACCTGATCGTGCGTGACGTACACCACCGTGCTCTTCACTTCTTTGAGCAGCCGCTTGAGTTCGGCGCGCATCTCCAGGCGCAGGAGCGCGTCGAGGTTGCTCAGCGGCTCGTCCATCAACAACACCTCGGCCTGCACGGCGATGGCGCGCGCCACGGCCACGCGCTGGCGCTGACCGCCGGAGAGCTGGGCCGGGTAACGCTGGAACAGCTCGGCGATTTGCAGCAACTCCGCCGCCGACTGCGCGCGCTCTTTCACCTCGGCGTCGGGGAGGCGCTGCATGCGCAGGCCGAAGGCGATGTTTTCGTACACGGTGAGGTGTGGAAAGACGGCGTAACTCTGGAAAACCATCGCAATGCGGCGCTGGCGCGGCGGGAGGTCGGTCACGTCCTGCCCGCCGATGAAGATGCGCCCCGCGTCAATCTGCTCCAACCCGGCGATGCCGCGCAGGAGCGTGGTTTTGCCGCAGCCCGAAGGGCCGAGCAGCACCATGAACTCGCGGTCGTGGATGGTCAGGCTCACGTCGCGTGTGGCGACGGTCTTGCCGAACGTCTTGTGGATGTTTTCGAGTCGGATTTCGGCCATTATTTTGTCACCCTTCCCCACAACGTAAACAGGTAGCGGCGGATAAAGAGCATGAAGATGAGGGACGGGGCAAGCATGAAGAACCCGCCCGCGAAGCGATAAGGCAAGGGCGACACGTCGAGCACGGTGAGCACCAGCGCCGGGAGCGTGCGGTTGCGCACCGTGAGGATGACGGCCGCAAAGACCTCGTTCCACGAAAGGACGAACGTGAACAGCGTGGCGGCGGCCAGACCCGGCAGGGCCAGGGGCAACGCCACGCGCAGAAACGCCTGTATGGGGTTGCATCCCAACGTCATCGCCGCTTCTTCCAGGTCACGGGGCACGCTGGCGAACACGCTGCTCGTGATGAGGATCGTGAACGGCAGGGCCAGCGCAGTGTGCATCAGCGCCAGGCTGTA
>DATDRS010000073.1:0-8313 GCA_035291605.1 Anaerolineales bacterium | reverse complement strand
GTGGATTTCGGATTGCAGATTGGGGGATCTTATTTGGAATTCCGCATCTCGTCGCGCACCCGCTCGGCGATCTCGCGCACCAACTTTTCTTCGGCGCTCACCGCGTGGTCGTCCCACACCGGGGAACTCGGGCGGGGGTTGTGCTGCCCGTGGGGGTGGCACACGCCGCACGCCAGGCAGAATTCTTCCTCGTCGCCGGGGCGCGCGAAGCCCCACTCCTTGCGCGTCTGGATCAATTTCTCGACCTGTTCGGGCGGGAGGGGAGGTTTCCCGCCGAGCAGCTTCGCCAGCGCCACGATCTTCGCCGTGTGCTCCAGCGTCTCCAGGCGCAGGTAGGCCTCCATCACGTCCCTGCCCACGGTGAGCGCGCCGTGATATTGCAGGATGAGCGCGTCGTGCCCGACGATGACCTCGGAGATCGCGCGCTGGTTCTCCTCGGACGATGGCGTGGCATAGGGCGTGGTGGGGATAACGCCCAGCACGACGACCGCCTCGGGGATGATACACTCGGCCAGGGAGACGCCCGCGATGCTGAGCGCGACGGAGGTGATGGGGTGCGCGTGGATGACGGCGTTCACGTCCGGGCGGCGGCGGTAGGCCTCGAGGTGCATGAGCAGTTCGGAGGTCGGCCTGAGGCCCGGTAGACCCCGCGCCAGTTCGCCGCGCAGGTTGACGACGATGAGCTGCTCCGGCTCGAGGAAGCCTTTGGCGAGGCCGGAGGGCGTGGCGAGCAGGTGGTCGGCGTCCAGGCGGGCGGAGAGGTTGCCCGAGGCCCCGTCCACGAACTCGTTGGCGTGCATCAGCCGCGCGACGCGGACGATCTCGGCGCGGAGCGCATCTTCGGAGGGCATGCCGTTATTTCAGCGTTGAGGCTTCGATTTTGACGAGCGGCAGGACGTACTCCTTGCCGGAAGGCGCGCGGACTTTGACCTTGTCGCCGCCGAGGACTTCGGCCAGGCTGTAGTGCTGCACCGCGTCGGCGTTGAACCGCTCGACCATCGTCCGCCGGATGAGGTCGGCGCGCTCCGGCGCGGTGATGACGACAAAGGTGGTCTCGTCCAGGTGGCCGAGGAAGTCGTCCGCCGCGCCGAGGGCGTTGAGCGTGCGGTTCATCATCAGCGCCGCGTAGCGCATCAGGTCCGCGCTGGCGAGCGCGCCGTAGAAGTCGCGGAAGTCGCTCATGTGGCGCAGGCGGAGCTCGACGATCGCGCGGTCGGGCCGCGCCTTGGCCGCCGCCACTTCTTCGCGGGCGACGCGCCCGGTCGGCAGGCCGGTGTGCGGGTCGCCCAGATTTTCGCGCGTCGCGCGCTGCACGGCGTTCTGGATGCGCAGGAAGAGCTCTTCGAGATCAAAGGGCTTGGTGAGGAAGTCGTCCGCGCCCAGCTCCAGCCCGGCGAAGCGGTCGGCTTTCTTGTTGCGCTGGGTGAGGAAGATCGCCGGGATGTAGCGGGTGCGCAGGCTCTGTCTAAATTCTTTGAGCAGTTCGTAGCCGTCGGTGTCCGGCAGGCCCACGTCCATCAGGATCAGGTTGGGCAGCGACTCGCGCACGAGCTGGCGCGCGGCCGCCCCGTCGGGCGCGACCGAGACTTTGTAGCCGCGCGAGTTGAGGAACAGGACGAGCATCTGCGCCACTTCTTCGTTGTCTTCCACGATCATCAATCGGGTATGGCTCATGATTTTCAGTCGGACCTCCTTACTCTTGCAGCCAACAGGCTTTCAATTTTGTGGTTGAGCCGCTCGAGGTTGACCGTCTTCATATCGTAGTCGTCGGCCCCGGCGGAACGGGCCAGGTGGTGATCCGGCCCCTGCAGACGCGAAGTCAGGATCAGAATCGGTATGTCACGCGTAGCCGGGTTCTGGCGCAGTTGCCGCGTCAATTCGTACCCGTCCAGTTCCGGCATCATCACGTCGGTGATGATCAAATCGAAGTTTCCGGCGGCGGCTTTCTCCAGGCACGCGGCGGCGCTCTCGACGGCGACGACCTCGTGGCCGATCCGGCCAAGCAATTTGCTCATCAAGGTCAGCAGAACCGGATCATCGTCTACGAAGAGCAGTCTGGCCACGTCTCATCTTTGCGGATTGGCGCTGCACCCTGAGCGCAGCAGTTAAGATTTTATAACAAACTGGAGACTCTGGCGAATGAAGCGTGACGGCTCAGGATGCGATGAAGGTTGAATCAATAATGCCGACGATGACCGAGATGACGCAGGCATCGGGATTCTGGAGCGCCTGCCGCGCGCCGTTGCCCTCGCGGTTCACCAGCACCGTGTCGCCGATCCCGGCCTGCGTGTTGTCGAGCGCGATAAAGTCGCCCTCCTCCGCTTGGCCGGGGAGCGCGAGCGGCTGGACGACGAGCAGCCGCCGGTTTTTGTAGTGCGGGTGACTGATGGTGGTGACGACCGTGCCGACGACTGTGCCGATGATCATGGTTGGCTGATGGCAGATGGCTAATCGTGTGCAGTGGACCGCGGATAGTTGGGCCGCCCTCGCTGTCGTATAATTCGGGTCAGACCTGTATGGCGGTATTCCCTCAGGTTCACAAAAGAGGCCCGAGTTGAGCAATCCCGTTTTAGAAATCCTAATTATCTTTCTTCTGCTCGTCACTAACGGCGTTTTTGCTATGGCCGAGATTGCGATTGTTTCGGCCCGGAAAGCACGCCTCCGGCAGTTAGCTGACGCAGGTAATTCCCAGGCCCGCGCTGCGTTAGAACTGGCCGCTAACCCCAACCAGTTTTTGGCCACCGCCCAAATCGGTATTACCCTGGTTGGCATTTTGGCCGGCGCATTTGGCGGGGCCACCATTGCCGAAGAGATCGCGACTCGCCTCGGCGATATTCCATTCCTTGCGCCTTACGGCGAAACCATCGGCGTTGGCATCGTCGTGCTCGGCATCACCTACTTCTCGCTGATTATTGGCGAACTCGTACCGAAGCGGTTGGCGCTGAACAACGCTGAACGAATCGCCTCCGCGGTTGCCGCTCCTATGCGAGGCTTGTCTACCATTGCCGCGCCGGTCGTCCGGCTATTGAGTGTCTCGACGGATATTGTCATTCGGCTGTTAGGTATTAAGCCATCCGCCGAGCCATCCATTACCCCAGAAGAACTCAGGATCTTGATTGAGCAGGGCACAGAAAGCGGCGTATTTGAGGAAAGCGAACAGGACATGATAGAAAGCGTGCTTCGGCTGGATGAACGGCGAGTCGGCGCATTTATGACCCCTCGCACACACATTGTCTGGTTTGATATCGAAGACTCGCCCGAAGACATCCGGCGCAAGATTGCGGACAGCCAACATTCGCGCTTTCCGGTTATCAAGGACAGCCTCGATAACGTGCTTGGCATTGTGCGCGCCAAAGATTTACTCAATCAAAGCCTTGCCGGTCAACCGCTTGATTTGAGAGCGTTGTTGCGCCCTCCGCTTTTCATTCCAGAAAGTATGTCTGCCTTGAAAGTGCTGGAACTATTCAAGCAGAAAGGGACGCATGTTGCGCTGGTCACAGATGAATACGGCGGCATTCAAGGCATGGTAACCCACAACGATATCCTGGAGGGTATTGTGGGGTATATTCCCTCGGCAGGTGAGCCAGCCGAGCCGCAAGCCACGCGCCGCGAGGACGGTTCGTGGTTGCTCGATGGATTAGTGCACATAGATAAACTCAAAGAAATCTTCGACATCGAAAAACTGCCCGATGAAGAACATGGTCATTATCAAACCGTCGGCGGTTTTGTAATGACCCAGGTTCGCAGTATTCCAACGGTAGGACAATGCTTTGAGTGGGGAAAACTGCGCTTTGAAGTGGTAGATATGGATGGACGCCGTGTGGACAAAGTATTAGTGACTCCGAGCCAGGCACAAGAAAGGCAGAATGCGTAAAGGCACAGCGAAACGGCATTTGTTCCTCCCCTGGCCATCGGCTATCCGCCATCTGCTATGGGCTATCCGTGGTACCGCGCCGCCTCTTCGCCCCTCGCCGGTTTCACCTCGGGCCGCCAGCGGAACTTGCGGAGCAAGGGATTGTCCGCGCCCTCGACTGCGTCCGCAATCACATCGCCCAGCGCGGGCGCGAACTTGAAGCCGTGGCCGGAGTCGCCGGTCGCCACGACCAGCCCCTGGCGTTCCGGGTCGCGCGCGATCCACAAGTGCTCGTCCCAGGTGTCGCAGTACAGGCACACGCGCGTGTAGACGATGGGCGCGTCGGACAGCGCCGGAAAAGTGCCGCGCAGAAACGCGCGCAGGTGCGCCTCCTGTTCGGCCGTCACGGCGCGCTCCGGCGACTCCGGGTGCATTTGCCGTCCCACGCCGTGGTTGGCGATCTTGACGATGCCCTCGCGGTTCGCCGGAAAACCGTAATAGCCCGTGTTGGAAATGTCTGCGCCGAAGGTGGGGAAGACTTTGGCCTGATACGGCGCTGGATCGGCCGGCTTGAGATGAAAGACCGGCTGCCCCACGGACCGCAGATGCTCGGCCATGAACGGCAGCGCGTGCGGCGTCCACGACCCGGCGGCGACCACGACCCAGTCTGCCTGGAAGACCTGGCCCTCGGCATTGACGATGCCCTGCACACGCGCGCCTGTCTCGCGCATGGCGAGCCGCGCGAACTTCTGCCCGGCCATGAGCGTGACCCCGGCGCCCTGCGCGATCTCGATCAGGCGCGCGACGACTTTGCCGCTCTCGGCGTATCCGCCTTCAGGGTTGTAATACCCGTCCACGTAACCGCCGGTGCTCCACGCCGGGAAACGGCGGCGGATTTCGGCTGAACCCAACCGTTCGGGTTTATGTCTGCGCTTGAGCAGGAGTTGATAACTCTCGTGCTCAAACCCGCCGGGGGCCATCGGAGAACGCGTCAGGTAAGTGACGCCGTCCTCGTGAAACAGCGGCTCCGGCCAGTCCTGGTTCCAGCGCCGCCAGCCGTCGAGCGCGGCTTCCATCCAGGCCATGTAATCCTCGTCCGGGCCGTAGTCCATGCGGACGGCTTTGCTGATGTCGGTGGAGGCGGCGAGGGGGTGGGGCAGGGGGCCGGGGTCGAACAGGGAGACGGCATGACCTCGCTTCTGCAGCGCAATGGCGGCGGTGACGCCAAACACCCCCGCGCCGACGACGATGATTGTGGATTTGCTCATTGGGGTTGTTTGACCAGTTGGGAGAAGGTATCGGCCTGCGTCAGCCTCACGCGCCACAACCGGAAGTTCTCTTCGTCAAAGCCCTTGACGGTGGCCGTGAACGGCTCGACGCGAATCAGATTGCCAAGCGCGTCAAAATATCTCACGATCTCGGGATCGCCGCGGACCGAATCCGAGATCACGATCCCGCCCTCCGAAGAAAGCCCCTCCAGCCGGGCCGCGAGGTTCACCGTCGAGCCGAAGTAATCCAGCCGCTCGTTGAGCGTGACGGCGATGCACGGCCCGTAGTTGATGCCGGCCTTCAATTGCAGCGGGAGCAGCCCGGCCGGCGGGTTGGCCAGCTCGTGCTGGACGCGCAGGATGGTCCGCAGCGCCGCCAGGGGCTGGATGAAGGCCGCCATGACCGAGTCGCCGATGGTCTTCACCAGCGAACCCTGCTCCGTACTGATGGCCGCCTTCAACACATCAAAGTGGCTCATCACGCGGCCAAAGGCGACCGCGTCGCCGACAGTGCGGTACAGGCGCGTGGAGTCGCGCAGGTCGGTGAACAGGATGGTCAGGTTGCCCACCGAAATCTGCTCGCCGGGGCGCAGGGCCTCGCTCGCGAACAGGTCGCGGAAGAGCTGTAGCGTGATGACCTCGGCGGCGGTCACCGCCTGATCGCTCCATGCCGTGCGCTCCACGATGAAGAGTTGATCCTCGGCGGTGCGGTTCTCCAGCCACAGGCGGGGCGCGAGCGAGAGACGCAGCTCGTCGTCGGGCCAGCCGGATTCTCGGGCGGGGAACTGGCCCTGCGGCTCGCCGTCGTCGGCGGCCTGAAAGAACTGCCCGCTGCGCAGGCCCAGCGTGCGCACGCGGTGACGGCCCGCTTTCAACGGCAAGGAGACTTCACGCTCTGAGTGAGGCCCAAGCAGCTGCTGCGCGACGATGTGCGGGGTGGTCTGCGGGCCTCCCAGGCAAAAGTCACGGCGCTCCGTCCCGCGGATGGCCGGATTGGGGCGGAAGGTCAGTTCCACCGACCGCTCGAAATTCGCGGTGAAGTCAATGTTGCAGGTCTCGCAGTGAACCTGCGATTGGAGGCCGCCCAGGCCGGGGGCGGACGACTTAGAGACGCGGCATAACGGGCAGAGCACATCCCATTGGAAGTCGAGCAGCCCGATGCGCACGGCCCACAGGCAGACCTCCAGCACGTCGCGCCGCCGCGCCTCCCACGCATCGGCGAGCGCGTAGGGGCGCAGGCGGGCCAGCACGATATCGTCGGCTCTCAGGATGGTCTCGACGAGGCGCATGACCAGGTCGGGCGGCGCGCCCCGCTTCAAAAGCTCCTCGCGCAGCGTCGCGAGCCGCTCGCGCCCGCCCGGCGCAAACGCGGCCGCCCCCATCCAATCCGCGGGAGAGGTTTTTTGCCTGGCGGCCAACTGGTCGTAGCGGCGAACGGCCTGGTCGAAACTCCGGGCGTTCAATATCCCGATCTGCGCAGGGATGGCGACGAGGCCCAACAGGTTCTTCGGGCGCGCCCAGACCTGATAGACGAAGCGGCTGCCCCCGCCAGGTTGGGCGGTCAATTCAGCCAGGGTGCGCATCTCTTCCAGCGGCCCGCTGAGGTAGCGGCGCACCACGCCATAGCGATAGGGATAGACCCACTCGAAAGGCTCTTCGTCCCACTCGACCGTCACGCCCAACCGGTAGAGGCGCAGACGGCGGCGGGCGTTGGAGAGTTGTTCGCCTTCCCTCAACCGCTGCTCGATGGCGGGGATCCCGGTATCGCGGTTGAAGTGGTTGGTGTCCGAGATGAAAGGCCAGAAGGCCTCGGGACTCGCCTGGAGCTGCCACTCCCAGCGGTAGTGAAACTCGCGCTTGTTCATGCCGCTAAGTATACGCGGTCCAGCCCGGCTTGAATTCAAAATCGAGCTTCCCGCTCCGGACTTCCAGCTCATCCACCACGCCCACCACGGCAAGGTCCACGGGGACGAACTTGACGTCGTGCATGGCGAGCGAGGCCTCGCGGGCGCGCACCATCACCACGAGATCACCCGGCCCCGCGTGGACCACGTCGGCCGCCACCTGGATGCGCCCGACGGGTTCGAGTTTTTTATTGAGCGGCTGAACGGTGAGGAGCTTGACGCCCTCGAGGTCTTGGTATTTGAGCGTGCAAACGGCGCTGCCGAGGATCCGGCCGAAGAGCATTGTTGACGGGTGGTTTCTGATGGCTGATTGAGAGAGGGGCTTGATCAAAAATCAGCCATCAACAATCAGAGATCATTTCGCGCCGGCCACGACTTTCGCCACCACTGCGTCGAGCAGTTTTGCGTCCACCTGGTCGCCCAGGCGCGCGATGACGGCGGCCTTCACGCGGTGGATGATCTCGGCGTCTTTGGCGTCCTCCGGGTGAGCAGGGTTGGCGCGGAGGAGCCGCAGCCCGTGCCGGAGCGCCATATCGCGGGCGAGGTCGGTGAGCACGACGTCGTCGCTCACTTCGAGCGCAGTCACGCCCCGGTCGAGCAGGTCCTTGATGTCGCGTTCGGTGTAAAAGGTTTTAGGCATACTCACCTCCAGCATGTGACGGGTGACGAGCGGCGGGTATCGTCAGCCGTCACCCGCCGCTTGTCACTTTCCGGGCTTGCCTTCCAATTCCTCCAGCGCCTTCACCGCCGCGTTGCGCGCCGTGATGATCTCGGCCTCGGAGCCGGAGAGCCACATACGGCCAAAGCGCCCCACGGAGGAGACGTGCAGGATTTTGATGTTCGAGCCTTTTTCGGCTTCGTTGCAGGCGTAGTTGATGTAGGCGGCGGGCGCGCATTCGAGCACCAGCATCGTTTCGCCGGGGACGAGCATCGAGCCGCGCCGGAAGCGGTTGAGCAGCTGCGCCTGGTAAGGGTCTACGTTGGTGATCACTTGAATGGAGGCAATTTCGGGCTTGAGCCGGTCGGCGATCGTGTGGCCGATCCGTTCCAGCACGATACGCCCGGCCTCCAGCACTTCGGCTTGCGCTCTAGAGTGGACCTCGAACATGCCGAATTCACGCTCGACCAACTGCGCGCCGGGCCTGGCCTCGGTCGCCTTCACGGCGATGTCCACCAACCGGAAGGCCTCGTTGCCCGGCGAAAGCTCGATATACAGCGAGGCCATGCCTTCGGTCGGCAGGTCGCCCTGCGTGATGGTGCCCACGAACGCCGCGTATTGCGGCTGCAT
>DATDRS010000072.1:0-17700 GCA_035291605.1 Anaerolineales bacterium | reverse complement strand
CTCGCCCAGCGGCGCGCCGCAGTTCACGCAATCCGGCGCGCCGACTTTATTCGCCGTCCCGCAGAACGGGCAGGCCACGGTCTGCAGTCGCTCCGAGATCGTCTTCGTGATCTGCGCCGCCTGCGCGAATTTCTCCACCGCCTCCCATGCCTTGTCCACCAGCGTCAGCGAGGTCACATCCTGCGCGATGTCGTCCAAGCGGCCGATGAGGTTCCACGGATTCAGCAGCGTGGTGAGCGCGGTCTGGCCGAGCGAGGCGGCCACGCCCAGCCACTCGTGCTGGCCCATCGCCGCACTCACGCCGTCTTCGACGCGCTGAATGGTGATCGAGAGCGCGGCCTTGCCCCCGCTGCCGCCCTGGCGCGTGGCAATCTGCACCATCACTTTATCGCCCTCGCCGACCTGCTGGGTGCGCATGTTCCCCTGGTTGAACGCGGCGACGAGCGCTGCCGCCATCTCGTCGGGATTAATATCTCCGTGGTAGGTTCGCTGCTGATCCATAGTGCTTTGCTCCTCGGTGAGTCTCGATTCCGCTGCCAAGAGCCGTTGCCAGAGTCCAGTATAGTACAATTGCCGCGATCTGGGCGGAGCGTGCCTGACAGATTCTGGACTGTGGAGCGACGATTAGATGCGGACGAAGCGCATGCGCTGGGCGACAGCGGCGGCTGGCCTGTTGTGGGCGGCAAGTGTAGGGGTCGGCGGTGTAGGGGTCGGGAGCTCCCGACCCCTACACCGCCGCGAGGCGGTCGTATGGGCGCAACAGGCTCCCACCCTCACGCCCACGCCCTCCGGGCCGGTCGTCGTGGCTTATCAGGATGACCCGGTCAACGTGCGGAACGGGCCGGGCACTGAGTACGACCAGGTCGGCATTCTGGTCAAAGGGCAGACTGCCCCGATCCTGGGCGTGGCGCAGGTCGGTCCTTATACGTGGTTCAGGATTGTTTACATCGGGGGGCCGGATAACACCGCGTGGGTGTACAAGGATGTGGTGCGCGTCGTCGGAGACTTGCTCACCGTCCCCGCCGTCACCCCGCCGCCGACGCCGACCGTGCGGCCCACGAGCACCCCGGGCGGCGCGGCTGCCGAGGGGGCGGCCACGCCTGGGCCTGGCGCGACGCGTATGCCCACCTTCACCGCGCCGCCTCCGGTCATCCGGCCCACGTTGCTGCCGGTGCAGGGCGTCCGGCAGGCGGGCGGCGTCCCCCCCGCGATGATCATCCTCAGCCTGCTCGTCGTCGGCGTGCTGAGCGGCGTGGCCAGCCTTGCCCGCCGGCGCTGATTGTCTCCCTGGTTTGCCCGCCAGGTGCGCTCGCAGTGCGACTGCAGATGGAGGCGCAGGCAGCAACCGCAACGCGCCGCCTGGTGGTTACACCCATCTTGATGGCTCGCCATCTGCGTCCCCGCGGACAGCCCGCGCCCCACGGGGGTGCTTCGCGAAGGACGCGGGCTTAGAGCATTTGTGAATAATCACCCGAACGCGCCGCAGGTTGACGCTTCGGGCGATTTCGATATAATTCCCTCCGCAAGGCATGGGCCATTGGCTTAACTGGCAGAGCAAGTGTAGGAACTGGCCCCGTAGCTCAATTGGCAGAGCAAGATCCTCTTAAGTTCGAGGTTGAAGGTTCGAGTCCTTCCGGGGTCACCACAGAAAAGGCCTTTCCCTGGGCCTTTTTTATTTCTTGGGGTTGTCAGGAGGCGCTGAGTAAAGTGCGGGGAGTACTCTGCCTCACCGCTTCCACCAGATCCTGCTCTGAAAGATCGGGCGACAGCGGTTTCAACGGCAGGAACCGGCTGTGCGCGCCCTGCCAGACCATCCAGTTGCTCAGGTGGCGTTCGTCCGCAGTGCGGAGGATGAGGTCGGGATCGGGCAGCGAAGGGTCGTAGAGGTAATGCCGGACGACCGCTTCGTCCACTTGCTCGGGTTTGACCCCCTCGGCTGCCATGCGGCGGATGCCGTCCACCAATTCCTGACGCCCCCCGTAGTTGATCGCCAGGACCAGCCGCATACCTGAGTTGGTCTGTGTGAGTTGGCGCGCCGCCTGGATGGCCTCCTGCAGGCTGGCCGGCAGTTGCTCGAGGCGGCCAATGACCTGCAGACGAATGTTCAGGCAGTTGAGCCAGTCTGTCTGGGCCCGCAAGTGTTCCTCGATCACGGCGAAGATGTGCGCCACCTCCGAGCCAGGCCGCTCCCGGTTCTCGGTGGAAAACACGTAGACGCTCAAGTAATCCAGGTGCAGGCGGACAAACGCCGGCAGCAACTTGAGGAAATTGATTGCGCCGACGGTATGGCCGTAGCTGCGGGCCTGGCCCCGGCGAGCGGCCCAGCGGCCGTTCCCGTCCAGCAGCAGCGAGATGTGTCGCCAGCGTTTCTGGGGCGGCGTAGACTCATGCGGCAACATGGCGTTCCTGATGGCGTGATTTGAGCGCCTGGAGCGTGTGGCTTACATAGCCCTGGAACATGAGGCCGGCGCGGCGGCGGGTCGCCAATCGGAAAAGCGTGTATGCCACAGCGCGCATGTCCGCAACCAAAGGATGCCCCCGGCCGACCGCCGTCGTTTCGGCCAGATACGCCTTCAGCAGCCCCTTGATTTGCGCATAAGTTTGCGGCGCCAGGCGCGGGATCAGGTCGCCGTGCGGGGGGAGGTCCGCCGCCTGGATCACGCGGCGATGCTCGTCTGCGTGTTGAGCCAGGCACGAAGCAGCCAGGTTGTGGACCAGCGCATAGTCGAGGGGCAAATCGGCCAGGTCGTCAGTCACTTGCAGCGCCATGCCCCAGGCTCGGAACATCGCTGTCAGGTCGTCGGCCTCCGATGCGGGGATCTCATAGCCGAGGTTAAGCAACTCCACGCATGTGGCAAACGCAGCGCCCGATGTATCCAGCTTGACTGGCATGATCAGTTCGAGCGGGGCCAGCGGGTCTAAACGCACGGCGGTTTGAACGGCCTGGAGCGCGCGATAGCGATAACGTTGCACCGTCGCCGCCAGCGCGCGCCGCGTCTCCCGGCGCATGGGGATGCAGCGCAGCCAGCGACCCATGTATTCGACGTAGCGCCTGAACTCGGGCCGGTCTTTGAGCAGGCGCGGCCTGTCTTGCACCGCCCGCTTGCCCTCGGTTGTGTCAATGAAAGCGTCAATCGTCAGGCTGTATTCGCTGAGCAGGGCGTACAGCTCGAAGCCGCGCCGCCTCAGCAGCGTCTGGCGGTCCACCCCGGTGAATTGCATCCACAGGTAAATGATCGTGTGATATGCCAGGCCGGGAAACGCCCTTGCCTCGGCGAGGAACGGCGTCTCCAGCGCGCGCCCGAAGAACCTGCGCACGCGCCAGAGCAACCGGGCCGTCTGCCACGCTTGCCGGAGGGGGAGGTCAACGGGCATCTGCCAGGATCAGGACGATGGTCAGGCTCAACCAGACCAGCAGATTGCCGATGGTGAGCCGGTCTTCCAGGAATACCCGGTACGATTCCCCGCCGATGTGATGCTTGGTCATAGCCTGCTGATACCGGATGATGCCGTAGATCAGGAACGGCGCAGTGGCGAGGAGCAGGGGGGTGAACGGGTTAAGCACGGCGTACGCGCAGTACATCGTCACTGCCGCCGCCGCAACGGTGGGGATGACTTGCGCCAGGAGCGCCGGTTCGTAGGCCGCCAGCGAGGGGCGATAGTCCAGGCTTTCCGGGGTGATGTGCAGCGCCTCGTATTGACGCTTGTTGAGCACCATGAACAGCGAGGCGAAAAAGCAGGCCAGGATCAGCCAGGGCGACCAGTTCGGGGTGAGGGCGACCGTCGCCGAGACAAGCCGCAGAGTGAAACCGGCGGCGATGGCGATCACGTCCGCAAAAGGCTGGTGCCGCAGCCAGGCCGTGTACGTCATTTGGAGGGCCAGGAACCCGGCAAGGAACGCGCCCGTCAGCGGGTGGGTGCGCCACGCCCCTGCCAGGCCCAGCGCGCCCAAGACGACCGCCAGGGCCGCCGCCGTGCTGCGCTGCATGCGGCCGCTGGCCAGTGGCGCGAGGCGCTTGCGCGGGTGGCGCCGGTCACGCTCGACGTCGGCGATGTCGTTCACCAGATAGGCGGCGCTCGACAACAGGCATAGCCAGACGAAGACGAGCGCGCTGGCGCCCAGCGCCGCGAGGTCAAGCAGCCTCCCGGAGTCGATCCACGCGGCCACCACGACGCCGTTCTTCACCCACTGCCGCGGCCGGAGCGCCTCGAACCAGATGCGCAGCATGCCGCCAGCCTAGCTTCCCAGGGAGAGCAGCTTGCTCAGCCACTCGGCGAGTTGCGGGGACCAACCTTTCACCACGGCCGTCATCGGCGGCACCGCCTCCGCCAGGAGGAGCCAGGGCCAATCCGCGCCCTGGTACGTCCAGGGCGGCACCGCCTCGGCTTCTTTGGATAGCTGCTGGACAAGCTCGAAGTGGCGGTTGTTCTCCTTGCGAGCTTCTTCCGGGAGGCGGAGGTAATACGCGTAGGCATCGCGCGCCGCCCGCATCAGGTCCTCCTGTAAGTTGAGGACCAGGCGATGCCCCAGCAGTTGCGGGATCAGGTAGGCCACGACCGTGAGAATGGCTTGCGAGCCAATCCAGATGATCGAGAGGGGATCGCGGGCGTTCAGGAATAGGAGCGTGAAGATGGCGACGCCGGCCAGCCAGATCAGGCAGATGACGAGGAAGATGCGCGTCACATGCCGCAGCTTGAGCGCGACCACTTTGGGCAGCGGGAGGATGGACATGCTGGCCATGGCGTCCAGCAGCAGCAAAGCGCCCACGGACATCCACATGCCGGTGACGACGCTGGCGAAGTTGATCAGGAAGTGCAGGTCAATGATTAGCATCTTGGCGACGTTGGCGCCGCCAAAATACCACTCGTCCTCGAGTGTGACCAACGAGGGCGCCATCTGCCGCAAAACGGGCACGGTGATATCGGACCACAGGAACACCGCCGCCATCGCGGCGAAGCTCGTGACGATGATGACGGCGCTGGCGCTGAGGATAGCGCGGTTATTGAAAATGCGCCTGAACCACTGCGCCAGGAAGTCCTTGAAAGCGGCCGGTTCGGCCGCGAAGTAGGGCCCCAGCCCGGCGAAGGCCGGCGGGATGGCGCGGCTCACCCAGTAAACGCCGCCCAACCCCAGTCCGGTCCCGATGCTCCCCAGGTAGATCGCCTGCGTCCGCAGGTAGAGCGGGGCGAAATTGAAAGTCGCCGCCAGGATCAGGCCAAACAGGAATACGCCCAGGCCGCCCAGGACGGCGAATGCCAGCCAGGGGAGGCGGCTCCATTCGACGAGGCGCGCCAGCCAGATGCGGTGCTGGGCGAGGTCGCTGGTCACGTAGGCTACGTCCGCGCGGCGATGGCTGATAAACCAATCGAGCCAGGTCTGATAGCTTTCGGCGCTGAACGGCGGCGACGTGCGGCCCGGGCCTGGTTGTTCCGGCCCTGGCGGCTTAGGCGGGTGCGGAACTGGAGCAGGGGGCTGGGAGCGGCGCGCCAGCAGCCAGCCGATGAATCCACCGGCAAGCATGCCGACCAATAATGTGAGCCAGGAATCTGAGCGGGACCGGTTACTCATAAGAGACGAACCGTGAACACAGGGTTTCACTGGAACTGAATCTCAGTATAGCATGATCGCCGTTATCGCCATACAGTTTTCTGCAAATTCGTGCAACGCGTGGCAAAAAAGCACAGGAAGCAGCTTCCCCGTTAAACATCGTTCGCGCCGCAGTTAAACTGCGGCGCGAACGATGAAAATTCCCGTCATTCGTGGAGAGAAACCTTACTCCCAATCCAAATCCTTCGCCAACTCCACCAGCGAGCGCGCCCCCTGCTTTTTCTTCGGCGTGGTCATCGCCTCCGCCCCCTTCTTCGCCACGATCCGTTTCGCGATCATGTCGGCCAGCACTTTGTCCGGGATGGTCTTGGGCTGGGACGCCTGCCACTCCATCGCCTTCTGCCCCGGCTCGCAGATGTCGAGGTAGGGACAATAGCCGTGCGCCCAATGGTCGGGCGGCAGCACGTCGTCCGGCAGGCGTCCCTCGGCCAACCCTTCCAGCATCGTCTTCACGCGGGCGAGCAGGTCGGCGATGGCTTCAGGATCGGGATAGATTTCGTAAGCCAGATGCTCGAGCGTGTCCCGATTCTCATAATAGATGATCGCCCCTTTCAGCGGGATCGCCCCCCGGTAATATTCCCCGATGCCCCACAAGTAAACTTGCGCCTGGCGGACGTGCTCTTCCTTCGGTATCCCGGCGACCTTGATCTTGTCGAACTCGGAGGCGGCCGCGGTCTTGAATTCGAGCGCCCAGAAAACGGGGCCAGCCTCGTCGTCTGCTTTGCCCGGCGGGATGTACAGGATGCCGTCGCAGAAGCCGTGGATGCGGTATGCGGGGACTTCGAAGAAGACCTCCTGCGCGAGGCAGGCGCGCTCCAGCCCGCGCTGCAGGCGGCGGTGGCCGTCCGTGCCGACGGAGAGGATGCGCCCCACGCGCGCGTCGAACGGCGGCTTAGGCTTGCCCTGCAGCTCAAACGCTACGTAGAGCAGGCAGCCCCGGGCGAGCGACGACGGCTTGATGTACGGCTCGTCAGACAGAGTGCGGTGGTCAGTCTGGAGCCATTCGACCGCGTAAGCGGCAGGGCCTTTCTTCCTCATTACGTATCACGCCTCACGCGTCACGCGCACGCCTCAATCGCTGGAGTACCCTGTGAAGATCACCTGCTCCGGCGCGCCGTCTTTGTAGATGACGACGAGGTACTCGCGCAGTTTCTCCACGCCTTCCCGCTCCGCGAGGAACCGGTACCACTCCGGCGGCTCGGACTGCTCGCCCTGCCGGAAAATGGCCTGCCGCAGCTTGCGGAGGGCGTTGAGCAGATCCGGCCGCGGGGGCACACAATAAGTCCAGTTCGGGGTTTCCATTGATGACTCCTTTCACGTCCTGAAAAAGTAGCGCGTCTCGCCCGCTGTGTTCACCCCCTCCAGCGGGTCCACTTCAAAAATCAATGGATACTGCGCGGTGACGTTGCCGACGACGAGCGCGTGCCGCTGGCGCAGGCGGCGCACGAAGGCGGCCATCGTCTCGTAGTCGGTCGCCGCGCCGCGCGAGACGTGCCGCACGTCGTCCTCAAACGGGATGCGGAGCAGGAACAGGTTGTCGGCCTGGCGCAGCACTGCCTCGTCCAGCCCGTGGATCATGTTGGTGACGAAGAAACTCGTGATGCCCAGATGCCGCGCGCGGGTCACGATGTAGTCAATGCTCTTCCGCGAGACGTACAGGTGAGCCTCCTCGAAAAAGATGAACGGGAAGCGATGCGCATCGTGCTCGATTTCCCACAGGCACAGGTCTTTCACCAGCTCGATGATGGCCTGCACGAACCCCTCGCGGGCCAGGTTCGACAACCCGGAGACGTCCACCACGAGCGCGCCGCCGTTGCGGATGGTCTGATACGCCTCCCCCAGCGAGGCTGCCTCCCTGGGCGTGCGGGCGAAGATGCGCGTGTTCCTCAGCGCCTCCAGCCGCGAGCGGATGGCGTGGTTGACCACCGCCGCGCTCGACCCGCCGCCGAACTCGTTCTCCTCCGCCATCTGCATGAGCTGCTCGAGGCCGATGTACGGGGCCTCGCGGCGCTCCCGCTCCAGCGCCTCGGCCTCGGCCCACAGCCGGGCCAGCCGGTTCTCGAAATACAGCGCCGAAACCTCGGGCAGGCCGAAGCGCGTCATCAGCGTCATCATCGGCGCGAGGCCGAACTGCCGCACGCCCAGCCGGAAGTTGCCGCCCGCTTCGAGATGGACGATCCCGCGCTGGAGGGGCTCGCCCGTGAGCGGGTTGACTTCGGCTTCGGGCAGGTGGATGTACTCGCGATTGATGTCGAACACCACGCACGGCGCGCCCTGCGCGATCAGTTGGAGGAGCACGACTTTCGAGAGATGGCTTTTGCCGGAGCCTTTCACCCCGGTGATTACGTTCACCTTTTCCAGATCCTGCCCCTCGACGTGGAAATCGTGACCGGCCAGCGTGCGCCCCAGCCGCAGCCGGTGCCCCTGATCGCGCGTCGCGTTCGCGAAGACCTCGTGATCGTCGGTGCGGAAGACGTCCACGTCCCGCGCCGGGATCCAGCCGTCCCATTGTTCCCAGCGTGCACCCCTGCCACTCTGGGAGAGGGGTGGGGGATGGACAGTCTTGCGGATTTTCGCCAGCGCCACTTTGATATTCCCTAGTTCCTCGCTGCGCCCGTTGCCGCGTAGTGTCAATGGATAACCAATGGCCTCCAGCAGCGGGGCGTGGATTGATTCAGGAACCAAATTGTGGAGCTGATCCAGCACGAGCGACGGGTAGCTCGCCGAGCGGAAGGCGATCACCTGGATGATCACGCTGCGGCCCGAGGCGCGCTCGCGCAGCGTGAGCGTCTCGCCCACACGCAGATCGGCCTCGCGCGGATTAAAGAGCAGTTCGGCGAGGTCCTCAACAATCTGCCGGACCTGAACGTTTAAGGCATTCATGCCAGGACGAAAATCAAAAACCAGCAATCACCCCCTGATCCTTTCGCCTTCATCCGTCTGTTTTCCCTACATACTGTTCTGCGGCCTGATGCATCTCAGTTGCAATGCGCTCGCGCAGCCAGTCGGGGCTGAGAACTTCCACCTGCGCGCCCCAACTCCGGATCCAGGGCTGCATTTCCAGCGGCTCTGAAACGTGCACACGCAGCACGCCCCCACCGTCGGGCAGAGGGTCGAGCGATTGCGAGGGGTGCCAGCGCCGCTCGCAGACGAGGGGCATGGCGGCGGGCGTGAAGCGCAGGGCTACCTCGACGACCTCTTTGCCCATCATGATGCCCCAACTCGCCGCCAGGTGCGCTTCGGGATCGAAGTCGGTCGGGAGGGTGTAGGTCTCGTCGAGCAAGTCGGCTTTTTCCAGGCGGTCGAGCTTGAAAGTGCGGATGTCATTCGCCCAGTCGTCACGGCCGATCACGTAGACGCCGGAGGCGGTCGGCTCGAGGGCGTAGGGCGCGATCACCCGCTCGCGCAGTGCGCCGCTGCGCGGTGAACGGTATCCCACGCGGACTTTGCGCCCGGCCCCCCAGCCCTCGGCGATCACTTCAAGGATGACGACCTGCCGTAGCCCGTCGTGGTGCGCCTGAACCCGGTCGGCGGCGCGGTTGAGTTGGGCGGTGAGAGGGTAGGGCAGGACCGCCGCCAACTTGCGCAGCGCGGCGGTGACGTGCGGGTTGCGCTCGTCAATCGTGCGCGAGAGCAACAGCCCGGCTAGCACGAGCGCGATGGCCTCGTGGAACGACAGGCGAATGGCAGCCAGGTAACGCGTGCGGTTGATGCCGAAATGCCCCTCATCCTGCCAGAGAGGTACGCCCTGCTCGGAGAGGAAGTCAAGGTCGCGGTAGACCGTGCGGCGATCCACGCTCAGACGCTGGGCCAGTTCGGTAGCCGGGAGGCCATCGGGCATGAGCAGGAGCATTTCCTCGATCTGGCGCAGCCGGGCAGTTCGGGTGGCAAGACGCGACATACACACCTCCACGATAGGGTAACAGAACATGTGTTCTCATGCCTATTTTACCATCAATTTGTGTCAGGTAATGACACACTCCGATTAACGTGAGATGAACCTCCTGGCATCATGGCGTTTTCCGAAAAACCGTCCGTGAGATCCGTTCCTTCTGTGTAATCCGTGCATGCTCGTAACACCCCGAAGGGCAAAATCGGATTTGCCAATCGGGAGTCTCTCATCTATACTCGGCGACATGACCCGCGTAATCGTCGTAGCCAATCAGAAGGGCGGCGTCGGCAAGACGACGACGGTCGCGAATGTGGGCGCGGCGCTCGCCGAGCAGGGGAAGCGCGTGATCTTGATTGACCTTGACTCGCAAGGGGCGCTGACTGCGGGCATGGGGCTTGACCCTTACACGCTCACGCGGACGACTTATACCCTGCTCGTCCGCCCCAATTCCAGCCTGGCGGGTGTCTTGCGGCCCGTCAGCCAGGGGTTGTGGCTCGCTCCGGCCTCCGTGGACTTGTCGGCGGTTGAATATCAGCTCGCCGACGACGCCGGCCGGGCTTACCGGCTGAAGAATGCGCTCGAGCGCAGCCGCGTCCCGGCGGATTTCATTCTCATTGACACCCCGCCGAACATCGGCTTGCTCACCGTGAACGGCCTGGCCGCCGCGACCGAGCTGCTCATCCCGGTGCAGTGCCAGTACCTGGCGATGCGCGGCGTGCGCGGCTTGCTCGAAGCGATCTGGCGCGTCCACGAACGCCTGAACCCGAACCTCAACCTGCTCGGCGTGCTGGCGACGATGTACAAAAAAGACTCGGATCACGCCCACGAGGTCGTGAACGAACTGCGCTCGGTCTTTGAAAACAAAGTTTTCCAAACGGTCATCGAAGATGAAGACGCCGTGGCCAAAGCGCCGGTCGCGCGCCAGGCGGTGCTGACCTACCGCCCCGACAGCGCGGCCGCGGCGGCCTTCCGGCGGCTTGCGGAGGAGATCAACCATGCCTGACGACACTACCCAAGACTCGGGATCCGTCCAGGGGAGGGGCGCCGACATCATGCTCCCGGCGCGCGGAAACCCGTTCGAGCCTGAAGCCCCTGCCTCGGCACCCGAAGCGATTTATGCGGTGGGGGCAGAGATGACGGCCGAGGCCGCGCCGCCTGACATGGAAGCCGTCGCCGAGCTGGTTGCGACGGCGCCCGTGGAAATGCCCGCCTCGGTGGAGATGTCCGAACCCACAGGGATGCCTGAGCCGCACGACCTTTCGCCGGAAGACCTGGCGGCAATGTTCCCCAGCGCGCACGCGGAGCGCGAAGTGTCGCCGGAGTCGCTGGCTCCGGTGACGGCGGAGGACTTGAAATCGGCGACCGCGATGGGGTCGGACGCCGATCTGCCCGGCCATGACGAGGCGCCCATGATGGACGCGTCCGCCGCATCGGAAATGGTCATGGGCGTTGCTGCCGCAATGTCCATGGCGGGCGGCGTGGAGCAACCGGCTCAGGCGGCTGCGGCGCCGGCCGTGGCGGTCGTAGGGGTGACTACCGGCTCGGAGACCGTGGTGGCCGCGGCGGCCGCCGCCCCAAGCGTGGCGCTGCCCGAATCCTTCCAACTGACGGATAGTGTGGGGGTCGGGCTTGAGAAGTACAAGCCCGGCGCAGTCTATGCTCCGAAAGAAGAACTGGTCAGGATGTTCATCCCCGATGCGCAGCTGGTGAGCATGTGGCTGGATATTGACGCCGTCGAGAAGGAGATCGTCAGCACACCCGGGATCAGCCGGAAACTGGCCCAGGAATTGCTGGACCGCCTGGCCGAGGCCCGCAATAAGTTGATGAGCGACCGGGGCCTGTACGAAGAAGCCGTCCGCCAACTGGCCGAAGTCAAATACCGCCTCAACCGCAACAAGCGCGCCAGCTGGGATCAGCAGCCGCGCGCCATGCTGGTGTACCTCTTGGCCCTCATCGTGCTGGCGGTGATCGGCTTCATCTCTACGACGCCGCTGTCGCTCGTCGTCGGACCGCGCATCGCCATCCAGGGCTTCATCTTCGACGTCGTCTGGCAGTCCATTCTATGGGGCGGCATGGGCGGCGTGACCGGCGCGCTTTACGGCCTGTGGAAACATGTGGCCGCCGAGGAGGATTACGATCCGCAGTTCGCGCTGTGGTATTACACCAACCCCATCATGGGCGTCGTCCTCGGCGCGTTCGTCTACGTGCTCATGCAGCTGGCGCTGCCCGCCGTCTTCAGCGGCGGTTCGGAGGGGATTCAACCCTCGCCGTATTTGATGTACACGCTGGCCTGGGCGGTGGGGTTCCAGCAGAACCTGGCGTTTTCGCTCGTGAACTCCGTCCTCAAATCGTTCATGAAGATGACGCCGGAAGGCAAGGACGCCGCCAAGAAGTAGGCGCGCGCTAAGGGTCTAACTCGATACGCGCTGGATGTGCGCGCCGATCGCCAGCAGCTTTTCCTCGATCCGCTCGTAGCCCCGCTCGATCTGGCCGATGTTACGGATGACCGACTGGCCCCGCGCGCACAGCGCGGCGATGAGCAGGGACATGCCCGCGCGGATGTCCGGCGATTCGAGCTGCTCCCCCTGCAAATAGTTCGGTCCCTGCACCAGGCAGCGGTGCGGGTCGCACAGGATGATGCGCGCGCCCATCTGCACCAGTTTATCGGTGAAGTACATGCGGCCCGCGTGCATCCAGTCGTGGAACAGCACCGTCCCGGCCGCCTGCGATGCCACGGCGATGGCGATGCTCGTCAGGTCGGTGGGAAAGGCTGGCCACACGTTCGTCTTGATCTCCGGGATCGCCCCGCCCAGGTCGGGGACGATGGTGAGCGACTGGCCGCTGGGAACGATGATGTCGTCGCCCTCGGTTTTCCACTGCACGCCCAGGCGCTTGAAGACCAGCCGGATCATGTCCAAATACTTTACGCCTGCGTTCCGGATGCGGATTTCGCCGTCAGTCACCGCCGCCGCGCCGATGAAACTGACGACCTCGAGGTAGTCGGCGCTGAGGGTGTATTCGCCGCCGCGCAGCCGCTCGACGCCGTGAATGGCCAGCGTGTTCGAGCCGAGGCCTTCAATTTTTGCGCCGAGCGAGTTCAGGAAGTGGCAGACCTCCTGCACGTGCGGCTCGGAAGCGGCGTTGCGGATCACCGTCGCGCCCTGCGCGGTCACCGCCGCCATCACCGCGTTCTCGGTGGCGGTCACGCTCGCTTCGTCGAGCAGTAAGTGCCCGCCCGTGAGGCCGTCGGCCTGCATGCGGAACTGAGTGTTGTCGTACATGATCTTTGCGCCCAGACCTTCGAGCGCCAGCAGGTGTGTGTCCAGGCGGCGGCGGCCAATCACATCACCGCCGGGCGGGGGGAGTTCGAGGTCGCCGTGGCGGGCCAACAAGGGCCCGGCCAGCAGAACGGAGGCGCGGATGCGGCGGCACAGCTCCGGATCCGCCCTTGATTTGGCGATGCGCGGCGTATGCACCCGCCAGGTGTGCGCGTCCAGCGCTTCGACCGTCGCGCCAAGGTCGCAGATCAACTGGCGCATCGTCTCCACATCGCGAATGCGCGGGACGTTGTGCAGGATGACCGGTTCAGCCGTCAGCAGGCAGCCCGCCAGGATGGGCAGGGCAGCGTTTTTATTGCCGGAGGGCGTCACCGTCCCCCGGAGCGCGTGGCCGCCTTCAATCACGAATTGTTCCATCGTCGGTATACCTTAATTGAGCAGGAGTGAGTGGATTGTAAAGGCGGGTGGGGAGTCGGTCAACCATTGACTGATATATCGCGTTCGCTTTGTCAAAGAAACGCCGGAAAATTCGCTTTCGCCGCGTAGCGCAAATGTGCGAGTATGGTAGAATCATAATTCATGAGCGTTGCTTCACGTAAGAAACCAGAGCCGCCGGTCGGCGTCATCGGCGCGCTGGTTTCGGGCTTTGAGACCGTTAATGCCCGGTTGGAGCTGATCCTGTTGCCGCTGGTCCTGGATTTATTCCTATGGCTGGGGCCACATCTTTCAGTCAGGGCGGTGATCGAAGGTTTGCTGGACTTGATGCGCTTGCCGTCCGGCGTGGACGCGGCGACGGCCCGGAACCTGGAGGTGTGGCGGCGGCTGCTCTCGGAATACGGCCAGAGCTTCAATCTGTTTTCGGTCTTGAGCACCGCCCCGGTGGGGTTGCCCAGCCTGATGGCTGGGCGCGCCCCGAACGTGATGCCCGGCGGACAGCCGGTGATCTGGGTCGTGGGCAACCCGCTGGTCTACCTCGTGCTCTTCGGCGCTTTTGCGCTCGCCGGGTTGTTCCTGGGCGCGCTTTACTTCGGCGGCATTGCCCAACAGGTGCGCGACGCTCGCCTGGATCTGCGCAAGCTGGTACGCTCCGTGTGGGGGGACTGGCTCCGCCTGATTGCGCTCGTGGCGATCTGGCTTTTCCTGCTGGCGTTTTTCGGCATCCCAATGGCGCTGCTCGCCGGCCTCCTGGCCCTGATCAGCCCGGTTGTGGGCAGCCTCTTTTCGCTTCTCGGTTCCATGCTCGGCCTGTGGGCCTTGATTTACATGGGCTTCGCTCTGCACGGGATTATCCTTCAGCGGCGCGGTCTGTTCGGCGCTTTGTGGGACAGCATCCGCCTGGTGCATCGCAACCTCCCGCCGACGGCGAGCCTGTACGCCGTCATTTTTCTTTTGGGCGCGGGATTGAGCCTGCTGTGGAACATCCCGGCGGATGGCACGTGGCTATTGCTGATCGGCGTCGCGGGCCATGCAATTGTCTCGACCGCGCTCGTGGCCGCGACGTTCGTGTTTTACAAGGACCGCTACCGCCAGTGGATGGAAGCCAGGACGGCGGACGGCCGATGGCAAATGGCGGGTGGCAGATAGGGGATGGCAGGGGGCAGGGGACGACTGAACCGCGACGAATGGCTATCTACGATCTGTCATAAGCGATATGCGATGAGCCATTAGCCACAGGCGACAAGCACACTGGAGTATTGAATGGCAGCAAAGGACAGCAACGCAATTCAAGAATACGGCGCCAGCGCAATTCAGGTCCTCGAGGGGCTGGAAGCGGTGCGCCGCCGCCCCGGCATGTACGTCGGCGGCACGGACGTCAAAGCCTTGCACCACCTCGTCTACGAGGTCGTGGACAACTCGATTGACGAGGCCCTGGCTGGCGCGTGCGACCGGATCACCGTCACCATCCATCCCGACAGCAGCGTGACGGTGGAGGACAACGGGCGCGGCATCCCGGTGGGGCCGCATCCCACGCAAAAGGACGGGAAGGGCAAGCCGATGGACACGCTCGATGTGGTGATGACCGTGCTCCACGCGGGCGGCAAGTTCGGGGGCGGGGGCTACAAAGTCTCCGGCGGTCTGCACGGCGTTGGCGTCTCGGCGGTGAACGCGCTCTCCGAGTGGTGCGCGGTCCAAGTCACCCGCGAGGGCAGACAATACGAGCAGCGCTACGAGCGCGGCGTCCCGCAGGGGCCGGTCAGGGCGGCGGGCAAAGCCAAAGCCGGCGAGCACGGGACCTGGACGACCTTCAAGTTCGACACGCAGATCTTCAAGGAGGCCGGCCTCGACTATCGCTTTGAGACGCTGGTCACGCGCTTCCGCGAAATGGCGTTCGTCACGCGCGGGGTGACGATTGACTTCCTCGACGAGCGCGACGGGCGGGAGATGAACTTCTATTTCGAGGGCGGCATCACCTCCTTCGTCAAATACCTCAACCGCAACCGCGACGTGCTGCACACGGTCGTCCACGCGGAGAAGGAAATCGAGGGCGTGGGCATCGAGGTCGCGGTGCAGTACACCGACGCGTACAACGAGTCGGTCTATTCCTTCGCCAACACGATCAACACGGTGGACGGCGGGACGCACCTGACCGGCCTGCGCACCGCGCTCACGCGCGTGATCAACGACTACGCGCGCAAGAACGGCCTGCTCAAGGACGCCGACCCGAACTTCACTGGCGACGACACGCGCGAGGGCCTCACGGGCATCGTCAGCATCAAGCATCGCGAGCCGCAGTTCGAGTCGCAGACCAAAGTGAAGCTGATGAACCCTGAGGTGCAAACCTACGTCCAGCAGGTGCTGGGCGAGGCGTTCGGGTCTTTCCTCGAGGAGAACCCGCGCGAGGCCAAGGCCATCGTCGAGAAGTGTCTGACCTCGGCCCGCGCGCGCGACGCCGCGAAGAAGGCGCGCGATCTGGTCATCCGCAAGTCCGCCTTAGAGAGCCTGACGCTCCCCGGCAAACTTGCCGACTGCTCCGAGCGCGAAGCCGCGAAGTGTGAACTCTACATCGTCGAGGGCGACAGCGCCGGCGGTTGTTTTGACGGCGACACGCAGATTGCCTTGGCAGATGGCCGCGCGCTCAGTTTCAAAGAACTTGTGGCCGAGCAGGCGATGGGCAAAGAGCATTTCTGCTATACCATTCGCCACGACGGCCAAATCGGTTTGGAGCGCATCGTCAACGCGCGCCGGACAAAAGCCAACGCAGAAGTTGTTCGAGTCACGCTCGACACGGGCGACGAAATTATTTGCACCCCCGACCATCGGTTTATGTTGCGTGATGGCCGCTATAAGACCGCAGCCTCCCTCGCGTCTGAAGACTCGCTGATGCCTTTGTATCGTAAATTATCGGATATGAGCGAGATGGGAATCACCATTGACGGCTACGAGATGGCCTGGGATCCGCGCTCGGAGAGCTGGCTGTTCACGCACCTGCTGGCTGATTGGTATAACCGCTGGCAGGGCGTCTATTCCGAAGCCGATGGCGACCACTGCCATCACATTGACTTTGACAAGCGCAACAACAACCCGACGAACGTTCAACGCCTGCCGGCCGAAGAACACCTGGCCCTGCATCGCGCGCATGTCTCGCGCACTCTGCATCGCCCCGACGTGATTGACAAAGCCCGCGTGACTCATCAGAGCGAAGATTATCGCGCAAGACTTAGCGAACGCATGAAACAGCCTGAAACGCGGCAGAAATTGTCGAGCAATGCTCAGGCGCAGTGGGAAGACGAGGACTACAAGGCCTACATGGTCGAGCAGTGGCGCGAATTTTATGCAAGCCACGAGGAGTACCGCGAACAGAATCGCGCGCAACTTGACCGCGCGCAACGCGAATACTGGGGCGACGACGCGAATCGTCAGGAGCAATCCGAACGCGTGCGCCGATACTTCGACAGCCATCCCGAAGCGCGTGAATATAATCGCCAGAAAGCGCACGAGCAATGGCAGGACGAAGAATTGCTTGAATGGCGGCGCGAAAAGACGCGCGAACAGTGGACACCTGAGTTTCGCGCCAAACGCCAGGCGGCCTTGCAGGAAACCTATTACCGCAAGACGATTGCCGCGTTGAAGCAGTTTGAGGGTGAAAGCGGACAACTCAACCTGGAAGCATATCGCGCTTACCGCCTTGAGACGCGCGACAAGTCCTTGCTGCGGTTCGACACGTTCTGTGAGCGTTACTTCGGCGGCGACGAAGCAGGGGCGCGTGAAGCCGTCGCGAATTTCAACCATCGGGTCGTGGCAGTCGAGCGTTTGGCGCAACGCGTGGACGTTTATGACATCGAAGTGCCCCATACGCACAACTTCGCGCTGGCGAGCGGCGTTTTTGTCCATAACAGCGCCAAACAGGGGCGCGACCGGCACTTCCAGGCCATCCTGCCTCTGCGCGGCAAAATCCTGAACACCGAGCGCGCGCGGCTCGACAAGATCCTGGGCAACAACGAAGTCAGGGCGCTCATCTCGGCGCTCGGCACGGGCATTGGAGACAATTTCTCGTTAGAAGGTTTGCGTTATGGGCGCACGATCATTATGTGCGATGCGGACGTAGATGGGAGCCATATCCGGACGCTGTTGTTGACCTTCTTCTTCCGCTACATGCAGCCGCTGATCGATAATGGCCACCTGTTCATCGCCCAGCCGCCGTTGTACCGCATCGAGCATAAGAAGCAGGTGCGCTATGCCTATAGCGACGCGGACAAGGACCGCATCCTCAAAGAACTGGGCAACAGCGACAAGGTCACGCTCCAGCGCTACAAGGGCCTGGGCGAGATGAACCCGACGCAGTTGTGGGAGACGACGATGGACCCGGCCACCCGCACCCTGCTGCAGGTGACCATCGAAGACGCCGCCGAAGCCGACCGCACCTTCGACATGCTCATGGGCGACGCCGTGGACCCGCGCCGCAAGTTCATCCAGACGCACGC
>DATDRS010000071.1:0-4072 GCA_035291605.1 Anaerolineales bacterium | reverse complement strand
TGCGGCTTGACGATCCCGTCCTCGACCATTGTCGCGTCGAAGACATCTGACATCTGATCCAGCAGTTCGAGTTTGCGCTCCCAGGGGGTGGAGAGGCGCACGGCCTCGTCAACGCGGTGGCCCAGCCGGGCGGCCATGCGCGGAAGCCGCTGGAAGTAGGCAAACGTCCATTTGTCGTAAGGGAAATATTGCTTGTCCAGCAGGAAGGCCAACTGCACGCCCAACCGGATGGCGCGCGTGAACGTGACGTTCGCGTAATACTCGTTGTTGCGCAGGAGCGCGCGTTTGAAGGCGTACGCGCCCATCCCGGAATAATAGCGGCACCAGTGGGCGATGCGCCGCAAGCGAACCGGTTCAGGATAATATTTCTTGAGCGTCTCGCGAATGGCAGTGAAGCGCCCGGAGGGGTCATGCCACACCTCGCCCTCGACGACGTGAATGATGTCCTCTTCCGGAATGCTGAGCCACTCGGCATACGTCTGAGGGGGATAGTCAAGGCCGATGGTGCGCGTAAGATAGGCTTCGAGGCTGGTGAGCGAGAGACCTCTGCCGCCGGAGAGGCCCTCGCGCAGCGAGTGCCCTCGCCACGTGGCCGGCAGGCGCGCGCTGACCGTCTCCTGGATGGCCTCGTGCCGCGCTTTGAAGATTTCCTCCGGCGTCAGCGCGTTGATGCGAATGCCCCAGTGGTGGTCGGTGGAGTACGTGTCGTCCATCCGGAGCACTTCGGAGCCGTAGCCAAAGACTCCGAAAGCCGTCTGCGCGGTCTCGGCCGGGAATTCCTTCTCCAGGATCGGCTTAACGACCTCGTTGAAGAAATCACGGCTGACGTCAATGATTGACTCGTTCATCGCAGCACCCTCCCATGCGGACGGCGGAGCGAATGACCATTGCGCTCGGCGGCCTCGCAGCTTGGTCGGCGGAACGTGTAGGCAAGTCAGCAGGAGGGACGGCCATTTTTTTGATCGTGTCTTAGAAACTTGCCTGATTGTCTACTTGTCTATACAAGCCAATACTCAGCATATTAGGGCGGATTCGACCTCAAGTCAAGCATCAACTCATCGAACGGGCTCAGGTGGGTAACAAATGGGCGAAGCGCGCGTAAGCCTCATCCCATTGCGCCGAGGCGCGCGGCTCGTAGATGATCAACTCGAACGAATTCTGAATGACCTCACGTGCTTCGGCAAGTGAGGCAAGATGGCCGAGCGCCATCGCTTGCACCACCGCGTTGCCGATGGCGGTCGCTTCTACCGGCCCGGCGATCACGGGGCGGCCCGTCGCGTCGGCGGTCAACTGGCACAGCAGGCGATTCTGTGACCCGCCCCCGATGATATGGATAACCTCGAGCCGGTGACCCATCATGACTTCGATGCGCTCGACGACCACGCGATATTTCAGCGCCAGGCTGTCAAAGACACAGCGCAGGAGCGCGCCTTTGTCTTCGGGCACGGGTTGGCCCGTCTGGGTGCAGAACTCTCTCAGCCGGGCGGGCATGTCGCCGGGCCGCAGAAATGATTCGTCGTCGGGATCAACGATTGAAACGAACGGCGTCGCATTTTCGGCCATCGTGGTCAGTTCGGTATAGGTGAATTCCTCACCAGCACGCGCCCACACGCGGCGGCACTCCTGAACGATCCACAGCCCCATCACGTTCTTCAGGAATCGCACGGTGCCGGACACGCCGCCTTCGTTCGTGAAGTTAAACTTGAGACTCTGCGGCGTGATGATGGGCGCGTGGACCTCGACGCCGACGATGGACCACGTGCCGGAACTGATGTATACGGCGTTCTTGTTTCGCGCCGGGACAGCCGCGACGGCCGAGCCGCTGTCGTGGCAGGCCGGCGCGATGATGGGAACCGAGTCCAGTCCAACTTCCTCGGCAACCGAAGGCAGGATCGGCCCCAGCACCGTGCCCGGCTGCGTGATGGGCAAGAAGATGTGTCCGGGCAAGCCGAGTTTTTCGATTACGGGTCGCGCCCAATCGCCCGCGCGCTGGTCGTAGAGTTGCGTGGTGGTCGCGTCGGTGAACTCGCACGCCTTGCGCCCCGAGAGCCAGAAGTTGAACAGATCGGGGATCATCAAGAACGTCGCCGCCGATTCCAGCGCAGGCGTTCCGGTCATTGAGAGCAACATGTAAAGCGAATTGATCGGCATGAATTGAATGCCGGTGCGCTCGAAGATTTCTTCGCGGGCCACGCGCTGAAAGGCTTTCTCCAACATGCTCTCGGTGCGACGATCGCGATAGTGGAAAGGAATGCCGGTCAGTTCGTCATCGCGTCCCAACAGGGCAAAGTCCACGCCCCACGTGTCAAGCCCAATCCCGTTCAACGCCGCCCCGCCGCGTTTGGCGCACAACCCCAACCCGTGCTTGATCTCGGCGAAGAGGCGCAAAGGATCCCAGTGGAGGCTGTCGAGGACGCGTACCGGCACATTGGGGAAGCGATAAGCTTCTTCCAGCCTCAGCGTGCGATCGTCGAGGGCCGCCCACATCACCCGGCCGCTTTCCGCGCCCAAATCTATCGCGGCGAGATTCAGAGTGTGTTTCACTGTTCGCCTCCATTGAGATCGAGAAATTCCATCTCCTCAGAACTCAATTCAATCTCCAACGCGCCGAGGGTTTCGTTCAGATTCGCTACTGTGGTCGGGCCAACGAGCGCCACGACTGGGAACGCTTGCCGCAACACGAACGCCAGCCCGATCTGGAGCCCGGTCGCGTTTTTACGCGCGCCTAATTCCTGCGCGCGGCGCACACGCTCAAAATTCCCGTCTGAATAATACGTCTGAACCACCGGATTGACACTCGGATCATCCGGCTTGAACTTGCCGCTCATGAAGCCCGCCGCGAGCGAGGCCCACGCCAACATTGGAAACCCGTGCGCGCGATGCCACGCGCGCGTCACGTCGTCGGCAAACAACGTGCCCGGGAAAAGCATTTTGACTGGCCGCGCCAGACTCAGGCCGGGGCTGGAAATGACAAATCCGTTCAGACCATGTTGCGCGGCGTACTGGTTGGCCTCGACCATGCGCTCGACGCGCCAACTGGACGCGCCCAGCGCCCGGACTCGCCCCCGCCGCTGTTCCTGATTTAAGGCTTCGATCAATGGCCCGACGGGCGCGGCTTCATCGTCGCGGTGGCAGAGATACAGGTCAATGGTGTCGGTTTGTAACCGCTCCAAACTTTCATTCAAATCGGCGCGCAGCGCTTCGGGCGTGACGCGCGGCTCCCAGGGTTTGCCAAACAGATTCGCTGGATCGACAGCGGGATGGCCGCCTTTGGTGATCAAGATGATTTCGCTGCGCCGCCCGGAGTCTTTCAGCCAGCGGCCCAAAGTTTTCTCGCTGTCGCCAAAGCCGTAGATATGCGCGGTGTCCACACAATTCCCGCCAGCCTCAAGAAATCGGTCCAGCAATTTCACCGCTTGAGTGTACGTTCCGGGGGTGAAGGCGCGGGTCGCCGTTCCGAGGCCAATGGCCGAAATCGGTCGGTCGAGTGGGGGCAGGTTGAGGTAGCGCATTAGGCTCCTGAGGCGCGGGCGCGGCGTTCAGCGCACGGGCGCAGTCGGAAATTCTTCCGCCGGGAGCACCGGGCGGCGCTCGGCGATGGACTGCCTCAGACTCGCCTCAAACTGCAATTCCAGAAGTCCGGCCAATCCGGGGACGGGCGGCGGCGCGTCCTCCCGAATGGAGGCGAGATAGGCATCAACCGCCTTCTCGAACGATTCATCGTACTTCGTCCACTAGGAAGATAGTTATTCCGGGCAACTTTGCCCGTGCCGACGATAGCAATTTCCATCCGCATTTCTCCTCGGGCTGGAATTATACGCTACCTCCGCCAGGAGACTGCCGGCTGACGACCAAACTTTGCCCGGCGATTCGGGCCGATTGCCCGGTTGACTCCCAGCCAAACCTGACCTATATTGGCGTTGTCTACTTGTCTATACAAGCATCATGTTTTTGCACGGCGTCTGGTTTAACCCACTCGCGCTTCCATCATGCCCGCGATCAACAAACAGAGCCGTATCCCCTATTACTTCCAGTTGGCCGAGTCACTGCGCCAGCAGATCAAAGACGCGGC
>DATDRS010000070.1:0-12147 GCA_035291605.1 Anaerolineales bacterium | reverse complement strand
CACTCATGATCACAACCTCCCCCGCCAAATCCAAGCTTGCTTCTCTCCCCCGCAACGTCTGGGCCGTCACGCTCACCAGTTTCCTCACCGACATCTCCAGCGAGATGCTGGTCTATCTCCTGCCGTTGTTCTTGTTCAACGTCCTCGGAGCCAAAACGAACGTCATCGGCCTGATTGAGGGCGTGGCCGAGACGACCGCCAGCCTGCTCAAGGTCTTCTCCGGCTGGCTCTCGGATGTGCTCGGGCAGCGCAAGTGGCTGGCGGTGGCCGGCTACGGCCTCTCCACTATCGCCAAGCCGTTCCTCTTTGTCGCCAACACCTGGGAGCAGGTGCTGGTCATCCGCTTCGGCGACCGGTTGGGTAAAGGGCTCCGCACCGCGCCGCGCGATGCGCTCGTCGCGGACAGCGTCGCCGAAGGGCAGCGCGGCTTCGCTTTTGGCCTGCACCGGGCGGGCGACACGGCGGGCGCGTTCATCGGCATCCTCGTCGCGCTCGTCGTCGTCTGGGCGACGCAGCGGAGCACGCTCACACTGACTCGCTCCACCTTCCGTCTGCTCGTGCTGATCAGCGTCGTCCCCGCCGCACTGGGCGTGCTGGGGCTGGCAATCACCGCGCGAGAGACGCCTGTCCCCAAAGACCGCCGTCAGGCCCCGCGCCTGAGCCTGGCGGGCTTCGACGGGCGGTTCAGGACCTTTCTGTTCATCGTCGTGCTCTTCACGCTCGGCAACTCTTCCGATGCGTTTCTGGTCCTGCGCGCGCAGGCGGCAGGACTGCCCGTGATGGGTGTGCTGGGGATGATGCTCACCTTCACCTTCGTGTACACGCTCGTCTCCGGTCCGGCGGGCGCGCTCTCGGACAGGATCGGGCGGCGGCGGTTGATCATCGGCGGGTGGGGCGTGTACGGGCTGATCTATCTGGGTTTCGCGCAGGTGACGGCGGGCTGGCAGGCCTGGGCCTTGATGGGGGCTTACGGGCTTTACTACGGCCTGACCGAGGGGATCGCCAAGGCCTACGTCGCCGACCTGGTCCCGGCTGAGCACCGTGGGACCGCGTACGGCGTGTTCAACGCGGCCATT
Organism: Anaerolineales bacterium; assembly: GCA_035291605.1. Classification (GTDB taxonomy): domain Bacteria; phylum Chloroflexota; class Anaerolineae; order Anaerolineales; family UBA6663; genus DATDRS01. The sequence goes on along the minus strand of DATDRS010000070.1, from coordinate 11,071 downwards.
GGCCTCACCGCCTTCCCCGCCAGTTTTCTCGCCGGGATCCTGTGGCAGGGGGCGTTCGGGTGGAGCGGCTTCGGCCCGAGCGCGCCGTTTTACTTCGGCGCGGCGCTGGCGCTGCTGGCGTGTGGGTTGATGATGACGACGGTGGAAAAGTAAACAGTCATCAGGCGCCAATGATCACTGTTCGCCGATCACGGTTCACTTTTCACTCAATAATCTCGATCCTGCTCAACATCACGTCGAACAAATCCACGCTGGCGTCCCACTCGGCGGAATCAGACTCGATGAGGAGGATGAAAACGTTCTGCTTCTCCGGGACGAGCACGCCGGCAAGCGCGCCTTGAATAGGGATGCCGTCGGCGTTAGTGTAGGTGTAGTAGTTCAGCCAGCCGTCCCGCTCCGCGATGGTGAACGCCAGCGGCTCTTCCGAGCTGAAGTCGCCGAACTCCAACTGCATGGCGTCGAAGTTGTATTGGAACAGGTTGAAGACATCGTCGTCGGTCCCGGCGGTCGTCAGCCACGCCGTGACGCCAAAGAAGGTCGGCTTGCCCGGTTCGCGCGCGGCCACCACCGAAACCTCGTAATCGGCAAGGTCGGTGATCTTCCAGTTCCACGGGTAATTGATCGTCACGCTGACGTCGGTGCTGGTGTGCGAGTAGAGCCGGGGCAGGGACCCGGCCAGGACCGTGAATTCTCCCCAGGTCGCCAGGTTCCCCTCGACGAACACATCCGCGTGGTAGCGCCCGGAAGGCACGCCCCCCGCCTGGGTGACGCCGATCCAGCCCACGCCCGACTCGTCCTCGCCCCAACCCTGGTGCTCCAGCACGAAATATTCCTGCCCGTCCAGCAGCCAGCGTTCCAGCCACTGTGTGTCCGGCGTCATGCCGGAGAACTCGAAATCGGCGTAGACGGTCGTCGCCGTCTGCGGGAATTCGCCGGCCGGCGCGATCACAAGGTTGGATGAGTCGATCGATTCCCCAAAGGTCAGCGGGCCGAATTGGGCCGAGGTCGGGCGCGGCTGCGTGTCGCCGAAGAAATTGAGGGAAGCCAGCGTCTCCTTCAACCGGCGGCGGGCCGGTTCAATCGCCGGACTCAGGTCGGGCCGCGCGAGCGCCAGGTCTTCCAGGTCCACCACGCCCACGTCGAGATAATAGTTCCGCAGGTAATCACTTTGATTACGGGCGCACTCGATGGCCCTGGTGTAAGCCTGCTCGACCTCGGATGGGTCGCGCTGCAGTGCAGTCAGTATCAACCCGTGGTTGAAGGTGAGGTAGCACTCGTCGGGCGTCATGCTGAGGGCTTTTTCGGTCGCGTCGAGCGCGCTGTTGTACTGCCCGTTGAGGTAGTAGAGCCAGCCGAGGTTGCCGTACACGGGCGAGGTCTCGATGCCGAGTTCGAGCGCGCGTTCGCCGTCGGCGATGGCCTTGCCCGGATCGAGGTGAATCTCGGCCAGGCGGGAGTCGGTGTTCGCCAGCGAGCGGTAGAAATAGGCGCGCCCGTAATCCTCGGCCTTCTCAATCGCCGCGTCGAAATCGGCGATGGCCTCGATGGGGTCTTCATCTCTCGCCTGGCTGACGTTGTACTTCGTCAGTCCGTCTACAAAACGCTGGATGGCCTCTTCGGGGACCTCGGGGATGGGCGTGAGCAGGACGAGGACCGTCCAGATGGTGCAGACGAACGCCAGGCCCGTCGCGGCGGCGGCGAGGAAGTAGCGCACGCGCGAGCTGATCGTCAGCGACAGGCCGGCGAGGAAGAGCGAGATGGACAGCGTAGAGAGGATGGCGACGTAGCGGTTCGCCTCGTTGCTCCAGGCCCGCGACTGCGTCAGCAGGATGTACTGGCGCTCGCCTTCCACGTATGCCTGGCGTAACAACGTTTCGCGGTACAGGGCGGCGTCCTGGTTGTACTCGGCCAGCAGCGGGTCGGACAGCACGACTTCTTCCGCCGCCTTGTTCCAGCGTTCGGCGTCAAGCGCGTACCCGGCGGCGAGCGCGCCCTGGCCGCCCATGCGGAGCGCGCGCGCCTTCGTGTCGGCGCGGACGGCGCGCTGGAGGTAGTCGGAATACAACTCCTGCGTGTCAATGCCCTGCGCCGCCTCCAGCCCAGCCTGGAACGACAGCCCGGTGGAGTTGACCGCCGTGAACTCGCTCCGCTGCACCAGGTCTTCGGATTGCAGTCCGGCGTAGCTTTGCAGGAAGGTGATGCTGGCGGCAAACACGCCGACGAGGGTCATCAGGATGATGACGCCGTTCTTGAACCAGTCAACGGATGCGATGGGTTTTGGCGTGCTTTCGGTTTTCTCGGTGCTCATAGGTCAGGCCAACCGATGGAACGGATTCACGGACTCCCAGTCGCGCGTACAACGTGCTCGCACGAGCGGCTTGTGGCCGCGAAGTCGCGCGTGCAACGCGCTCTTACAGGCCTAGCGCTCCGGCCATCCCGGCCAGCAGGTAGCCCGCGCCGACGCCGAGGGCCACCAGCACCCCCGCGCCCAGCCACACCCAGCGCAGAGCCGAGCGGGTGATCTGCGCCCAGGTGAGGAACAGGACCGAAACGAACAGCACGATCAGGCTGAGGTTCATGGCTAACGATTTGCCGCGGGAATCCTCCGCGTCCTGGAAGTTATCCGTGGAGTCAACATCTTGAGTGATGGCGGCATTCTGCCGCCCGTCGCTGAGATAGGTCTCAATATCGAAGTCCACGTAGTCGCCGTTCTCGTCGGCGATCAGGTAGCCGCTCTCCAGGAATTGCCAGGCGATGTCGCTTTCCTCCAGCACCCCGGCGGCTTCCTGGCGCAGGCGCGTGCCGTGCGGCGACTGCCCGGCGGCCTCGGCCGTGGCGATGTATTCCTGCGTGAGCGACCACAGGGCGCGGTTGAAGCGGAAGCGGTCGAAGGCCCGCTGGTTGCGGGCCATCTCGATGCGGTTCCGGCCATCCACGCGCTCGAGGTTGATCTTCGCCAGCACGCCGTTGTGCTGCGCCTCGGTCGTGTTCCCGCTCGCCACGGCGGTCTGCGAGGCGACGAGCGCGATGGCCGTCGAGACGACGGCGATGAGGATCGTCGTCATGGTTTGAAAGCGTTCGAGTTCGGGTTTGGATTCCATATTCATTCAGCCTGCTCGCGAATCACGTGTAGGGCGGTTGCTGCCGCCTGCTTCTGCGCGGCGTGCCAGCCTTCTTCCTCGGTCATCCGGCGCAGGTGGTCCAGCACCGCGGCGCACTCTTCGTCGGTGAGGTCTTTCCAGACGCGCCGGATGCGCGCCGGTTCTTCCGAGAGCAAATCTTCCCAGAACTCTTCGAGGTTGTCGCTGTTCATCGGGGTAGGCCGCCTTTCCGGCGTGACTATATCACGAGCCGCCGAAATCAGCGCGCGGAAGTTGGCCTCGGGCATCTCCGGCCACAGGTCGCAGCCGGGCCAGACCGCGTTCGCGCCCGCGTCGGCAATCGCGCGCACGGCCTGGGCAATCGTCTCTGGCGTCCCCTGGCTCAGCGTCTTCACCGGATCAAAGTTGCCGAGCAGAATGGCGGTCGGCCCAAGCGCCTGCCGCGTCCGTGCGAGGTCGTTGCGGTGATCCACGTTCAGCGCCTCCGCACCGCAGGCCGCGAGATCGGCGACGCTCTTGTTCGTGTCCCCGCACACGCTGAGGACACGGGATGAGGGCAGGGCGGCGATGAGGCGGGTCAGGGCCGGTTGAACTAATGAGCGAAAAGTCGAAGCGCCGACGACCTGCGGGGAGCCGCCCATCTCGTGGATGGTGAGGAGGTCGGCCCCGGCCTCGCGATAGCGTGCGCCCACGCGGGCGAGGAACTCCGCGAGGGATTCCAGCAAATGCGCAGCCCGCGTGGGGTCTTGTTTGATCGCCATGAGCCAGGCCTCGGCCCCGAAAAGCTGCCAGGCGAGCGTGAACGGCCCCGGTATCCACGCGCCGATGGCGACCTCGCGCCCGACGCCGTTTTTCAGTTGCGTCAAGGCTTCACACACAATCGGAATCCGCCCGGCCCGAGAAGGGTCATCAGGCAATGTAGGGGCGATCAGCTGATCGCCCCTACGGAGGGGCGCACTAACGACCGGGGCGAGGAAAGCGTCTACATCTGTCTGGAAGTCTACGCCGCACCCCAGCGCTTCGGCTTCGACGCACAGGTCGAAAGGGACAACCGCCGACTCGAAGCCGAACGTTTCGTAGGTGCTGGCGGCGGCGCGCGCCATCATAGTTGGGTCAGTGTGGGCCTCGCCGTAGCGAATGCCCGCGGCGCTCAGGCCGGGCGTGGTCAGGCTCGGCAGTCCGCCGAAGACGGGCAGGCGCGCGATGGGTTGGCCGCGAAGGATGGCGAGGGTATCGTCACGCGATCGTGAGGGAACTATTGTCCATCTCCTCTTTGGCGAATGAGACGCGGCAACAACCGCCCGCCTCATGGATTAACAGTAACCGGGCGGTGGAGCGCTTCCGGCGAAACGCGGGGGAACAATTTGGCCCGGCGGATGATCTCGGCGACCATCTCTTCCTGCCGGTAGGCCATCACGTGCACGCCCGCCACGCCTTCGACCGTGTGCACCTGCTCGATGATCTCGACGCAGATTTGCATGCCCTCCTCGACCCAGCGCGGCTTGGGCGTCTTGTTCAGCCGCTCGACGATGGAGTCGGGGATGTACACGCCGGGGACGTGCGTGCGCGTGAACTCGGCGGCTTTGGGCGAGCGCAGGGGGCCGACGCCCGCGAGGATGTAGACCCTTTGATGCAGGCCGAGGTCGCGCACGCGGGCCATGAAGCGGCGGAAGATGTCCACGTCGAACACAAACTGCGTCTGGATGAAGTCCGCGCCGGCTTCGACTTTCTTCGCCAGCCGGTGAGGCCGCCAGTCGAGCGGCGGAGCGAACGGGTTCTCGGCCGCGCCGAGGAAGACGTGCGGCGGCAGGGAAAGCCTGCGGCCGCTGAGCAGCAGGCCTTTGTCGCGCATGATCGTCGCGGTGCGGAGCAATTGCGTCGAGTCGAAGTCAAAGACGCGCTTGGCTTCCGGCTGGTCGCCGGCGGTCACGTCATCGCCCGTGAGGCACAAGACGTTCTTCACGCCGAGCGCCGCCGCGCCGAGCAGGTCGCCCTGCAGGGCGATGCGGTTGCGGTCACGGCACGACATCTGAAGCACGGCTTCGTATCCGGCGCGGATGAGCAGCGCGCACACGCCGAGGCTCGACATGTGGGCGTTCGCGCCGGAGGCGTCGGTGGCGTTGATGCCGTCGGCGACCTCGGCCAGGACAAGCGCGGCCTCGTAGACCGCGTGGGGGTCGGCGGTGTCGGGCGGGTTCAGTTCGGCGGTGACGGCGAACAACCCGGCGCGGAGGACACGCTCGAGTCGGCTCCCCGCGCGCATGGGGCGGGTGTTGTCAGTCATGCAGGGATGCTAACAACCTCCTCGGCCTGTTCGGTTTCCACAGGCGGCATGTCGTGATACCAATCATCGTGCGGAGACCAAGCGTGGCATTCTGGGCACTGCGTCACTTTCCACCATTTGAAGCAGTTGGGGCATTGTCCGTGCGTGTCGAAGGTATGCCAGGCATAGTCGCAACCCGGTCGGCAGGTCCAGAGCACGTCCGGCATCGGCTCGTAGCCGCACGTAGGGCAGTAGATTTTCATCTTATTCGTGAGCGGCTATGCTGTCCGGACCGGAAACCCCAACGCCTCCGTAAAAATATCGTTGAATTCCGACCGGCCGGAGAGTTCGAGATACTCGATGAACTCCGGCAGGCGGTTAGCGGCCTGCCGTTCGCGGAACGAGAGCAGGCAGATCTTGGCGCCCTCGCCCGCCGCGTTCCCCACGGCGACGATGCGCTCGACCGGAACCCAGGGGACCAGGCCGATGAGCCGCGCGCTCGCCGGGTTGATGTACGAGCCGAACGACCCGGCCAGCAAGACCTCGCGCAGGTCGCCAGCGGTCACGCCCATGTGCGCCAGCAGGACGTTCACCCCGGCGGCAATCGCGCCTTTAGCGAATTGCAGCGCGCGGATGTCGGGCTGGGTGAGCACGATGTTATCTTGCGGCTCAGTGAGCAGGAAGGCCCGCGCGCCGTCTACTGTAACCAGCCGCGCAATCAGGCCCTCAGGCAATCCGCGCCCACGCGCTTCGTCGGGCTTCAACAGCCGGCCTGAGGCGTCCACCAGGCCGCACTTCACCAGTTCGGCGGCGGCATCCACCAGCCCGGAGCCGCAGAGCCCAATAGGGTGCACCGCGCCGCCGATGATTTGCAGGTGCACCGCGCCGCCGTTGATCTGCACGCCCTCGATGGCCCCGTCGCTCGCACGCATCCCGCACTTGATCTGCGCTCCCTCGAAGGCCGGGCCGGCCGGGGCCGCCGTCGCAAGCGCGCGTCTGGCGGAGCCAAGCACGATCTCGCCGTTCGTCCCCACGTCAATGTACAGCCGGAGTTTTTCGTCCTTGTTGCGCACCACCCCGGTCGCCAAGACGCCTGCCACGATGTCTGCGCCGACGTACGCGCCCAGGTGGGGCAGGGTGCTCAACCGGGCCTGCGGGTGCATCTTCAACCCAATTTCTGCAGCCGGCAGAGTCACCGGCTCGTTGATCGCGGGGATGAAGGGGGCGACCGAAATTGGCTCGGGGTCAATGCCCAACAGCAGGTGGATCATCGTCGCGTTGCCCACGACGACGACCTCGTAGACGTCCTCGCGCGTCACGCCGGACATGCCCAGCAGTTCGTCAAACAGCGCATTGATCGTCTCGACGATGCGCGTGTGGAGGGCCGCCAGCCCTTCCGGCTCCATCATCGTGTGGCTGACGCGCGAGATCACGTCGGCCCCGTAGGGCGCCTGCCCGTTGAGGGTGGATTTGACAGCCTCGACTGCGCCGGTGTTCAGGTTGACGACCGCGCCGACGACCGTGGTCGTGCCGATGTCCAGTGACAGACCATACAACTGGCCCGTTGTGTCGCCCGGCTCAACAGCGATCAGTTCGTCGCCGCAGACGACGGCGGTGATTGAAAAATTGCTGTTGCGCAAGGTTTTGGGCAGGGCGCGCCACACGGCTGGGTCAACGCGGACTTCGTAGCCCTCCACGTCGAGCGCCTCGACGAGGCGCGCCAGGTCGGACTGCTGGTCTTCGAGCGTCGGCTCGGCGAGCTGCAGGTGAACTTTGGCGACGTTGGGGTTGAGGATGACGTGCTGGCCGTAGCCCAGGAGCGCGGCTTTGGGCGAGGTCATCAGCCGGGGCACTTCGGCCAAGCAGTCGGCGTGGAGCGGGGCGCGGCACGAGAGCCGCCAGCCCTCGGCCAGCTCGGCCTCGGACAGGAAGCGGTGATCGGCTTCGGTCACGCCGTCCACGCCTTGCAGGAAGCGCACCTTGCATTTGCCGCACGTCCCGCGCCCGCCGCAGGTGCTGTCAATCGCCAGCCCGGCCCAGTTCGCGGCGTTGAACACCGTCGTGCCCTCCGGCGCGTGGGTGACGACGTTTTGCGGGAGGAAGGTGATTTGGAATTTCACAGCTCAGTAGACAGTCGTCAGTCGCCAGTAGACAGACTTCAGTCGCCAGTAGACAGATTACTTCTTTGTAGAGCGCGGATTGTCTCTCCAGCCGAGAGATTTCATCAGACCAACGAGCATGGCGGCGATTTCGTCACACTCTTTTTGCAGATCATCGGCGGCCTTGTCGGCGAGAAACTCCAGCCCGCGGGCGATGTCTATGGCCGTCATGACTTCATACGCAGAGCGCAGCGCCATTTCGAGGTAACGACAGAACTCCTTATCAGAACTATTGCCGGCGCCCTCGGCAATGTTCAACGGAATAGAGCTGGCCGCGCGCCGGATTTGGCTGATCAACCCAAACCGCTCATCCTGCGGCCATTGTCGGCTTTCACGATAAATCGCCACGGTAAATTTCATGCCCCGTTGCCAGACTTTGAGTTCTCGAAAGTTGTGCATCATTCCCTCCCATTTTTCGCGCTCAATAGTCTGACGACTGTCTACTGGCGACTGTCTACTGGTGATTGGTGACTGTCTTCTCTGTCGCCCCGATCTTCGCATCCCGTTCTTTAATTGCTCCCAGGAGCCGCGCTTGTTCGGCCCGCAGCTCACGGTTTTCCTGCTCTGCCCGCGACAGGCGGATGACGCCCGTGCGCCCGAGGCTGCTGCCGCTGACCAGGTCAACCAGCAGGGCGATCAGGTAGCCGACGACGCCCAGCAAGACGATCCACCACTGGCCGACGACGAACGCCGTGACGGCGCTCATGCCCAAGACGACCCAGCCGTAAATGTTGAGCAGGAACCAGAAGGGGCGCGAAGTCTGCATATCAAGAATGATCCATACGTCACCAGGCTTGTCACGCTGAGCGCAGCGAACCGTCTCCGGCGGAGATTCTTCGGGCGCGCCCTCAGAATGACAGGCTATTGCTCCGCTGAAATCGAGTTGTAAATGCTCTCGATGCTCTCCGGGTCGCCTTTGAAGGTCTTGCCGTTCGTCCGGTTGGCGATGCGGAGCATCAGGTCGGCGTTGGCGTCCTCGCCGTAGGCGATGGTGAACACCTTGACGCCTTCCACGTCTTCGCCGCTCGGCAGGCAGCCGAACATCTGGTTCTCGGTGCGGAGGCTCGACGTGTCCTCGCCATCCGAGAGCAGGGCGATGCCGTACAGCCGTTTCTCGCCACTGGCCTGGTCTTCGATCTGCAAGGCGTTGATCTTGTCGGCGGCGGTGCACACAGCGTCGTAAAGCGGTGTGTTGCCGCTGGCATAGATGCCGCCCAACGCTTTGACCAGTTGCTCGCCTACGTCTCCCGCGCGCCCGCCGCCCAGGTCGTAGATCGTGCGTTCCCCGCCAAAGCCGACGGCGTAGATTTCGTCGTTCGGGTCGAAATGCTCCACGAACGTGATCGAGCTCTCGACGGCGGCTTTGATCTTGTCGCCTTCCATGCTGCCCGAAGTGTCAATCACCATCACGATCGTCGCCTTCTTCTTCGTCTGGTGGAACACATCCTTTACCGCCTCGGCCACTTCGGCGGAGGGGCTTTCCAGCGCCGGAACAGTGTTGCGCGTCACGCGCGGGTCGGTGCCGCTGTCCAGCGCAATCGGCGCGTGCAGGGAGATGCCCGCATCCACCGGGCGTAGATAGTTGTCAATCGCCATCTCCTGCCGGGCCGGATCCAACAGATAATCGCGGAAGACTTCCGCGGCTTCCCTTTGCTCCTCGGTCACCCAGTCAGCGGCAAGGATGCAGTACGGTTGCTCGCTCCAGAACGTGCCTTTGGCCGGGAAGATGAACACCAACTGGAACCGCAGCGTATCTTTGAATTCGGCGTTCGTCTTCAACATCTCCGCTTCGCTGGTCGTCACCCCGTGCAGGTAATCCGGCCCGCGCTTGCCCAGGAGTTGCATCAGCGGGCGGCTCTGGATGCCGTAGTGATAAGTGTTTTGCTCCACGCGCGTAAAGGCGTTCACCACGTCGTCGGCGTACACGTCGTTCGCCGTCAGCCCGCCGGTCTTGCCTTTGGTCGAGTACGCGAGCGAAGTCATCATCAGCAGGCCGACGTTGGAATAGTCGGGGTGCGTGTGGCCGAACTTGAACTGGCCCCACTCCGGGTGGCCGAGGCTGGCCCAGCCCTGGGGGTCGGCGGAGAGATTGACGAGGTTGTCCCAGCTGATGGGCTTGTCGGGCCAGCCGAGCGCCTCGGCCATGGGGCGCCACATGGCAAACCCGATGGGGGCGAGGATTGAGGCCGGGCAGGCGTCGGGGATCAGCGGGCGGCCCGTCCGGTCGCGCCACGTCTGGTTGGCGGTGTCCACCCAGCTCTGATCGCCAGGACTCCACACCGTCGGCTGGCTCTTCCCGTCGAGGATCGCCTGTTGTGAGCCGCCGGAGGTCACGTGGCTCACGCGCACGAAAATGACATCGCCTGACGAGAGTTTGTGCTGCTCCTGGTTGAACTGCTCGACGACGGCGTCCATCCAGTCTTCTTTGGTGTTGGACGAAGAAATATCAACGGCGACAGAACCTGGCGGCGCGGCCTGAGTCGCGTCCCCGCCCGACGGGATGAGCGTCTGCGTCCCCAGAAAATTGCGGGCAATCAGCGTGCCGACGATGATGCAGCCAAAGACGAGTGCGGCCAGCGCAACGATGACGGCGCTCCAGGGAAACTTGGAACGGTCGGAATAAGGGTTGTCAGACATGGGAGGCCTCCTCAAGACCTGGTGAACGGCGGAACTAAGCCAAGTCTACTACCTATCAATGATATTCGACAATGACGCGGAAGCCGAGGAAGGGGTAAAAAAAACCGGGGGGATAAGCGCGGCGGTACGTCGTGCGCGCGCCGTAGGCCGTGTCGTTGAATGAGCCGCCCCGCGCCACGCGCAGATCGGAAGCTGGATAAACTTCGTCGGGCAGCGCGGTGTAAACACTCGCCGTCCATTCCTGCACGTTACCGGCCATGTCCATCACGCCAAAAGGGCTCACGTCGCCCGTGATGCTCGCCGCCGGGACGGTGTCGCGGATTTCGCCCTCGAGCGTGTTCGCGCGCGTCGGGTCAAACTCGTCGCCCCACGGGAAGGGCCGCCCGTCGTCGCCGCGCGCGGCGCGCTCCCATTCCGCCTCGGTCGGGAGGCGGACGGCTTTCTTCTTCTGGTCGGCGACCCAGGCGCAATAGGCCTCCGCCTCGTAGAAGGTCACGCCGGTCAACGGGTGAAACTGCCGCTGGCGCTGATCCTTCCAGCCATCCGGCGCCCAGCGGTTCACACGCCCCCAACCCTCGAGCTCGCCGTTCGCCCACGCCCAGCCCTCTTTGCTCCACCATTTTTGCTCGCGCACTGCGCCCGTTTCGAGGAATACCGCGTACTGGTTGGCGGTGACGGCGGTGTGGGCCATGTCGAACTCGGCGACATAGACCGTCTTCTGGCGTGCGTACTCGCGCGGGTGAAAGCGGCTGCCAATGCGCTGGTAGCCGCTGAGGATGCGCTTGGTGAGGCCGATGGAGGCCTCGACGCCGGCCGACGAAACCGGCTGCCGGCGGACCCAATCGTCAATAAAGGAATCGCCTGTTGCCATATGCTTTCGGTCGTCAGGGCATCACGAAAGCGTCCTGAGC
>DATDRS010000069.1:0-2764 GCA_035291605.1 Anaerolineales bacterium | reverse complement strand
CCCCGAAGGGGCGATCCTCGATGTCCCCAAGGATGCCATCATCACCGACATCGCCCGCGAATGGATCGAGAAGAAACGGATCCGCCTGGTCTCTCCAGAGACCAACCCTTCCGTCCAACCCGAAAAGGCGCGCGTCGCGGTCGGATCCGATCACGCCGGCTTCGAGATGAAGGAAGCGGTGAAGGCGCTTCTCGGTGAAGAAGGCATCAGCTTCATCGATTTCGGGACGTACTCCACCGAGTCGGTCGACTACCCTGACTTCGCCCATGCCGTGGCGGTCGCGGTCGCGGTGGGACGAACCGAGCTCGGAATCGTGGTAGATGGCGCGGGCATTGGGTCGGCCATCGTGGCCAACAAAGTTCCGGGAGTCCGCGCCGCGCCTTGTCAGGACGCGACCACCGCCCGCAACAGCCGCGAGCACAACGACGCCAACGTGCTCACCCTGGGCGCCGGGCTGATCGGCGTCAACCTCGCCAAGCAGATCGTCCAGACCTGGCTCAGCACGCCCTTTGGGGGCGGGCGGCACCAGCGGCGCGTGGATAAAATTGTTGAGATCGAGAAACGTTTTCTGAAAAGCGGGCAGTGATCCATGGCTGAACGTGTGGCAGTTCCACCAACGGTAACCGAGGATAAGTGGACTTACGACCGCTACCTGCGTGAAACGGCGGACGGTGAATACTTCACCATCATTGCAGGGGAGAAAATCATGTCGCCGAGTCCCACCGTATTTCACCAGCATATCCTGCTCAATCTCGGCGCGCTCTTACAAGCCTGGGCGCGCCAAAGTCAAAAAGGCAGAATAGGCGTCGCCCCTCTGGACCTCGTCCTTGCGGAAGGTGATGTGGTTCAGCCAGACCTGATCTTTGTGCTCAATGAGCACGCTGAGGGCTGGAAGGAAAAGAACTTTCGGGATGCGCCTGATCTCGTGGTGGAAATCCTCTCCCCCGGCAGCGTGAAGCTCGATCGAGAGAAGAAACGCGCGCTGTACGCCCGCTACGGCATCCCAGAGTTTTGGATCGTCAGTCCCGGCGAACGTACGGTCGAAGTTCTGCGCCTGCAAGGACAGCCATACGAAACTGCCGTCTTGCTAGACGAAGATGATAGGCTTGAGTCCCCGCGGCTGGCTGGTTTCACCTGCGCGGTGAAAGACCTTTTCATCGAATAGTCCAGTATGCCCGACGCTCAGACGGTCGAGAGAATTGTCGAAACCATCACCCGCCAGGTGCTGCTGGCGTTAGCCGAGGAAGAGCGCCGCGCGGCCAACCCCTCCGCCGACGCTTGCACCCAAGAGTGCGGCGCAGGCTACTGCATCCGGCGCTGCGGCGACAAAGTCGAGTTGATTGTGCAGGCCGGGGCCGAGCGCATCGCCGCGGGGCCGGGGGCCACGCCCGCGCGCGCCGATCTGGCGGCGATGATTGACCACACGCTGCTCAAGCCCGAGGCCACGCCTGACCAGATCGCGCAGTTGTGCTACGAAGCGCGCAAATACGGCTTCGCCGCCGTGTGCGTCAACCCCACCCACGTTCAACTCTCAGCGCAGCTGCTCAAAGGCTCGTCGGTCGCCGTGTGCACGGTGGTCGGCTTCCCGCTCGGCGCGACGCCGCCGGAAGTGAAGGCCTACGAAGCGCAGGTCGCGATGGATCAGGGCGCGACCGAGATTGACATGGTCATCAACATCGGCGCGCTCAAGAGTCGGGACTACGAGATGGTCGCCCGCGACATTCGCGCGGTGGTGCGCGTGTGCCACGCCAAAGCGGCGCTGGTCAAGGTCATCATCGAGGCCGCGCTGCTCAGCGACGAGGAAAAGATTGCCGCCTGCCTGCTCGCCAAAGAGTGCGGCGCGGATTACGTGAAGACCTCGACGGGTTTTGCCGCCGGCGGGGCGACCGCCGCCGACGTCGCGCTCATGCGCCGCGTGGTCGGGCCGAAGCTGGGGGTGAAGGCCGCCGGCGGCGTGCGCACCCAGGCCGACGCCGAGGCGATGGTCGCCGCCGGGGCCACGCGCATCGGCGCCAGCGCCGGGGTCAAGATCATCCAGAGCGGCGAAGCCGCCTCCACTTCAACAGGAGGGAAATACTGACGATGAACGACGAACCCGAGTTCGATGCGCCGAAGTACGCCTGCCCGCGCTGCCAGATCGGAACGCTGCAGCCGAAACCGGTCGTCTTCGCCCACTGGTTCGAGGGCCAGTTCATCACGATCCCGAATTTCCCGGCCTGGGTCTGCGATTTCTGCGGAAGGTGTGAATACGATGCGCTGGCGCTGGAGCGCCTGGAAATGGTCCTCGGCCCCGAGGCCGATTTGCGCCGCGAGGCCTCGCGCCGCGCCCGCCGGGGCCGGCCCAAGCCCCGGTCGGCGCCCCGCCCGGCCGGACGCCGCCGGTTCAAACGTGAAGCGTGATACGTGATCCATGATGCGTGCTGCGTCAACCGTCGCGCCTCACGTGTCACGCGCCAGGATTTCTCCCGACCCCCTTCAGAGAGGCCTCCATGCAAATCGCCTGCGTCATCGGCTCGACCGTCGCCACCATCAAAGATGAAAAACTCACCGGCCGCAAACTGCTCATCGTGCGCGAGGCCGACGAGACCGGACAGGCCGTGGGCAAACCCTACGTGGCCGTGGACTCGGTAGACGCCGGGACAGGCGACCTCGTCCTCGTCGCCGCAGGCTCCTCCGCCCGGCAGACCAGCCTCACCAAAGACTCGCCGGTAGACGCCGTCATCATGGCCGTGATTGATTCGCTGGAAGTGGGCGGGAAAGTGAC
>DATDRS010000068.1:0-6120 GCA_035291605.1 Anaerolineales bacterium | reverse complement strand
GGAGCGCGAGGCGATCCTCGAAATCCCCGGCTTCATCCGCGACATCGTGCTCGACTATCTTGCCATTGGCATCGATCCCGAACTCTCGACGATTTTTGTGCAGTCGGCCATTCCAGAGACCTTCGAGTTGAATCTGCTGTTCGAGATGCTGATCACCGTTCCGCGCCTCGAACGACTCCCCTCGCTCAAAGACATGGCCCGCGACGCCCATCTCGATACCATGCCCTTTGGCTTGCTCGGCTATCCGGTTCTGCAAGCCGTCGATATTCTTCTTCCCCGCGCCAATCTCGTCCCGGTGGGCAAAGACAATCAGGCCCATGTAGAGCTTGCCCGCGAGATCGCCCGCCGCTTCAACCAGTTGTACACGCCCGTGTTTCCCGAACCCGACGTGTTGGTGGGTGAAGTGCCGACTCTCGTCGGCACCGACGGGGATGCCAAGATGAGCAAATCGCTCGGCAACGCCATCTTCCTCTCCGACGACGCCGAAACAGTAACGGCCAAAGTGAAGGGCATGTACACCGACCCCAAACGTCTGCGCGCCACCGACCCCGGCACGGTCGAAGGCAATCCGGTGTTCGTCTATCACGATGCCTTCAACGCCGACAAAGACGAGGTGGCCGAACTCAAGGAGCGGTATCGCGGCGGAAAAGTAGGCGACGTGGAAGTGAAAGAGAAACTTGCCCACGCCATCAACTTCTTCCTCGAGCCCTTCCGTGAGCGCCGCGCCTATTACGAAGCCCGCCCCCTGCTCTTGCAAGACGTGATCGCCACCGGCATCCGCCGCATGCAGGCCGAGGCCAAAGAGACGATGCGGCTGGTGCGCCAGGCGACCAGCTTGAGCTACACGCAGGGGTTATCTCAAGATACGGTGGACTTGTTCGGGGAGTTTGAGCCTGTGGCCACGAGTCGTTAGAGATTGGTCATTGGAGATTGACCATGTCTGTCCTCACCCGGCACGGCAAACGAATGTTGCAGAACTTTCTGGAGACCCATCTTTAATCGCTCTATGGAGGCCACGATGCTCAAACCCTACATCGCCAAGACGCTGAAGCGCGAAGACCTCACCGCCGCTGAGGCGCAGGAGGCCATGCACATCATTATGACCGGGCAAGCCACGCCGGCGCAGATCGGCGCGTATCTCGTCGGCCTGCGGATGAAAGGCGAGACGGTGGAGGAGATCACCGGCTCGGCCCGCGCCATGCGCGCCAACGCCGTGCCGGTGCCGCTCGCGCGCAACGACGGCGAGGCGATCTACGACACGGCCGGGACGGGCGGCGACGGGACCGGCACGTTCAACATTTCGACCGCGGCGGCGTTCGTCGTCGCGGGCACGGGGCGCAAAGTCGCCAAGCATGGCAATCGCGCCGCCTCGTCACAGTGCGGCAGCGCCGATGTGCTGGCGGCGCTCGGGGTGAGCCTCGACCTCACGCCAGAGCAGGTGGCCCGCGCCATCGGCGAGGTGGGCATCGGCTTCCTGTTCGCGCCCAAGTTCCATCCGGCCATGAAGCACGCCGTCGGGCCGCGCAAGGAAATCGGCCAGCGCACCATCTTCAACGTCCTCGGCCCGCTCACCAACCCGGCCGGGGCGGACGTGCAGATCGTCGGCGTGTATGACCCCGCGCTCACCGAGCCGCTGGCCCGCGTGTTGGGCGAGCTCGGCTCGCGCGCAGCCTTCGTCATTCACGGCTACGGGGGCGCGGACGAGTTGAACCCGTGCGGCGTCAACCGCGTGAGCCATTTCCAGGACGGCGCGGTGCGCACGTTCGAGCTTGACCCCGCCGAACTCGGTTTTGCCCGGGCTGCGTTTGACGAGCTGCGCGGCGGTTCGCCCGACGACAACGCCCGAATCCTGCGCGGCCTCCTCGGCAACCAGCTGAACGGCGCGCGCCAGAGCGCAGTCCTGCTCAACGCCGCCGCCGCCATCGCGGCCGAGACAGGCAACCTGGCGGCCGCCGTCGAGGAAGTGCGAGACGCGCTGGACTCTGGCGCGGCGCTGCAGAAACTCAATGCGCTCGTCGAGTACAGCCAGACCTGCACGCCCATGTCCGAGGCCTGAGAGAGCGCAGATTGCCAATGGGCGCTGCAAAATCTGAGGCGGATATGCTTGACAGGATTCTGGAGCATAAACGCGCGGAAATTGCGCATCTGAACCTGGCGGAACTGAAAGCGCAGGCGGCGGAGGCGCTCACGCCGCGCGATTTTCTTGCGGCCCCGCGGTTCGCCTCATCCCCCACCCCTCTCTCCTGGGCCAAAAGCCCAAGAGAGGGGAATGGGGCAGCTCCGAAGGAGCCGGGGAGGGGGGTGAGGCTCATCGCCGAACTTAAACGCGCCTCGCCCTCGCGCGGCCTGCTCGCGCCGCACGTTGACCTGATCCGACTCGCCCGAATTTACACCGCGAACGGCGCGGCGGCGATCTCCGTCCTTACCGACGAGAAATTTTTCCTCGGCCGCCTCGACACGCTCCGCGCATTACGCCTCACGCATCACATCTCACTGCCTCTGCTGCGCAAGGACTTCATTCTCTCTCCCGCTCAGATCTACGAAACCCGCGCCGCGGGCGCGGATGCCGTCCTGCTCATCGCCGCGGCTTTGCCCGACGACGCCGAGTTGGCCGATCTGCACGCGCTCGCGCTCGACCTCGGCCTCACCCCGTTGATGGAAGTGCATACGCTTTCCGAATTGGAGCGCATCCTGCGCCTGCCCCGTCTCAAGCTGGTCGGCGTCAATAATCGCGATCTCACGACCTTCAACGTCAGCCTCGAGACGACCGCGCAGCTGCGCCCGCACGTTCCGGCGGGCATCGGCGTCGTCTCCGAGTCCGGCATCTTCACCGCCGAACACATCGCCAGGCTCGCCGCGCTTGGCGTGAACGCGGCGCTGGTGGGAGAGGCGCTCGTGACGGCGGCTGACATTGGGGCGAAAGTGCGGGAGTTGGCGCTCGGCCTGCAGGCGCGTCCGAGCGCCTCTCTACCTACCCGATAAGCCGATGCGCCTCAAAATATGCGGCATGACCAACAGCGACGACGCCCTGGCGGCCATTGACGCCGGCGCGGATTATCTCGGCTTCAACTTCTACCCGAAAAGCCCGCGCTACATCTCGCCCGAAGCCTGCGCTCATATCATCTCCAATCTCCGATCCCCAGTGACTACGGTGGGCATCTTCGTCAACGCCGACCCCGCCGATGTCGCCGCCGTCCTCGACGACTGCGGCCTGGACCTGGCCCAACTGCACGGCGACGAGACGCCGGAGCACCTCACGGCGCTGTGGGGGCGCGCGTTCAAGGCCTTTCGTGGCGCGGCCGACGGCGTAGACTACGCGGCGTTCGCCAGAATCAGCCCCGGCTATCCGTCACTCTTGGTTGACGCGCACATGCCCAATGCTTATGGCGGCACGGGTCGGATGGCCGACTGGGAGGCGGCGCGAAGCATCGCCGCGCAGTTCCCCATTTTCCTCGCGGGCGGCCTGACGCCCGAAAACGTCGCCAACGCGGTTGAGCGGGTCAACCCCTGGGGCGTGGACGTGGCCTCGGGCGTGGAGGCCGCGCCGAGGCGGAAGGATTATCGGAAGATGAAGGCGTTTGTAAGAGCGGCAAGGGGAGCAGAGGCGCGGGGGGCTGGCCCTCTGGCTCCCCTGCTCCTCTGCTTGTCAACTCGGAGACCCTCTGATGACTCGACCCCCTCATAAATTCGGGCCGTATGGCGGGCAGTTCGTGCCCGAAACGCTGATGCCCGCACTGGCGGAACTGGAAAATGCCTACCTGGCAGCGCGGTCTGACCCCGAATTTCAACGCGAGTTCGAGCGGTTGCTCGCGACGTACGTGGGCCGTCCCACGCCGCTCACGCACGCGGCCCGGCTGAGCGCGCACCTCGGCGGAGCGCAGATTTATCTCAAACGCGAAGACCTCGCGCACACGGGCGCGCACAAAGTCAATAACGCGCTCGGCCAGGCGCTGCTTGTCAAGCGCATGGGCAAGCGCCGCATCGTCGCCGAGACCGGCGCGGGCCAGCATGGAGTCGCGTCCGCGGCGGTGGCCGCGCTGCTGGGCCTGGAGTGCGTGGTCTACATGGGCGTCGTGGACATCGCCCGCCAGCAGCCGAACGTCCTCCGCATGAAGCTGCTCGGCGCGGAAGTGCGCCCGGTAGACTCCGGCTCGCAAACGCTCAAGGACGCGATCAACGAAGCCATCCGCGACTGGGTGACGAACGTGCGCGGCACGCACTACCTGCTCGGCTCGGCGCTCGGCCCGCATCCTTATCCGACGATGGTGCGCGAGTTCCAGTCGGTCATCGGGCGCGAGGCGCGGGCGCAGATTTTAGCCGAGGTGGGGCGGCTGCCCGAGGCGTGCATTGCTTGTGTGGGCGGCGGATCGAACGCCATCGGGTTGTTCCACGCTTTCCGCGCGGACGACGAGGTGGAGTTGATCGGCGTCGAGGCCGGGGGCGAGGGCATCCTGTCGGGCCGGCACGCCGCGCGATTCGCCGATCCCGCCCGGGGACGGCTGGGCGTCATTCACGGGACGCGCACCTACGTCCTGCAGACCGCCGATGGTCAGATCGCCGACACGCATTCGGTCTCCGCCGGACTCGATTATGCGGCGGTTGGCCCGGAACACGCCTACCTGCGCGAGGTCGAGCGCGCGTTTTACACCTACGCCACCGACGACGAAGCCTTGAACGCCTTTGGACTGCTGTGCAGGCTGGAGGGCATCCTCCCCGCGCTCGAGTCCTCGCACGCCGTCGCCGAAGCCGTCAAGCGCGCGCCGCGCCTGCGCCCGGACCAGATTCTCCTGGTGAACCTGTCGGGGAGGGGGGATAAGGATTTGGGTACGGTGACAAAATACATGGATGATTTGTGATGGCTGATTGTGGATTGGGTCAATCAGCAGCGAGCGATCAACAATCAGCCATCATCACCGGAGACTTATGAGCCGCATCGCTTCGGCCTTTCAGCATCGTCCCTGCTTTATGCCTTACTTCCCCCTCGGCTATCCCACGCCGGAGGTCTCGGTGGAGGTGATGACTGCGCTGGCGAAGAACGGCGCGGACCTGATCGAAGTGGGGCTGCCATTCTCCGACCCGCTGGCCGACGGGCCGGTGATTCAGCGCGCGACGCAGATCGCGCTGCGCAACGGGATGACGACGGCCCGCGCGCTGGAGGCCGTGGCCGAGCTGCGCGCACGCGGCGTGACGATCCCGCTCGTGTTGATGGGGTACTACAATCCGCTTATGACGTACGGCCTGGCGCGCCTCGCAGAGGACGCGCGACACGCAGGCGCAGATGGATTCATTGCGCCGGATTTGCCGCCGGAAGAGTCTACCGAGTTTGAAGCGGTCTTGGGGGATATGCCATTGATGCGCATGATCGCGCCCACTACCCCGCCCGACCGGATGCAGATGATTACTCGGAACGCGCGCGGGTTTCTTTATCTAGTCTCGCTCACGGGCATCACCGGCGCGCGGAGCCATTTGCCGGAAGGGCTGCCGGAGCTCGTCGCTCGCGTGCGCGCCAATAGGGGGGCAGACGGCCGTCCGCCCCTACCGATTTGCGTCGGCTTCGGCATTGCTACGCCAGGGCAGGCGCACGCCGTCGGCCAGATGGCGGACGGCGTGATCGTAGGCTCGGCATGCGTGCGGGCGATCGGGGAAAGCCCCGAGCCGGTGAGGGCGGCAGAAGAATTTGCCAGGGCGTTCAAGACCGCGCTGGTCGAAAGCGCGGTTGTCAGTCAATGAAATCGTCTACGTAATTCAAGTAACCTTGCCGCCCGCCGCGCTTGCTCCAGAGTTCAATCGAACGGCGAATGCGTTTGAGGCAGGCGATGATCTCGTCCATGGTCTTCGGGGTTATCCCTAGATCCACCGCCCGCCCGGAATCGTCCACCAGTTCGCCGCGCCCCAGCCGCCAGTCGCACATCGCCTTCACGGCGTCGAAGGCTTCCTGGGCCAGCGGGGAGAAGCGCAACGCGGGCGGGTTGCGCTTTTTCACTTCGGCCTGATAGAGGCGCAGCGCGCCCTCGACCGCCTGCAATGCCTCGGCATCGGTCATCTCCGGGTGCTCACGAAAGACCTGCATGATGCCCGCCTCGACGTTCTGTAGAACGTCGAGATATTCATCTTCGAATG
>DATDRS010000067.1:0-14777 GCA_035291605.1 Anaerolineales bacterium | reverse complement strand
AGCTGGCCTCGAACTACGTGAAGACGGGCGAGCCGGTGAATTTCTACACCCTCGTGGAAGCCGCGCGGCGCAAGGGCGAAGTCGCCTTCGGCTACAAACTCCGCGCCTACGCCAACGACCTGGAGAAAGCCTACGGCGTGGTCGTGAACCCCGACAAGTCGCAGGAAATCGCCTTTTCGGAGTGGGATAGGATTATTGTGTTAGCGGAGGAGTAATTTACTCACCTCGGCGCGTTGCTTCAACTACCCTTTCGCCTCCAGGATATTCTGCACTTCGGCCAGTTCGTCGGGCGTCAACGCCCAATTGCCTGCGGCGACGTTCGCCACTACCTGCTCAGGGTTAGTCGCCCCGGAGATCACCGAGCACACCTGCGGCTGGGCGAGCAGCCAGGCAATGGCCAGTTCACCCACCGTGTGGCCGTGCGCCTCGGCAAACGCGCGCAATTTGTCGAGCACGTCGAAGTTGGCGTCGGTCAGGTACTTCTGCACATACGGGCTGCGCTCGCCGCGCGTGCCTGCCGGAGGCGGCTCGCCCCGCTTGTATTTGCCCGTTAGGAACCCGCCCGCCAGAGGGAAATAGGGCAAGATGCCGACGTTCGCCCACTGGCAGTATAGGACCAGTTCGCGCTCGATCTCGCGTTCCAGCACGTGGTAGTGCGGCTGGATGGTCACGAACGACTCCCAACCCATCATCTCGGCCACGTCGTTGCCGCGGCACAACTGCCACGCTGCAAAATTGCTCGCGCCGAGGTAGCGCACCTTGCCCGACCGCACGAGGTCGTCCAACGCGCGCATGGTCTCTTCCAGCGGTGCGCCGTCATCCCAATTATGAACTTGATACAAATCAAGGTGATCGGTCTTCAATCGGCGCAGGCTGGCCTCGACCGCGGTCTGGATGTAGTAACGAGACGCGCCGCCGTCGTTTGGCCCCTCGCCCATTTGGCCCTGGAACTTGGTGGCCAGCACGACGCGGCCCCATTCTCCGGACAGCGCGCCGCCCAAAAACTCCTCCGAGCCGCCCCGGTTTCCGTATACATCGGCGGTATCAAAGAAGTTGATGCCGAGGTCGAGCGCACGATGGACGATGGCCCGTGTGCCCTCGCGGTCTACCTTGCCCCCGAACTGGTTGCACCCCAACCCGACCGCTGAGACTTTGACCCCGGCCCGACCCAGTTTGCGGAACTCCATGCGTCATGACCTCCTGTGTGATAAAAAACCGCGTCCCCAATCTCTCGCAGATTCCATCAGTCAAAGTTGAGGGGGGTTCTACTTAGCGCCAGGCCGATGCCAGGAATCGCATCGCGTTGAAAAGCCAAGCCATGTCGTATTAGGCTTGCGAGGTGGGGAGAGATGCAGGGGTGATTACCTTTGGACGCGCGCCACCCCAAAGAGCAATTCGTACACCGTTATCGTCGTCACGCAACAGGCATAATCTTTGATTGCCCGCTCTACGGCTGACGCGCCTGGCTCCCGCCCTTTGAGATAGGCGATGAGAACAGTCGTATCTAAACAGAGGCGGGAACCGTCCACGATTGCCACGCTCGGTCAAGGAACTGCATCGCTTGGTCAAAGGCCTCATCCGCGCTCAACACACCGCGCAGATTCAGAAATTTGTCCAATCGGGCAATATGGATATGGTCCCCTTCGACAATCGCCTTGACCTCGTCACCTTCGCGCAAGTTCAAGGCCGCCATCAGTTGAGAGGGGAAGGAAATGTGCTTATCATCAGAACTTTTGACCACAATTGTCATGTGCGCCGCTCCTCATCCATAACAACCAACGTGAGACACTGGCATTGTAGTTCTTCTTGCCCCGGCGGGCAAATAGGCTACAAATTCTCCTTGACCGCCTCCGCCGCCTCGCGCGTCATCCCTTTCACGCTCAACAGCTCTTCGACGCTCGCTTCGCGGATCCCGTCGAGCGAGCCGAAGCGTTTGAGCAGCGCCTTGCGCCGCCCGGGGCCGATGCCGGGGATGGCGTCCAGTTGGGAGGCAAGGCCGATGCGGTTGCGACGGCCCCGGTGGTGCTCCAGCGCGAAGCGATGGGCTTCGTCGCGCACGCGCTGGACGAGGTACAGCCCCTGCGAGCGGCGTGGCAGCAGGGTGGATTCCGGTCTCCCCGGCCGGAAGATTTCTTCCTGCTGTTTGGCCAGGCCGCACACCGGCACGCGCTCGAACAATCCGTATTCTTTCAATACCTCCACCGCCACGCCCAGTTGGCCCTTGCCGCCGTCAATGATGAGCAGGTCGGGCAGGCGCGAAAAACTCTCGTCAATCTTCTTGCCGGGCTGTGGGGGCGCTCCGCTGGCTGCCCCTGCAGAATCCTGCCAACGTCGGAAGCGCCGCATGAGTGCCTCCTTCATCGAAGCGAAGTCGTTCGGCCCTTCCACCGACTTGATGATGAAGCGCCGGTAGTGCGCCTTCTTGGGCGCGCCCTGCTCGAAGACGACCATCGAGGCCGTGGCCGCCGTGCCCTGCGTGTTCGAGATGTCGAAGCACTCGATGCGGTTGGGCGGCTGCGCGAGGCCAAGCGCGGATTGAACCTCGCCGAGCGCCTGCGTCTGCTTGTTCGTGTCGGCCTCCCACTGCGCCCGCAGCGCGGCGAGCGTGTCGGCGGCGTTCTCGGCGGCCATCTCGATCAATTCTTTCTTCGTCCCCCGGCGCGGGACGGTGATCGTCACTTTCTCCCCGCCCCGCTTGCTCTCCAGCCATTCGTTGACGATGCGCGCCTCTTCGATCTCTTCGGGGAGGAGCACCTCGGGCGGGACGTAGGCGGCCTCGTCGTAGAACTGCTTGACGAACTGCTCGACGATTTGCGCCCCGCTCTCGTCCTCCGTCCCCTCCAGCACGAAATATTCGCGCCCGATCAGTTTCCCGGCCCGGATGAAGAACACCTGCACGCAGGCCTCGCCGTTCGAGCGGGCGAAGGCGATCACGTCCGAGTCGGTCTGCTCCGTCGTGATGACCTTCTGCTTCTCCACTACGCGCTCGATGGCGACGAGTTGGTCGCGCAGCGCCGCCGCCTTCTCGAACTCCAGATTCTCGGAGGCCTTGAGCATCTCCTCCTTGATCCGCGCGACTACTGGCTCAGTGTGGCCGCGCAGGAACCGGCCCAGGTCGTCAATCATTGCGCGATACTCTTCTTTAGAGCACGCACCGATGCACGGGGCCATGCACAGCTTGATGTCGTAATACAGGCAGGCGCGCGGGTCGTGGCCGGTGATCACGCGGTCGCAGGTGAGGTAGGGGAAAATCCGGCGCAGGACGTACAGCGTCTGGTGCACCGCCCAGACGCTGGTGTACGGGCCGAAATACTTTGCGCCGTCATTCTCCATGCGGCGGGTGACGGTCACCTTGGGGAATGGATCGGCGTAATGGACTTTGATGTAGGGGTAACGCTTGTCGTCCTTGAGCCGGACGTTGTACTTGGGCCGGTGCTTCTTGATCAGGTTCATCTCGAGGATGAGCGCCTCGAGCTCGGACCCGACGATGATGTATTCGAGATCGGCGATGTGCTTGACCAGCTCGCGCGTCTTGGAGGAGTCTACCGTGTCGTGGAAGTACGAGCGGACGCGGCTGCGGAGGTTCACCGCCTTGCCCACGTAAACGATCTTGCCCGCGCCGTCTTTGAACAGGTAACAGCCGGGTTTGGGGGGCAGGGTGTCCAGCTTTTGCTGGAGAGCATCAGGTGTGACCATTGGGTTGGATGATTATATCTCTATTTACCCATCTCATCGCGTATAATTAATAACGCTTATGAGCGACGATCAGAAAAGGAGTTGGTAGAGTTTTGCGTTGAGGCTAAATGCTAAATCTATCTCCCCTCTCTCTCGAAATCCTCGTCGGCCAGTTGCTGACGCAGCACAAGCTCACCCTCGCCGTCGCCGAGTCCTGCACAGGCGGGTTGGTCGGCCACCGCCTCACCAACGTGCCGGGGAGCAGTACGTACTTCCTCGGCGGCGTGGTGGCCTACGCCTACGACGCGAAGGAAGACTTGCTTGGCGTGAGCCACAACACGCTCTACGATCACGGCGCGGTGAGCGAGGAGACCGCCCGCGAGATGGCGCGCGGCGTGCGCCGGGCGCTCGGCGCGGACATCGGCGTCTCCGTCACGGGGATTGCGGGGCCGGGCGGGGGGATGCCGGACAAGCCGGTTGGGCTGGCGTGGGTGGCGCTCTCCACGCGCGAGGGGGAGCACGCCAAACGCTTTGTCTGGGATGGCGACCGGATCACGAACAAGGAGAAGTCGGCGGAGGCGGCGCTGGAGATGGTGAGGGAGTATCTGGAAGGACTGGCATGACTGGCGAGCGGAAGGCGGCAGGGCCGAGGCATGAGTGAGCCAAGCGAAGTCGAAGCTCGCTTTGATGCGGAGGGGAAGATCACCCTGCTCAGTTTTACGTGGCGCGGCAGCCGGCTGCAAGTGACGGGCCAGGGACGTGAGTGGGAAGCCGAAGATGGCCGCCACTTCCTGGTGATGACGACGGGCGAGCGCATCTTTGAGCTCGCCTATGAAAGCAAGAACAACATCTGGCGCGTGGTCAAAATACCCGAGTCAAAGTTGATCGCTTAGATTTGCCTCAGAAACAGGGTCTTTCCAGTCTCTCTTGACACGGCGGTTGACGCGCGGCGGGCACCCGCTGCGCGTAAAGCGAATCCGACCTTCTGGGCTAATATCCAGACCGCGAAGGCGGTCTTCGCCTCTTGTTGCCGCCGCGTAGCGTCTAATCGCCGGGCGGGTGGCAAGGCCCGTTAGCGCGTGAGTACGATCGGGCTGAGGATGTGCCAATCCTGGCCGGAGTCGTGGGGCAGCGGCGCATCGCTCCCGGCTGGAAACACACGCAGCACCAATTTGTATTCGCCGGGCGGGACAGCCGGGTTGGTGTTCACGTCAAAATCCTGGCGGATGATCTCGCCCGGCTGCCACTGGAGCGGTGGATAGAAGGCGCGCAGATCGCCGGCGCGCGGAAGCTCGTTCCCCCACACATTTCCCCCCTCGTCTTCCAGAGTTATGGCCACGCGAATATCCTCGGTCAGGGATTGAGCCACAGACCAGTAGAGGGTGACATGCACCCATGTGCTGGGCGGGTGGAGCCAGGTGTCGTTGACCGGCAAGACCGTCTCGGGAACGTGATAGCCTACCAGTGTCAGCCCATTGAGATAGCGTCTGGCCGTAGGCACGGCGGATACAGGTAAGGTGGGCGTGCGAAAGTTCACTGCAAAACCTTTGATGGTAATCCCATGTGGATACACCGCCGTGACCAGCGGATAACGTTTCGACAGCCACCCTTCCACCCTGTGCTCCGGGTCGGTTCCTGGCAGGTCAATCCACCCCTGGGTGAGCCAAATGACTTCAGAACCCAGGAGTGGCCGTATCCCGTTTTTGATTTCGGTTTCATTGTGAATCTGAGCGCCCCATGGGTAGGCTAAGGGGTCCGGGTAGTAATGTTCCAACATAATCCGATACCACCCATAGTGGACCAGCGCCGTATCCTGCCGTGTCACGTGTGCCCGGAGAAAGTGCGCGGCATTGCGCCAGTCGTCCTTCTGATAACCGACGCGCCAGAGATAGAGCAGGCCGTACACCTGCAGCGCCACAAACGCGGCAACAAGCAGACCGGTCAACCATCGCCTGCGCCATCTCAGCCCATCCATGCCCGCCGCGAGAAGCAGGGCAAACGGCGGGGCGACAAAGTTCATCGTCTTGGGCGTGGGCGTGTATCGCATCCACACCACAAAGGTGATCACGAGTTGAGGCAACAGCCAGGTTAAGGCGACACGCCCTCCCCGCCGATAGCGCCAGACTCCCCAGGCCAGCAACCCGGCCGTGGCGACCAACATCACATACCCGGCTACTGGATTCTCAAGTGGCGCCCAGTTGATCAACAATAATTGAACAGCTTGCCGGAAAAGCCCCAGCCAGTCAAGCAAGCTGGTACTGACGGGGTTGACATTCAGTTCTGAACTACGCGCATAGAGTAGATAGGGCACATAAAGGAGACCCATGGCCCCTACCAGGACCAGCGCAAGCCAGCCGCTTGCTCTGGTCCTCCGAAGATCAGTCAACACGATCAAGCCAAACCAGGGCAGGAGCATCCCGCTTACGAAGTGGCTGTAGCTCATCACAAACAGGCTTCCCCCAAATACTACCCAGGCGAGCGCCGCGTAGGACCCGGGGCGACGCAAGGGACCCAGGAACATCCACAGCGCGAGCAGGCTGAAGGCCGTCGCCACAGCGTAGTTGCGCGCGTCCTGCCCCTCGGACACCACGATCGCGTTAAGCGCCATGAAGAACGCCGCTAACGCGGCTGCGCGCGGTCTGAATAATAAACATCCGATGCGGTACGTCAGCGCTACGCCCAGGATGCTTGTCAGCGCCGAGAGGAGATGCAAGGCTACGTCGGAGTCGCCAGCCAACGTCCGCCAGCCCTTGACAATCAGGTAATAGAGCATCGGATGCGGGTCGAGAGTCATATTGGCGAAATTCGCCAGCAATTGCGAGGCTGGCAGCGAGGAAAGATACAAGGTGGTCCCCTCATCACTATCCATGCTATTCCAGGTTAGGTTATGCAGACGCAGCATAGCCGCTACTGCCACCACCATCAGAGGAATGATCCAACGGCGCATTTTGGTTGACATACTTCACTTGACGAGGCTCACATCTACCGGATACGCCCAGAGGGCTGACCAGGGTAGGCTGGAGTGGCATAGGCCGACCCCCTCATCTCCGTTTAACCTGCTCCGGGCGAGAGTGAATGGGTGGAGGGCCGCAGCCAGAAGCGCCATAGCGATCATGATGGCGTGACAGGGCAAACGCGGGCGCATGTCAGCGGACCAAGGCGGGGACGATGAAGCGGTAGAGGGCGAAGAGGTCGAGGAAGGCCGTGAGGGCGATGGGGAGGAGGGGGAGGGTGGAGGGTAAAGCGCGGAGTGCGGGGAGTGAGGCGTATGGCGTATGGCGTGTTGCGTATGGCGTGTTAAGTATTGCGGTGAACCACGCGGCCCACTGGCGGAGGCCGATGGCTGAGCCGAGAGCGATAACGGGCAGCGCCGGGAAGAGATAGCGCCCCTGGAATTGGACAAAGGTCAGGTTGTAATACAGGTAAAGCGCGATGGCAAGCAGGAGAGTGATGGTCAAAAGCGCTATCGCGTCCCCCTGTTCCCGCGTCAGGTCTCGCGCGCGCCGCCGACGATCCGCCGCGCCGACAAAGCCGATGACGATCAAGAGGCTGTAAGCCAGCAGCGCGAGATACACGCGCTGATCCATTACTACGCCCATCCAGCCGAACTGGCCCCAGAAACTTTGGAAGGTGGTCGTGATGAACTGCCGGGTATACCCGGCCCAGCCATATTGGGCGAGCCATTCAACCGTGCGCGCCTGGCCGACGACGATGGCGTTGTGGCGCTGCAGGCCGAGGATATCCACGCCGCCGTAGACGGCCAGGTTGCGGCCCCACCAGAGGGCGCCGAGCAGGAGGGCGGGGAGGAAAGTCATCAGTAAGGCCGTAACGAGTTGGCGTTTATTCCAAGACTCACGCCGGGCCTTGAGCAGGAGCATGACACCCGCAATTGCAGCCAGAGGATAGGCAGTCGTTTTAGTAATGAAGGCGAGGCCCAGGGTAAATCCCAAATCCCAAACCCCAAACCCCGCAGGAGAGGCCTTGAGAAGGCGGAGGATACGCCAGAGGCCATAAGCCATCAGCAATTCCGCCAGCGAGTCGTTGTTCACTCCAGCCATCATCGCCACGTGTTGAGGCACGAAGGCGACGAACCCGGCGGCGGTGAGGGCGAGGACCGTCGCGCCGGGAAAAACTTCGAGGACGAGGAAATAGGTGAAGAGGATGACGCCGCCGCCGAGGACCAGGGAGAATAGCCGGAGGCTGACCAGATTCCCGTCGGTCGCAGAAAAGACCGGCGCCGCAAGGAGATAATACAGCGGGGGCTGATGCCCCTCGTAGCGGACGGCGTCAATCGGCAGGGAGGGGGGAAATCCCTCGCCGGTTAATTTGGAAAGATAGCTCTGGTCGTAATCGCCAGGCTGGAGGACCGGAAAAGCGCGCTGCTCGACGAGATGACGGACATAGTTGTAGTGCGCCGGTTCGTCCGGCACCTGCCAGGCGGGCGTCCGGAAGGCATAGAGGACGCCAATGGTGAGGTAGGCGGCGACGGTGAGGCCGAGCCAGATGGCAGGAGAGAAAAGGAGCAGGGGGGCAGCGGTGCTCTTTGCTTCTGTCCCCTTGTTCTCCTGTACCGTTGTTTCGGACATCGGCGCGCATTATAGCATTCGCGGCAACCTTTTCGGCCTTTGCTGCGCCTGAACTAAGCATGCCCACCCCAAAGGAGAAGAAGTGACCGAGAGTACGGAGCAGGGGCGATCCTCTCTGCCACCCCTTGCCCCGAGGCCCCCAGTGACCCGGCATCAGGCATTGGGCGCTCCCAGAGGCGCGAGTGAATCCTCTCAAGGCCCGGCCACCTGTATCTCGGCCAGATTCACTGTGTCCCCGAGAGGCGCGCCCGTAGCATCCGTCACGGGCAAGCGTTCCAAACTGGGCTGGCGATACAACGCCAGGGCCAGGGTATAGCGGCCGAGCGGCAGATCAGGCGCTAAGGCCAGGCGGCGCTCTTCGACGACCCATTCACCCGGCAACGATCGCGAGGTGGGGTGAGAGGCGGCACAGGGCTGACGATCCAACTGCGCCGCCATCTGCACGCCTGCTTCCGGAAGATTGGGCCCGAATAGATACAGCCCTAAAGTCAGGTCTTCGGTGGTCTGCCCGGTGACTTTCCAGATCAGCGTGACCGGGAGTTCCGCTATCGGCGTTGTTATGGTCTGCGCAGGAACCATCACCGCCAAAGGCTGAACAAGATCGCCCAGGCGCTGGTCAGGGACTCGCAGGCTCTCCACCGGAAGAACCGGCGCTTGTCCGGCGGGCACATCCACTTGTTTCACCAATTCAAAGCCGTTGGCCGCGTAACTTTTGACGGACAACCTCGAGCCATACATGCGCCCCAGCCAGCCGAGAGTGCGCGTGTCCTCGTAGGCCGTGATGAAATAACGGGCTCCGCGTTCGACGGGCGGCAACACGGTGCACTCTCGTCCGTTGAAAGACTCAACCTGTGTTTCCGGGTGATCGTCAAGGATGAACCGGACGGTGGGGATGCCCGAGTCGATAGGCGAGAGATAGCGCACCGGCTCACGAGGCGCTTGAAGGGCCAACTCGGCCTCCAGGCGCTCGGCGGCTCGAAAGGTGGGCAGGTAGTCCGGCACCTGGGGCCAGCGGATGAAGTAGTCACGCGCCGTCAGGCCCGCGCTCACCAATGTCAACCCGCTGAAGGCAACGGCGGGCAGCACCGCCGACCGGGCGCGAGCCTCAACCCAACGCCAGACGGCTGCGCCGCCAATGGCCGCTATGAAGACCGCCGGAACCGTCGCGCCTGCATTGCGAGCGAAATGCGGCGCTTCGCTGAAGACCTGAGGCAACAGCATAACCCCGAACCAGATGAGACCAAAGGCATAAGCGGACTGGCGGATGCGCCTCAGGCAAATGGCCACGCCGAGGAGAAAGAGCGCCGCCTGAAACGGGTCGAAGAAGGGGCGGTCTCGCAAGTTGTATGAAGTGTTGTAGTCCCCACGCCATACAAAGCCGGTCAGCGCGTTGATGACATTGGGACCGATCATGGCGGGTGCGACGCGCACCCCGCTTGGACGATCAAGCACCCACTCCGGATAGCGGATGAAAAACAGGATGAACGGGAGCAAGACCAGGCAGAAGCCGAGCGCATAGGCCAGCGCGAATCTGAGCCTCACCGGGCGGGGTGGGCGTTGCGTCAGCGCATGGTGGGCGAGGATGCCCAGCGCCGCGATGGGGAGCACATAGGCCGCGGGGTAGGTGTAGATGGAAAGGCCGAGAACCGCCCCGGCCAGCCCGGCTCGCCCGAACGTCGGGGCGCGGACGGCCCACCACAGGGCGATCAGCGCCAGGGTGGAGTAAAACGCCATCGTCGAGTGCTCCATCCCTATGCGGCTGGTGTGCACGAACCAGTAGGTGACGGCCATCTGCCCGGTGACGAGCCAGGCGAGGTTGCGCTGCTCCGTCTCCGACAGGTTGTCTCTGAAAGGAGCGCGGGCAAGCACGCCGATGATGAGCAGGTTGAGGAGGCCGGGGATGAGGGCGGCCATGCGTCCGCCCACCGTGATAGGGCCGAACAACGCAAAAATCAGCGTGGTGAGGTAAATGTGCAGAGGCATTCGGCCCAGGTCAATGCGGATGAACGGCTCAAAGCCGCCTTCCCGCCACAGCCGCAGGGCCGCCAGGGTGTTGTAGGCCTCATCCCAGTGCAGGCCAGGCGGCAAGGTCCCGGCCTGCAGGGCGTCAAGCGCAGAGGTATGCGGCCACTCAAAGCGGTACAGCCGCAGTCCGAGCGCCACGCCGGCCAGGATCAGCCCTGCGGCAATGGCCCCTATGCGGTCAAAACGCATCAACCTGCCTCAGGCCATGGGCTGCCCCAGACGCGCCCGCTCCTCTGCCACGATTTTTCCTTCCAACTTTTTGAAGAGCGGACTTGGTTGGCGCAGGAACTGGCCGGGCGGTAGGCTGCTCGGCTGCCAACGGCCCACCTCGCCCGTGTGGTCGTAAGTCGCCGCGTCGTGCGAGCGCGTGGACTCGTAATAGGTGACGATCTTCTGCGCGCCGAACAGCCGGCCATCATAGCCGAGGTCAGTGTGCAGTCTCTCGGACGTGAACGGCAAGAACGGTGCGAACAGGATTTTGAGCGAGTCAATCGCCTTGAGCGCGGTGAAGATGGTCTTCGCAGCCTCGGCCTTGTCCTGCTTGATCTCGAACCACGGCCCCTGCGCGTCGAGGTAGCGGTTGGCTTCGGTGGCGAGCGCGATGGCCTCGCCGAGCGCCGCGCGTAGTTTCACCGCCGCGAGCAAATCCCCGACGGATTGGAAGCCGCTTTCGATTTTCGCGATCAGTTCACGATCCTGCGGGCGCAGTTCGCCGGGATCGGGGACACGGCCCTCCCAATGCCTGTACGCGAAGGTCAGCACGCGGTTGGCGAGGTTGCCCCAGGTGGCGACGAGCTCGTCGTTGTTGTGCTGGACGAAGCCGCTCCACTCCCACTCCGCATCTTTCGACTCCGGCATAATCGCCGTGAGGTAGTAGCGCAGCGGGTCGGGGTCGTAGCGCGAGAGGAAGTCCAGCCCCCACACGGCCCAGTTGCGGCTGCCAGAAATCTTCTGGCCTTCGAGATTCAGAAACTCATTAGCGGGCACGTCGTAGGGCAGGTTGAGCGTCTTGCTCGGATCGTCCTCGTACAAGCGCCCCACCCCCGCGAGTTCGGCAGGCCAGATGACGGCGTGGAACGGGATGTTGTCTTTGCCGATGAAGTAGTACGTCTTCGCCGTCGGGTTGTACCACCACTCTTTCCACGCCTCGGGCTGGCCCTGATTCTTGGCCCACTCGATGGAGGCCGAGAAATAGCCGATGACGGCCTCAAACCACACGTACAGGCATTTGCCGCGTTCCGCCCATCCATCCACTGGGACCGGAATACCCCAGTCGAGGTCGCGGGTGATGGCGCGGCCCCGCAGTTCCCCGCTATCTACCTGAGAGAGGGATGGGTTGAGGACGTGCGGCCGCCAGTGTTTTTTGTCGTCGTGCAGGTAACGGTTGAGTGCGGCCGCGAGTTTGCCGAGATCAAGATAGAAGTGTTCGGTATCACGCAGTTCGAGTTTGCCCCCGCTCGTCCTGGCGCGCGGGTTAATGAGCAGCGTCGCATCCAGCAAGTTGCCGCAGTTGTCGCACTGATCGCCGCGCGCGCCAGTGTATCCGCAGATGTAGCACGTCCCTTCTACGTAGCGGTCGGGCAGAAAGCGTTTTTCGTCCGGCGCATACCACTGCTTCTCGGTCTGCGTGAAGAGATAGCCGTTCTCGCGCAGCTTCAGGAAGATGTCCTGCGAGATGCGGAAGTGGTTCTCGGTGTGCGTGCTGGTGAACAGGTCATACGTCAGACCCAGGCGGATGAACAGGTCGAGGAAGCGGCGATGAAAATGCGCGTACACTTCCAATGCGCTCTTGCCTTCGGCGTCGGCGCGGACGGTGATGGGCGTGCCGTGCGCGTCCGAGCCGGAGACCATCAGGACGTTGTTTCCGGCCAGGCGATGATAACGCGCGAAGATGTCGGCCGGCAGGTAGGCGCCGACGATATTCCCTACGTGGATGTCGGCGTTGGCGTAAGGCCAGGCAACGGCGACTAAAATGTTTTCGGACATGTCAGTGTCTCCTCAAGGTGCGTGATTTTATCATGACCCCATCCGGTAGGGGCATCCAACTGAACGCTCCTACCGGGGTTGGGTGGGAGCAAACAAAAAACCGCCAGCCGAGGCTGACGGTTATAACTGCCGTGACCGGACGCGCTGCGCGTTTAACCGGCCAACGCGGGAGCGGAGCCTCGGCTCCGGCCTCGCTTCGGCGGGCGGCGCATCAACATCGAGAACGAAACAAACTGCGTGTTGCTCATGCTGTTATTCTATCACGGCTGTCAAGGGGAAATCTGCGCGCTAATCAACTGCCACTTCCGGCCGCCGTTGGTCGTGGCGACGAGCGCAAGCGCCTCTCCAGCCTGAGCAATCGCCCAACCTTGTTGCTCGGTGACGAAGTCAAACGCGCCGCTCCACGCGACCGTCCCTGCCCTGGCCCATGTCTTGCCGCCATCCGAAGTCTGATAAATGTCGCGCGAAGCGGTTGGGTTGTTCGGGTCGGGCGTGCCTGTGGCCCAGCCTACATTCGGGTTCAGGAACGTGACCGACGCCGAGGCGATGGGCAGAGATAGGGGCTGCCACGTCTGGCCGCCGTCGGCCGTGGTGTACAGGAAACTCTCCGTGCGAATGGGGTCCTCGGTGAAGTGGACGCACCGGACGACCAACGCGTGCGGGGCGGGATCATAGGTCCCGCAACCCACCGTGTCCTGCTTGAAAAGGTCGGGTTGATCGGCGGGCGGGGGGAGTTCGGGCGTTTGCCACGTCTGGCCGCCATCGCGCGTGGTTTGCAAGAACACGCCGGGCGCAACGCCATGGCAATCGCCGGTCACCCATCCGGTCTGGGAGTCTACGAACACCATGCCTGTCTTTTCACAACTCATCTGCAAGTTGTTCAGCAGCGGGTCAACCGTGCGCTCCCAGTTGAGGCCGCCATCTGTGGTGTGGAAGAGCGCCACGTAATCGTGGCTCATCCCCACGCCGAGATGGACAAGCAGCCAGCCGTTTTGAGCATCCAGGAACTGCATGTCGGTCGGATCAAAATAATCGCCCGCATCCGCCCAGTTGATGAGCGCGCCCGCCTGCCACGTCTGCCCGCCGTCGGCGGTGCGCCAGACCGTTCCAGCCGCCGCAGCGCCGCCCACGTTGAAGTAGTTGTACGCGACCCAGGCAGTGTTTGTGTCCATGAAGAACCCAATGGCCCGGCTGGGGCTTTCGGGCGCGGACGCGGGTTCGGGCGGGGTGACGTCTTTCCAGGTGTTTCCCCCATCCGCCGTGTGGAGGACGTGATCCCCGACAATCGCCGCGCCCCCCGTAGCCCAGCCGGTGTTCGCGTCGAGCATATGGATGGTGGTGATCGTGACCGGCTGGCCCGCGGCTAGGCGCGCGATAGGGTTGGCGGCCGGCGCCAGGGTTGGCGGGGCGATTGTGGCTTCGGCGGCTGCCGGGGTTGGGCTGGCCCCGGGGGCCGAGGTCGGGGGGACACTCGTGGGCGAGGGCGGCGGTTGAGTGGACAGAGGTTGCGTTGAAAGGGGAACCGTCGGCGCGCTTGTCGGCGGCTCAGTCGCCGCCGAGGCGCAGGCGCTCAATAAGAATCCAATCACCGACACCACGAGTAGACGATCAATGCGAAAACGTGACATATCCTTTTCCTCGATGGTCTTTCTGTGCAAAGCCAGTGATCCAGCATCTGCACAAATTTTTACACGCTCCCACCTGCGAAACATCCTAGAGAGCGCATGAGGTATTTTACCTCCAAGGCTACCGCGGGGAATAGAAGGAGGGCCATCCACCCGGATGACCCTCCTGTTCTTACAGCCCTCTCAAATTACGAGCTGTTCTACTTCTTCCTCAACTTTCTCGTGGTCTTGGCTTTCGCCTTCGGCTTTGCTTTGGCAGCCGCGCGTTGGGGGGCGGCCTTCTTGACGAAGAGGCTCAACGGCAGATAGGCCGAGACGATCCAGTTCGGCGCATCCACGATCTCGCTGATCTTCAGATCCACCGCCGCGCCGCACAGGCAGTAAGCCTGCTCGCGCGTCATGTTATGCTCGGAGGACAGGTAATCAATCATGTAGCGCATGGCCTGCTGGGCGTCTTTGAACAGGTCCGGCCCGTGCGCGGTGGTGACGAAGTACCCGCCCGCGTCGGCGACGGTGAGTTTCTGGCGGGCCGGGGTAACGAAGCGCAGTTCAGGGGTCTTCACACCTTTCAGCAGGTTCAAGCGCAGCCTCACCGTCATCGGCGTTTCGATGCCCGTGCCGTTGACTTCGCCGTCGCCCTGGGCCGAGTGGCAATCGCCGCACGAGAACAGCGCGCCAGGGGCCAGCACCGGGAACATCACCCGCGCACCAGGCGTGAGGTGGCGGATGTCAATGTTGCCCGCGTTTTCGCGTGGGGGGATCGTGTTGAGCCGCCCCGGCTCCCTGGGGGCCACGCCCATCACGCCGCAGAACGGCTCGTAGGGGATGAGGATGTCCTCGCGGAACTGGCAGTGGGTACGTCCCAGTTTGTAGTGATGCA
>DATDRS010000066.1:0-5014 GCA_035291605.1 Anaerolineales bacterium | reverse complement strand
ACCATCTCCATCTCCGGCTACCACATCCGCGAGGCGGGCAGCACCGCCGCGCAGGAACTCGCCTTCACGCTCGCCGACGGGCTGGAATACGTGCGCTGGGGCGTTCAGCGCGGGATGGACGTGGACGACTTCGCGCCGCGCCTGTCCTTCTTCTTCAACGCGCACAACGACTTCTTCGAGGAGATCGCCAAATACCGCGCGGCGCGGCGCATTTGGGCCGCCGAGATGCGCGAGACGTTCGGCGCGAAAGACCCGCGCTCGTGGCTGATGCGCTTCCACACCCAGACCGCCGGGGTGAGCCTGACCGCGCAGCAGCCGGAGAACAACATCGTGCGCGTCGCCCTGCAGGCCCTCGCCGCCGTCCTCGGCGGAACCCAGTCGCTCCACACCAATTCGATGGACGAAGCCCTCGCGCTGCCCTCCGAAAAGGCCGCGACCGTCGCCCTCCGCACGCAGCAGATCATCGCCGCCGAGTCCGGCGCGGCGAACACGGTGGACCCGTTGGGCGGCGCGTATTTCGTCGAGGCAATGACCAACCGCATCGAAGCCCAGGCGCGCGATTACTTCCGCCAGATCGAGGCCCTCGGCGGCGTGCTGCCCGCCATCGAACAGGGTTTCTTCCAGCGCGAGATCGCCGACGCGGCCTACCAATATCAACGCGAGATTGACGAAAAAGCGCGCACCATCGTCGGCGTGAACGACTATGTGGACGATAAGCCGATCACCATCCACATCTTGCAGATGGATCCGCAGGGCTACCAACGGCAGGTGAAGCGCCTGGGGCAGTTGCGCCGCGAGCGCGACAACGGGCGGGTAGGCCAGGCGCTCGACCGCCTGCGGCTGGCCTGCCAGGGCGCCGAGAATACTATGCCCCACCTCCTCGACTGCGTCCACGCATATGCGACCCTGGGCGAGATGGTGGGGGTGATGAAGGAAGTGTTCGGGGTCTACGAAGAACCGACGTGGGTGTAAGTTGATATCTGAAGAAGATTGGAAACTGGTTGAAGCCCTGCGCACCGGAGACGAAATCGCTTTCGAAGCGCTGGTTGAACGTTATCACGCCTCGTTAGTGCGCCTGGCCATGCTGTATGTTCCCGACCGGGCCATCGCCGAGGACGTGGCGCAGGAGACGTGGCTGGGCGTCCTGGAGGGCCTGCCCCGCTTTGAGGGACGCGCCGCGCTGAAAACCTGGATCTTCCGCATCCTCACGAATCGCGCCAAAACGCGCGGCCAGCGCGAAAGCCGTTCCATCCCCTTCTCGACGTTCTGGGACCCTGAGGCTGAACCCGCCGAACCGGCGGTCCCGGCCGAGCGGTTCCGTGCGCTGGACGATCCTGCCTCGCCGGGCCATTGGGCGCTCCAACCGGCGGCGTGGAACGAGATGCCAGAAGAGCGCTTCTTAGCCCGGGAAACGCTGGCGCAGGTTCAGCGGGCCATCGAGGCCCTGCCCCCCAGCCAGCGCGAGGTCATCACGCTGCGCGACCTGGATGGCTGGACGGCGGAGGAAGTATGTAACGCGCTGGAGCTTTCGGAGACTAACCAGAGAGTGCTTTTGCACCGCGCGCGGGCTAAGGTGAGGCGGGCGTTGGAATCATACTTTGAGGAAGGTAAGTAACGATCAGATGGGCGTGACCGCATTGACGTGCCGGGAGCTGGTAGAGCTGGTCACCGACTATTTAGAGGGGAGTCTGCCGCCGACCGAGCGAGCGCGGTTCGAATCGCATCTGGAGGGCTGCGACAATTGCCGCCGGTATCTGGATCAGATGCGGCAGACGATTCATTTAATGGGCTGCCTCTCCGAAGAGTCGCTTGAGCCGCAGGTCAAAACTGATTTGCTGAAAATTTTCCGCGACTGGAAGAAGCGCTGACTTTTGGAAACGACCTTCCGTGACGAGAAACCCGCTTTCTCCAGGAAAGCGGGTTTCTCTTTGTGTCCGCTCTTTCTCTGCGTCTGCCCCTCCTTCAGGTTGCGCCTGGCAAGAAAGCCATGCCCGCGCCATCGATCCCCGCACGCGGAAGGACCTTAATACCTTTGTAAGCACCGTCGTTTATCCTGCTGAGCATCTTCTGAAACAAGGAGCCAGACCACCTATGCGCCGAATCTTGACGCTCATTTTGCTGCTCAGCCTGACGGCCTGCGCCGCGCCCGCCGCCGAGTCGCTCACGGCCAACGTGGCCCCGTCGGCGACCGCGCCCAACGTCGCCGTCACCGATGTGCCGGCCACACCTGACGCGCCACCTGCGACCTCAACTTCGGCCCCACCCACGGAAGCGGCGACGGCGACGACCGCGCCGTCCACGCCCACGATCCAGCCCACGGCGACGGCGCCGCCTCCCACGTCTACACCACTACCCCCCACGCCTACTTCTCCGCCGCCGGCCACGCCCACGCCGCGCCTGGTTTCGGGCGCGTTCGTCAAGGAAGAGGTGAACGTCGCCGGGTCATACACCTTTGACCCGGCCAGCGGCGTGATCCGCTTCAGCCCGGACTTCAGCATGGATCCTGGCATCGTCGTCGTCGTGACGCTGTCCGGCGCGGCCGACCTCACCACGCACTACTCCAACTTCACCCGCGAGGTGATGAATTCGCCCAGTCTGGTCATCGGGCCGCTGCAGAGCCTGTCGGGCGCGCAGGAGTACACCGTCCCCGCCGGTACTGACCTGTCGCCCTACCGGACGCTCGTCATCTGGTGCCAGGCCGTCAACGTGGCGCTGGCCGCCGCGCCGTTCCAGCCGTAGGGTTATCGGCTGCCACCGCCTTGTAATCGGGCAAGCTGGTTTCGAGGCGGCGGATTTGCGGCGAGCCATAGGCGACGAGCGTCGCCGCGAAGATGATGACGCCCGTGGCGGCGAGCAGCAACCCGATGCCGGCCCCGGGAGCGCGGCCCACCAGCGGCTCTACCCACCGCCACGCGGGCGCGCCCACCGCCGGGTTGAGGAAGCGATCCACCAGTGGGCCGGTCAGGAGGAACGACGTCGTCGAGCCGAGAAACCCCAGTTGCCCGACGACGGCGAAAATCCGCCCCTGCATATCCGGCGGAGTCTTGACCTGCATGATGGACAAGAACAGCGCGTTCATCACCGGCAGTGGCGCCATGAGGAGAAAGATGGAGACGGCCAGGCCGAGCGGCGAGCGCGCCGTGCCATAGGCCAAGAACATGACGCCGCTGAGCAGCAGGCCCGGCATGAGCGTGTGCATCCGCGGGCGCGTGCCCCCCCAAACGGTGACCAGGACCGCGCCCGTGAAAGCGCCGAAACTCATCACGCCCATCAAGCGGCCCATCAGCGCCTCGCTGCCGGTCACCGAGATTAGATAAGGGATGGCCAGTTCCAGCGGGCCGTTCAGCAGAAAGTTGATGAACGTCAGATAGAGCACGAAGTAGAGCAATGGGCGGCGAACCGCCAGATAGCGCAGGCCGCCGAGCCATTCCTGAAGCATCCGCCCCTGCGCGGCGCGGCCCTCTTCAGTCGGCCGGGGGCGCGGGATGTGAATGAGATAAATGGCCAGGACGGCGACCAGAAAAGTGGCGAGGTCAATCGCCATGACGCCTGTGATGCCGATGGCGACGTACAGGCTGCCCGTCAGCACGGGCGCGACCACGCCCGCGAGCGGGAAGGCGATCTGCCGGATGGCGTTGGCGCGTTCGCGGTGATGCTCCGGCACCAGCATCGTTGTCGTCGCATCTTCGGCCGGCTGTTGAAACGCCATGCAACTCCCCTGCAACAGTGCAATCAAGTAAAGGTGCCACACGCGGAAACCGCCCAATAAGAAATCAAGCATCAAGATCAGCGTCCCGACGGCCTGTCCCGCGTCGGCCAGCATCAGCACGCGCCGTCGGTCCCAGCGGTCCACGAGGACGCCCAGCAGGCTGCCGGCCAGCATCCCCGGCAGTTCAGTGAAGAAGGC
The DNA here is from genome assembly GCA_035291605.1 of Anaerolineales bacterium. GTDB lineage: Bacteria > Chloroflexota > Anaerolineae > Anaerolineales > UBA6663 > DATDRS01. Next base: position 1,107 of record DATDRS010000066.1, on the reverse strand, counting down.
CGTCAACAGTAGCGGCGTGGTGTTGCCGGTGTGGCTGAACACCCAGATGCCCAGCCCGATCGAGGTCATGCGACTGCCGACAAGCGAGAGCGCTTGGGTGGCGACGATGAGATAGAACACGAAGAAGAGCAGTTGAATTTCGTCGTATTACCGGCTGCGCAGCCACACGCGCATCTCGCCCGGCTCGCGGTTGTCCCAGGCATAGTAGGGGACGGCGGTAATCTCAATCGGGCTGTAGCTGTCCGCTTTGGTTTTGGCGCGGTAGAGCGCGCCGTTCCAGGCGCCATCGTCCAGCGCCAGCGCGTCGCCGCGCAGCACTGTCACGCCGCCCAACAGGTCCGGGTGATATTCGGCTTGCAGGATGCCGCCGCCCTCCGGTAGGGCGATGCGATCCAGCGGAGCAATCGGATTATCCGCGCTCTCCAGGCAGTAGACGATCGGGCCGCGCTGGATCGCGACCCGGCCCAGCATCTGCCGCACGGCCGGCTTGGCCCGCACCCACTGCGCCGGCATAGCCAGACTGAGCGTGACGATGTCCCCCGCGCGCCATTCGCGGGCGAGGCGCGCATAGCCTTGGCGTGTAGTCGAGTTGGAGGCGGGCGCGCCGTTGATGCTCACCGTGAAGGCCTCGCACCAGCCGGGAATCCGCAGGTTCAGGGCAAACACCCGAGGCCGATCGGGATGCAGCGTAATTTCTACCCTCCCCTCCCACGGGTAGTTTGTGGTCTGCCGCGCCGTGATCTCGGCCTCCCCCACCGCCATCCGGGCCTCGCCGCTGGCATAGAGGTGCACCCACACGCCGTCGGCGTCGGTGGAATAGAAGTAGCCGCCGACGCTGGCGATCAGGCGCGCGATGTTCGGCGGGCAGCACGCACAGTCGAACCAGTCCTGCCGGTGATGGGCGCCGCGCGACGCCAGAGGGTTCTCGTAAAAGAACCGCCGGCCGTCCAGCGACACGCCGCTGATGGCGCCGTTGTAGAGCGCGCGCTCCATCACGTCGGCGTACTTGCCGTCGCCGGTCAACTGGGACATGCGGTGATTCCAAAAGACCATGCCGACGGCGGCGCAGGTCTCGGCGTAGGCCGTTTCGTCGGGCAGATCATAGGC
>DATDRS010000065.1:0-2545 GCA_035291605.1 Anaerolineales bacterium | reverse complement strand
ATCCCATTCCCCGGAAAGGATGTCGAGGATTACTGCATGCCGCCGCTGCGCTTTAGACAAAAAAGCGGACATGTGACTGAAACATTACATAATGACATTCCCGGTCGCGTCGTCAACCACGACCTTAACCTTGTTTAACCGCGTCAACAGGGTTCATTCATCTGCGAAAACTGGAGGGGAGCGATGCCGGTGGGGACGGCGGCGCGAGCGCAGCGGGAGGCGCGGCGTGCCGGAAACCGGCGCCGCAGGCTCCTGCTGGCCAAGCCAGACAGGCTTCCAGCCACCGCGGCGGATCTCTGGCGTACGGCCAGCGGCGGCGGCGGTACCTGATCCCTCCACAGACCCGCTTGGGCTGCGGGGTCTTCATCGCCCCAGCAAGGCCAGCGCTGCGGCGAAGGTCATCTGCCGCCCGCGCGACTTGGCGCTCGGCGACTTCACCCGCCCGCGCTCTTGCTCCAGTTCATAGACGCCCAGCGCCAGGTTGCGCAGGCACGCCATCACTTGGGCCGCGCCCCGCTGGGACACGCCGCTGGCATCCTCCCCAAAGCTCACGTCGCGGCGATGATGCGCGCCGTTCTCGATGGCGCGCCAGTGGTCACGAATCGCCTGGAGCAGTTCGGCGTCGCTGAGTTGTGCGGCCCCAACGCTGGTGGCGTAGTAGCCGATCTCGTCGCTCGGCGGTTTGGCGTGGCGTCCCAGTGGCTCCCGCTCGCGCCGCACGGCCAGCACCTGCCAGCAGCCGCACAGGCCGATCTCCTCCGGACTGACCGTCACGCGCTTGAGCCGGCGGCGGCCGAGCCGGTGGTGGCCTTGCTCCCACGCCACGTCCGCGTCAGGGGGGAAAAGCCTGCTGGGCCAGCAGGCGTTCGGCGCGTTCCAGGACGCCACTTTGGTTGCCCTTTAACCCGAACAAGTAATCCCCGCCCAGTTCCTGGGTGATGACGCGCGCGCTTTCCTGCTGGCAGTGCAGCGCGTCGGCGGTGATGAGCGTGCCTTCCAGTGAAGGCAGCGAGCGCAGCAGCGGCGGCAGGGCGGGAATCTCGTTGCTCTTCTGGTCAATCGGCACTTGCGCCAGTGTCAGGCGCAGGCGGTGGCTGACGGCGGAGAAGAGTTGCAGGGGTTGGCCGTCCCGGCGTCCGCTGCCGCGCAGCACCTTGCCATCGACGGCCAACCGTTCCAGCACCGACACTTCCTGCTCCAACAGCCAGGCCCCGACGACCGACTCGAAGTGGACCGCGTCGAGGCGGGTGAGCCCGCGCCAGAAGGTGCTGTCGCTCGGCGCGGCGTAACGGCCCGCCGGGTCCTGCTGGCAGCCCAGGGCCTTGAGCTGGCGTTGCGTGAACTTTTTGCAGGTGTCCTCGAAGGCCTGGTAACCGCTGCTGCCCATCAGCGTGGCGACGGCCGCGCAGGCCAGCACGAAGGGTTGGCGATGGCGCAGGCCGTGGCCACGGCGCGGGTCGCGCAGGACCCGGAAGCGCTCCAGGAGCGAGCCCAGTTCGCCCGCGCGCCAGGGGCAGGGGCCGGCGATCTGCTCCTCGTGTTCGGCCAAGTCGGGCGGCAGCCGGCCGCGGCGCAGGATCAAGCGGGCCTTGGGCCGGAGTTCGCGCAAGTAGAGTTGCTTGGGCTGGCCGTGCTCCTGATAGAAGTCGCGGCTGGCGCGACGGTAGCCCTCGGTCAGGCCGACGGCCGCGAAGCCACAGGCCCGGTAACAGGTGCCGCGATAGCGCGTCTCATCGACAAAACTCTCGACGATCAGCACGGGATGCTGCCACCGCGCCTGCCAGTCGTCGCTGAGCCGGCGCAGGGCCAGGCCGAGCACGCGGGAGGCGAGATTGGGATAGCGCTGGCGGTCGGGCAGGACCAGAAAGCGGCTGTGGTTGACGACCCGGCCGAGCCGGCGGGCCCGCTGGCGCGGACTCCAACGAATCCATTGCTCGCGGCCCTTGAGGTGGAGGGCGGCGGCGCTGAAGGTGAGCAAGGCGACCCATTGCCTGTCGAGTTCCGCGACGTAGCGGAGCGTTTGGCCGGCCAGGCGGGCCTTGGCCAGATAGTGCTTTGCTTCCAGGGTGCGGTCGAAGGCCTCGCGTTCGTGATCGCCGACGAGGCGGAGGGTGACCCGTTTCAAAACGTCGGGTTCGCTGACCGGTTGCGGCATCGGCATGCCCGTGTTGTAAAACGGAGGGCGGCGGATGTCCAGTCATTTGGCATCAACGTGCCGCCTGCCTGCGGCGGATCAATCCAGATGAAGTAGCCCTTCCTTCAGGCGGCAGGGCGGAGGGAACCGGCTGAAGCCGGGACTCCAAACGCAATGTGTGGAAGCCACCGGAAAAACAGACGTTCCAAATCACCATGTCCGCCAAAGTAAAACTTGAAGTCGTGGCCGGAGCATTGCGCGGAAAACATTTTCGCTTCGACGAACACGACACATTTGTGTTTGGCCGCGCGATGGATTGCCACATCCAGATGCCGCCGGATGACAATACTGTGTCACGGCATCACTTCCTGCTCGAAGCGAACCCGCCGGACGCGGTGGTGCGCGATCTCG
>DATDRS010000064.1:0-4184 GCA_035291605.1 Anaerolineales bacterium | reverse complement strand
TTGACGTCCAGGGGGTCGGAGCGGATGGAATGTCCCATCACCCGCGCGTCGCCCTCGTTCGGGCGTAACAAGCAACAGAGCATGGAAATTATCGTCGTCTTGCCCGCGCCATTCGGGCCGAGCAGGCTGAAAATCTCGCCTGGCCGCACCTCAAAACTGACGCCCTGCACGGCTTTGGTCTCGCCGAAGGATCTGTGCAGGTTTAGGACTTCGATAGTAGGTGAGTTGTTCATGGAGGACTCCCGGGAAGAGTGACACCCGGTAAACAATTACCCGCGTTTTAGATCGTCGGCGCTTCCGAAAAAGAATCGTCGGATGCGCTGGCTGAAGTTCAATGTTTCCAGCCCGGCTTCATAAGATTCCCGATGTTGGCGCATACTCTCGATGTGCTTCTCCATGATCGCACCCAATTCTTCCACAAGCTCTGGCCTGGCTCGAATGATCGGCTCGTATTGATGTTTGCCGATTTCATAAACGACCGCGCTCTCGATCGCTCTGACCGTCGCCGTTCGGGGCGCCCCGGTCAGCAAGGAGATTTCGCCGATCACGTCGCCTCTTTTCTTGATGTCCACCAGCTGGTCTGTGCCATCGGCTTGGCGGACCAGCACTTCAAGACGGCCTTCTCCAACCAGGAACAGGGAAGACCCTTCACGCCCTTGAATAATAATTCGCTCCATGGGGCCCAGGGAGATCGTGCGGGCCGTTCTGGCTAGCTGAAGGCGCTCGTCTTCGGATAGCATCTCGAAAATGGGGACCTCGGTCAGCAACGCAACGACCTGTTCCGTCGAGACCTTTAACTCCCCCGGCAGCTCGGCCTCAATGTCCATGTGACCGGAATAGCCGTCCCGGCGTTGCAGGCGCTCCAGCCGTGTCTTCTGGCCTCCCATATACGCCTGCAAGAGACTCACCATGATCGGTATACATTCGTTTCCTGTGTAGTCCATCAAGCGGCGCTGTTTGGCCCATTCGGCGACTTCGTTCATGGAGGCCCGGTACTGATGGCAGGCCGCGGCAAATAAGCCGTCTTGATCGCCGAACATGGCGCTGAATTGCTTGGGCGCCCATTTCAGGCCAGGGAGATCCAGCTCGCCTTGTTGATGCCAGAGAACAAAATCCTTAACCTGGGTGTTAAGATATGCCAGCTCTGGAAATGCCAGGGGCGTTTTGCGCAGCACGGCCCGCTCTGCATCCCGAAAGACGCGGTGCCAAGTCTCTTGCGCATTGTAGACGTTTGGTCCGGCCAGCTCAATCGCGTGCTTTAGGTCCTGATGGTGGACGACGAGAAACGCCAGGATAGCCTTGCGCTTTTGGAGCAAATTGAGTGCTGAGACCGGGCCAGTATGCGGGGCGCCAAATTTGGGGAAAACGATGTCTTTCAGTTTCCAAACTTCGCGCCATCCCCTCGGATTGAGCCGCCGCCGGATTTCGGCGAAGAAAGGGCTGCTTTCAAAAGCCGCTCTTTCCGCCGGGGTGAGCAGATCGCCGACCTCTTCTTTGACGGCTTCAAAGATGCCGAGGCAGGTCAGAAACTCCAGATACAGCCCGACCCGCATTAACCAGCGGGGATCGGTCAAATGGCGTTTTTTGTAGGCGATATCCTCGATCAAGGCGCGTGTGTATAGGGCCGCCTTGTCCGAACCGATCAGCAGGATCGGAAACCAGGGATGGTAGGCATGGTCTAGGGTGTCTAAGCCGGCTTTCCTGGCCTGTCTCTCGGTGTCGGGTTTGATTAGCCGGTCCATGATCCGCTGGTACAGAGAGCCCCATCGCCGGGTGTCGCAAATGTCAATCCAGGTATAGGCCGAGGCCACCGGCATCTGGCGGCGGGTGACTCGCAGCTGCACTTGAAGCATTTGCGTAAACAGATGGCCGAAGGTAAAGGGGTCGGCATCATCTGTAGCCGATGCCTGCAGTTGTTGGTCCAGGTCTTGCCAGCGCCAGGTGGCGCCCGGCAGGAAATCCTCGGATGGGGACAGCTTCACAACCAGGCGTCGCTCGCTTGCGTCTGCCAGAGAGATGGGACTCAAGATCGGCCTGCTCGTTGCGGTTGTATCAAGAATCGCTGGCGTGACCGGGCGTTTGTTCCATCCGGGAATGGGCATCGTGGTTTGAGAGGCGTCTGTTCCACAAAAGGACAGGGTGATATCAAGGGCTATCTCCTGCAACATCTCCGGGGTATAAGCGTCCAGCCCGCCCAGGGTGTACAGGATATAGGTCCAGTTTTCATCCGCCAGGCCGGCGGACAGGATCATGCTGGAGTTGTCACTGGATCCCAGGCCTGGATGGGCCGCCTCGTCCGTGGGGCGACGCCCGGTAATGAAAGGCACCATGCGACAGGTAAGCGACTTGCCTTGTTCGCTGGCACGCTGGGTTTCGTCGCAAATATCTCGAATCAGCTGTAGCTTCTGTTGGGTATCCAGACCTACCACGGGGGCATCCAGCAGCGTGTAGAGTTGATTCAGAAACTCAGCTTCTCGCATTGTGAACGCTCCAATCAGATAGACAGACGTGTGGGGTCTCCAAGACCGTCAACGTGCGCGCCCGAGGTTGATGCTGAGGATTTCGACCGACCGATGAGCAAGAAATACCCTTCGGGCGACCCCTGTCCGGCGACGGGTTATGATGTTAGGCCACAGCAGCCTTCTCTCCTCTTTGTGTCAGAAATGCCAATGTCGCTGCCATGATTAGCAAGGCGGGCACATCTCCCAACAGATGACCAACATTCGCAGGACTGATGAGCGACCGAATCGCCATTATCCCGCCATGCACGATGCTGGACCACACGGTGAACCAGATTAGGCTCAGATGCTTTAGACGACCGCATTACTCCACCTGAGGCGGGCCTTGTCGAATGCGCCGCCGCATGGCCGCAATCGAATCATGTACCTGGAACAGGCTCTCCAGCCACCAGGTCAGTCCGCCAGCTCGGTAAGGTGCAATAATCTTACGAGCCTTGTCCGCATCGTTGCCCGGCGTATAGCCTATCATCACCAGGTCAAAGGGTGTCGTGGCGGTCCGATGTTGCTGGATATACGCGCGTATGTCTTCCAAGTCCTTCTTCTTCATCGCGCCCCCCGTTTTCAACGGGAACGCCCCATCCCAGCGCGCGGCGCGGCGAAAGGGCGCCTTGTGTGGCCAGAAGCCGCCGACCCAGATCGGGATGCGCGGTGACTGGAAAGTGCGCGGCAAGAAGACGGTTTTTGCGATCGAGTAATACTGGCCGTGATACGTGAAGGGCTTGCCGCGCCACAAACCGGCCAAGATGTCCAAGCCTTCATCCAGCTTCGCGGCGCGGACTTTCGCGTCGGGGTCTTCCCCGAAGTGAGCGAATTCGGCGTCCAGTGGAAAACCCAGGCCGACGGCCAGAATGAGGCGGCCCTGCGAGAGATGGTCAAGCGTCACGGTCTCGCGGGCGAGTTTCCAGGGGCGACGGCGTGCGACTGGGGTGACGGCCGCGCCGAGACGGATGCGCTTTGTGTTCACGGCGATGGCCGCCAGAGTGACCCACGGATCGAGCACCGGCGCGCGCAGGCTCTTACTGACCTGGATATGATCCCAGATAAAGAAGCCCTCCCAGCCAGCTTCTTCGGCTTCACGAGCCAGCTCGGCGAGCGCCCGGGCGCTCATCTCTGCGCCATAGTTGGGAGTGTAGATGCCGTAGTGCATTGAGAACCTTTTCCAGGGGAGTCTCCGCTTATCGTTCGGGGTCGCGTAATACGTCTTCATTCTACACTCAAAGCGGCTTGAAGATAAAGCAAGAGGTCGCCGTAGTCAGCGGCGAAAGTTCCGTCAGAATAAGGTGAATGTCTTCTGGTTCTAGCTCAAACAACTCAGCGTCTGGCTCGGGCGTGACTTTACACCCCAAGCGCAGGTAAAAGCCGATGGTATGTTCAGAGGGGGTTGCCGAAATATAGATGCTTTTCGCTCCCCGTTGATTGGCTTCGGATTTGGCCAAGTCGAATAGCCGCTGGCCCAACCCCTGGTTTCGATAAGTGCGGCTGAGGTGAAGAAACTTGAGTTGGAGCTGGTCCCCGTTCTTGCCGATGAAGCGGCTCTCCAGCACAGCGGCGCCGATGAGTCGCCGGTCGTCAAACAGGCCATAAAACCATCCCCCGTGATCATAGCAGGCTTCTAGAATTGGCGTGTATTTCTCGGCCTCGCCCGGCGGCCAGCCACGCACGTCG
>DATDRS010000063.1:0-4998 GCA_035291605.1 Anaerolineales bacterium | reverse complement strand
GCGCGGCTGCGGAGTGTGACCTGGCCCCCGTGCCGGAGGAGGATGGCCTGCACCAGCGCGAGGCCCAGCCCGCTGCCCGGCGCACCGCGCGCGCTCTTGCCCCGGTACAGTTCTTCCCACACGTGCGGCAGGTCTTCGTCGGCGATGCCGGGGCCGGTGTCGGCCACCTCGATCACGACCGAGTCGCCGTCCTCAAACGCGCGGACCTCGATGGTGTCGCCGGGGCGCGTGAACTTGAGGGCGTTGTCGAGCAGGTTGTGGATCACGAGCAGGAGCAGGTCACGGTCGCCGAGGATCGCGGGGAGCGGCCACGGCGCCTGCGGGAGCGTGAGCGTCAGCCGGCGGTCTTCGGCTTCGGGCCGGTCCTGCGCAAATTCGACGACCTGCTGCAACAATTCGGCCAGGTTTACCGACGAGCGCTCGAGCGGGCGCATCTCCAATTCCGCGAGCTTGCGCAGGTCGGCGGTGAGGCGGCTCACGCGCTTCACCTGCGCCTCCACGCTGGACATGGCCTCGCGCTGCGCCCCACCATCCGAGGCGTCGGCGACGTTCGCCAACCCGGCCCGGATGGCGGTGAGCGGGTTCTTCAGCTCGTGATCCAGCCGCTGCAAAAAGCGGCGGCGCTCATTCGCCGCCTGCGCCTGCGCGAGCGCGGCGGTTTGTGTAAGCGTCCGGCGATGCCAGGCGTGGAGGGCGAGGCCGAGCGCGAGCAGCGCCGAGAGCGCCAGCCCGGCGAGGAGTGAAAGCGTGCCCAGGTCAACCCGCGCGCGGATGACCAGGTTGTTGACGGCGCCGCTGGCGAGGAAGAAGGCAGCGGAAATCCCCAGGCTCGCCGGGATGACGGCGGTGAGCCAGGCCCAGCGCCCCCTCACGCCTTACTCTCCACCATTCCAACAAAGCGATAGCCCTGTCCGGGCACGGTCTCGATGAAAGTGGGCTGCGCCGGATCGTCGCCCAGCGCCTTGCGCAGTTCGGCGATGCGCGTGTCCACGGTGCGCGTCCCGGCGGGGTAGTCCCAGCCCCACACGGCATCCAGCAGCCGGTCACGGCTGATGAGTTCGTCGGGGTGCGTGATGAGGTATTCGAGCAGGGCCGTGGCTTTGGGGGTGAGCATCAGTTCTTTACCGTTGAGCCAGGCCCGGTGCGAGGTGCGGTCAATCATCAGGGCCCCGCTGACCAACCGCTGGGCGGCGGCGAGAGGGGGTTGGCCCGGCCTGGCCCGGCGCAAGACCGCACGCAGGCGGGCGACGAGTTCGTGCGGGTCGAAGGGCTTGTTGAGGTAATCGTCCGCGCCCTCTTCCAGCGCCATGGCGCGTTCACTGGACTCGCCCACCTGGGTGAGCAGGATCACCGGCGTCCAGTTGCCCGCGCGACGCAGGCGGCGCAGGGCCTCGCGGCCATCCACTTTAGGCATCATCACGTCCATGATGACGATGGCCGGGGGGGAGGCGTCCATCTGGCGCAGGGCTTCTTCGCCGTCGGCGGCGACGGTCACGGCAAAGCCGGAGCGTTCGAGGAAGGGGGCCAGGTTGGTCGTTATAGCCGCTTCGTCGTCCACGAGGAGCAGGCGTGGTTTCTCATCCATGCTGGAGAGTTTACCCTCCTCTGACCCGCAACGCCAGTATAGGTGATTTTTCTCACCCCCAAGAAGTGACAATTCTTCTTGACAAAACAGGTAGGGGAGTGCTAAAATCACGCTTAGATTACCCCACCCCCTATGGGGGGGGGTAGGAGAGACGATATGGAGACTGCCAAGACCGAAGCCCTCAAACGGATGAAGAGCATCGCCGGGCACGTCAGAGGCGTCGAGCGGATGCTGGAGCAGGACGAGTACTGCATTGACGTGATCAAGCAGATTCAGGCGGTGCAGGCCGCGCTGAACAAGGTCAGCACGGTCTTGCTCGACGGCCACCTGCACTCGTGCGTCACTACCGCTATCCAGGGAGAAGACCGGGCCGAGCGCGAGCGGGTTTTGAAGGAGATCGCGCAGGTCTTCGACACGGCGACGAAAGTGTAGGGCAAAACTTCAAATCCCAAACTCCAAAGGAGATCAACATGACTACGATGACTGTCAAAGTCCCCAACATCTCGTGCAACCACTGCGTCCACACCATCAAAGTGGAAGTCGGGGACATTCCGGGCGTGAAGAGCGTCGAGGGGAGCGTGGATACAAGGCTGGTGACCATCGGCTACGACGACCCGGCGACCCGCGAGCAGATCGAAGCGCTGCTGGCGGAGATTGACTATCCGGTAGAGTAGTGAAATGTGAGGCGTGAGCCGTTACGCTTCACGCCTCACGTATCACTTCCTGGAAATGAGTGGATAATGGCATCAACCAAGCAACTCACCCTCCCCATCACCGGCATGACGTGCGCGAACTGCGTGGCGACCATCGAGCGCAACCTGAAGAAGCTCGACGGGATGCAGATGGCGGCCGTGAACCTGGCCTCGGAACGGGCGACGGTGGAATTTGACGCCTCCAAACTTGGGCTGGAAAACATCATCGCGCGCGTGGAGCGGGCGGGCTACGCCGTGGCGATGGGCGAGGGCGTCTTCCCCATCCGCCGCATGGCCGACGACAACGACGCGCGCCGGCTGCAAAAGGCGCTGGCCGCGCTCGAAGGCGTGACGGAGGCAGCCGTAAACTTCACGACCGAGACCGCCCGCGTCAAGTATATCCCCACCCTCGTCAGCCAGGCCGATCTCCGGAAGGTAGTGCACGCGGCAGGGTTCGAGACAATCGAGGCCGGGGCCAGCGCCGAGGACGCCGAGCAGATCGCGCGGGAGAAGGAAATCGCGCGTCAGCGGCGTCTGCTCGTCGTGGGCCTGCTTTTCACTATTCCACTGTTCCTGCTGTCCATGTCGCGGGACATTGTCCACAACGTCGAGGACCTGCACGACTTCCTGCCGCAGTTGTATCACTGGCCGTATCTCGACTGGCTGTTCTTCGCCCTCGCGACGCCCGTGCAGTTCTACGTGGGCTGGCAGTATTACGTCGGCGCGTACAAGGCCCTGCGCAACAAGAGCGCGAACATGGACGTGCTCATCGCCATGGGCTCGACGGTGGCCTACCTGTACAGCGTGGCAGTTTTGCTGGCCGACAAACTGGCGCACTACGCCCTCGGCCACCTGTACTTCGAGACCGCGGCGGTGATCGTCACGCTGATCGTGATCGGCAAGTTCCTCGAAGCCCGCGCCAAGGGTCGGACTTCGGACGCCATCAGGAAACTCATGGGCCTCCAGGCCAAGACCGCCCGCGTCGTGCGCGAGGGGGTGGAGACAGACATCCCCGTGGACGAAGTGCTCGTGGGCGACGTCGTGATGGTGCGCCCCGGCGAGAAGTTCGCGGTGGACGGCGTGGTGATCGAAGGCAAGTCTGCCGTGGACGAGTCCATGCTCACGGGTGAGAGCCTGCCAGTGGAGAAACGCCCCGGCGACAAGGTCGTGGGCGCGACGCTGAACAAGCAGGGGCTGATCCGGTTTGAGGCGACGAAAGTTGGCCGGGAAACTGCGCTCGCGCAGATCGTCCGGCTGGTGCAGGAGGCGCAGGGGAGCAAGGCCCCCGTGCAGCGGCTGGCCGACCAGGTCTCGTCGGTCTTCGTCCCGACGGTCATCGCGATCGCGGCCATCACGTTCATCGGCTGGTTCTTCTTCAGCGGCGAGCACACGCTCAACTTCCTCTTCCAGCGCGCGATGATCAACGCCGTGGCCGTGCTGGTGATTGCCTGCCCGTGCGCCCTGGGGTTAGCGACGCCGACGGCGGTCATGGTCGGCATGGGCAAAGGCGCGGAGCACGGCATCCTGTTCAAGAACAGCGAGGCGCTCGAACGCGCGGGGAAGATCACCACCGTCGTGCTGGACAAGACGGGGACGATCACGAAGGGGCAGCCGACGGTCACGGATATCGTGATCAGTGATCAGTTATCAGTGAACAGTCAACAGTCATCGGTGAACCATACCACTGATCACCGATCACGGACCACTGATTACTTATTACAGTTGGTCGCTTCCGCCGAGCGCGGCTCCGAGCATCCCCTTGGCGAGGCCGTCGTCGCCGCCGCGGGCGCGCGCGGGCTGGCGCTCTCCCAGCCCTCCGGTTTCAAGGCCGAGTCTGGCCACGGCATCGCGGCGCACGTGGACGGGCGGGAAGTGCTGGTCGGCAACGTGCGGATGATGGTCGAGCGCGGCCTGGTCTTGAACGGCCTGGAGCGCGAGGTCGAGCGGCTGCAAGCCGAGGCCAAGACGGCGATGCTGGCGGCGATTGACGGCCAGGTGGCCGGGGTGATCGCCGTCGCCGACACGCTCAAAGAGGGTTCGGTTGAGGCGATCGCCGAACTGCGCCGGCTCGGTTTGCGAGTGGTGATGATCACCGGCGACAACCGCAAGACGGCGGAAGCGATCGCGAAGGCGGCCGGCGTGGATGAAGTGCTGGCCGAGGTTCTGCCGGGCGACAAAGCGGCGGAGGTCAAGAAATTGCAGGGCGAAGGCCGCGTGGCCGCGATGGTCGGCGACGGCATCAACGACGCGCCGGCGCTGGCGCTGGCCGACGTGGGGATCGCGATCGGCACGGGGACCGACGTGGCAATGGCGGCGGCGCCGGTCACGCTCATCAGCGGCGACCTGCGGGGCGTGCCGCGCGCCATCCGCCTCTCGCGCGCCACGATGCGCACGATCAAGCAGAACCTGTTCTGGGCGTTTTTCTACAACGTGATCTTGATCCCGGCGGCGGCGCTGGGGTTCTTGCAGCCCATTCTCGCAGCGCTGGCGATGGCGTTCAGTTCGGTCTTCGTCGTGAGCAACAGCCTGCGCCTGCGCGGGCAAAAGTTGTAGGCTCCGTTTAGACCCGACAGGCCTCCATAGACCTGCCGGGTCTGCTGGAAATCATGGCGCGGTCAGAGAAATACATCCCCGCTTTCGGGCACGACTGGCTCACCCCGCTGTATGATCCCTTCCTGCGCTGGGGCATGCGCGAGGACGTGTTCAAGCGCGCGCTGGTCC
>DATDRS010000062.1:0-7172 GCA_035291605.1 Anaerolineales bacterium | reverse complement strand
ACCCCGACGACGGGGCGATCGTGGCCAATGCCTCGGTGCTGGCCGAGCCGATTCTGACGCTCCTGTACAACCCCGCCGCCCTGGAGAAGGCCGGCGTCCAGCCGGCCGCGGCCGACACGCCCTGGACCTGGGAGCAGTTGTTTGATAATGCCAAGATCCTGACCCTCGACGCCAACGGCAAACACCTCGGCGAAGACGGCTTTGACAGCGCCAACGTCGTCCAGTGGGGCTACGTCGCGCGGCTGGAGGCCGAGAAGGTCTGGGAAAACGGCATGCTCTTCGCCCAGGGGCGGATGGGGCAGGCCGTCATCCGCGAGGAAAACGGCAAGTGGGGTTGGTTCCTGGACGAGAGTGGGCAAGATGTGTATCAGTCTTTCCTCAGCCCGGTCCAGTTGGGCGTTGCGCCGCCGGAGGCGATCGGCCTGGGCGGCGATGCCCTGCACCAGATGTTCGCGGACGGGAAGGCCGCGATTATCTTGCGCGAGACCTTCGCCATCCCCATCATCCACGACAATTTCCCGAGCTTCAAGTTGGGCGTCATGCCCACGCCGGCCACGTCGGAGGACCACGTGTTCTACCAGGCGGGCGGCGAGGGGATGGTGCTGACCAAGAGCTGCCAGACCCCGGCCGAAGCGGCCGAGTACCTGTTCTTCATCATGAGGCCCGAAAACGCCGCGGTCTACGCCTACGGCAACGGCATGCTCCCGGGCAATCTGAAGGGCTTGAATGAAGACCCATTCAAGAGCGATCCGAACTGGGACACGATCCGCACCTACCTGTCCAAGGCCGAGGCTTTCTCGGTCCCGTTCAACCCGCACTTGCCGGAGTTCCGGGACACCGTGGTCTCCCCGACCCTGGTGGACGTGGCGGCCGGCAAGATGACTTTCGCGGAGGCCGAAAAAATCATCGAAGAACAAGGGGCGACGATCCTTAACCAGCCGTAGAGGTGTCGCGACAACCCGACCGGCTGCCTGCGGGAAGGCAGGCAGCCGGTCAATCTGGAGGTGAAACATGCGCTTAGGACTGCCGCGGCCCCGCGTCCAAAGGGCCCTGCTCCCCTACTGGTTCATTGTGCCGGCCGTCGTGGGGCTGGTCTTATTTTCAATCTATCCATTTCTGAGCGGAATCTGGTACTCCTTCACCAGCATCGGGTGGGTGGGCGACGACGCTCAGTTCGTCGGGCTGCGGAACTACCAGCAGCTCTGGACCGGCGATGTGGGGGTGGCCAAGCTCTTCAAGGAATCTTTCGTCAGGAGCATCCAGTGGACGGTGCTGGTGGTCGGCGGGCAATTCTTGATCGGCCTGGGGGTGGCGCTCGTCCTGAACGAAAGGTTCCCGGGCCGAAGCTTGTTCCGGACGCTGACCATGCTCCCCATCGCCCTGCCCACGGTGATCATGGTGCTCACCTGGCAGTGGATGTACGACCCCTACTACGGACTGATCAATCACTATCTCGTCCAGTGGGGCCTGCTGGACGACCCCAAGATCTGGGTCGGCCAAAATGATTCGACGCTCTGGCCCCTGGTCGTCGTCGGCATCTGGCGCGGCTTCCCTTTCATGGCGCTCATGCTGCTGTCAGGCCTGCAGGGCATTCCGGATGAGCTGTACGACGCGGCCAAAGTGGACGGGGCCGGCGCCGTAGCGCGCTTCTCCCATGTCACCCTGCCGCAGATGCGCACGATCATCGGCATCGCCATCATGCTGCATATCCTGTGGTGGTGGAACCACTTCGACATCCTCCTGATCATCGGGGCCATGGGCCAGCAATTCGCCTATGGGTCGAGCACCCTGCCCATTCTGAGCTGGGTCGAGGCCTTTCGCTGGAGCCACCTGGGGCTGGGCGCGGCCGTTTCGGTGCTGGCGATGCTGGGCCTCGGCGGCGTCATCCTCTGGAACGCGAGACGGGAATTGCGGGCGGTCTGACGCCACAGGAAGGACAGCGCATGGACCTGCCAGACAGTCTGAGACCCTTAGACCGACCGGCTGCCCGGCGGACGGGCGCCGTTGCGCCGTTGAGCTGGTGGCGCAGCCTCAACCCGCGCAAGGCGACCCGGCTCCTCGTCATCTACGCCCTGGGCCTCGTGATCGTGGCTACCACGATGATCCCGGTGCTGTGGATGGTCAAGACCTCGTTTGAGACCCCCGAGTTCCTGCACGATTTGCGGATCCAATTCTGGCCGCTCAAATTTACCTGGCAGAACTACCTGGCCGTGCTGAACAATCCCAACACGCTGATCCTTCGCTCGACCTACAACAGCCTGTCGGTCGCCTTCTTAGCCACCGTTTTGAACCTGGCGATCACGGCCTCGGCTGGGTACGCCATGTCGCGCTTTGAGTTCCGCGGCAAAGCCGTCTTCGGCATGTATTTGCTGCTGTTCTACATGATCCCCAGGACGCTGATGCTCATCGGCATGTTTGTGCTGCTGGCGAAACTCCACCTGATCAACCGGCACCTCGGGTTGGTCATCACCTACGCGATAGGCGGGATTCCCCTGGCCATCTGGTGGTTGAAGGGTTACTTCGACGCCATCCCGGTGGAAATCGAGGAACAGGCGATGATTGACGGGTGCAGCCGGCTCGGCGCGCTGTGGCGGGTGATCGTGCCGCTGGCCCTGCCGGGCGTGGCGGCGGTCGGCATGATTCAGTTTGTTGACAGTTGGAATGAATTCCAGCTCGCCTTGACGATTATTCAGACGGACACCCTGCAGCTGCTGCCCGTCCGGATTGTGTACTTCATGGGGTTCCAGCGCACGGATTGGGGGCCAACGATGGCCTTCAGTGTGCTTGTAGCCATCCCGGCCATAATCCTCTTCGGAATTGCCCAACGCAACATGATCAGCGGTCTGATGTCCGGGTTCAGCAAGTAGGCAGCGCGCCGAGTTGCCTGAAGCCGGAAGGCATAAGTATGAACATCACCCCCTTGGCGATTGCCATGTGGGATTTTTCATGGCTCGAACGCCGTTGGCCCGGCGCAGGCTATGAAGACTGGGATACAGCCCTGGACGAACTGGCGGAACGCGGTTATAACGCCGTCCGCATCGACGCTTACCCGCACCTCATTGCCGAAAACCCCACGAAAGAGTGGACGCTGTTTCCGGTCTGGGATCAGCAGGCATGGGGCAGCCCTGACATCAATAAAGTATGCGTGCAGCCAGCACTCAATCTCTTTATCACCAGATGCAAAAAGCGCAATATCAAGGTTGGCTTGTCAACCTGGTATCGGGAAGACACAGACAATACCAGGATGCATCTGACCTCTCCAGAGAAGATGGCCCTGAGTTGGCTGCGCACCCTTGAGATAATCGCCAGGGATGAACTACTCGACGCCATCCTGTATGTGGACCTATGCAACGAATGGCCGGGAGACTTATGGGCGCCGTTCTTTGAAAACGATCCGCCTCAACACGCCTGGGGATACTGGCACACGGACACCTCGATGAGATGGATGAGACGATCCATTGAGATCATCCGCGATTACTATCCTGACTTGCCGCTCTGCTATTCCTTCAATGGCGATCGAGTCGAATATTATGCCGAGAAAGACCTGTCGTTCTTTGATCTTTTGGAGCATCACATTTGGATGGTCACTGAGAATGATAGCGAATTCTATAAGATCATAGAGTATTCCAATAGCCGTTTCTCTCCCCAAGCTTATAAGAACCTTGTTTCGAAAGCCCGTCAAACCTATCAAGATAGGCCGCTCTATTGGCAGGGGTTGTTGACCGACAAAATTGAACGTCTGGCTTTAGCGGCCAGAACGGCGAAGCTTCCCTTGATGACGACCGAAGGCTGGGGCGTTATTAACTACAAAGACTGGCCTCTGCTGCCCTGGGACTGGGTTAAGGAGGTATGCGAATTGGGTGTCATGAAAGCCGTCTCAACCGGTCAATGGGTGGCGATTGCCACCAGCAACTTCTGTGGTCCGCAGTTTGTCGGCATGTGGCGCGATATCACCTGGCACAAACGTCTGACACATCTCATCCGCACCTCACAGGTGAATGAGGCTCTACGCAACAATCCTCAGGCGCAAAAGCTGCTTCAAAGAGTATAGATAGATGAATGCCCTCAAGCCCTGTCAGGCAGATTGAGAAAAAGGTGATTGTATACAGACCACGCGCCCGAGCGGCTGATGCGGGATGGCGGCTCACCCGGAATCGTGAGAGCCAGAAGGATACAGGCGTGAGCGAAGCACGACAGATCTTGCTTGACCCGTTCGCGCTTTTCGAGAGTTATTTGCGCGTCACGGGCGTTGCCCATCTTGGTAGGGAATCTGAAGGCGCACCGGAACTGCTGGGGAAACGACTCGGGCTGCTCAACGGATCGTCTTGGATTGCCCTGTGGTCCAACTTTTTCGGCCGACGGTATTTGCCCGGGGCGCAGCTCGTCAACGCAGGCAACGATGCCGTCCAACTGAACTTCATGGAGGCGCACGCGCGGGGCGAGTTCTATCCACCTGCCGCTAATGTGAGGGCCTTTGTCCGCTACGCCAAGGATTTGGCGGTCTTGGGCCGCGTCGATGCGATCCTGATCACATGCTCGACCATGAACCGCGCCTATCGAGCCGTGCAAGCGGCCCTTGCCTCAAAAGGGGTGCCTGTGTTCCAAATCGACCAACCCATGCTGGAACAGGCTGCCCGCCTGGGAGGAACGGTGCTGATTCTAGCAACGCATGGGCCAACCGTTTCCAGCACGCGCAGCCTTCTTGAGGAGACGGCTTCACGGCTGAGGCAGAAAGTGGTTATCCAGGAACGCTCCCTGCCGGAGGCCTGGGATAGGCTTGCGAGAGGCGATGTAGCGGGGCACAACGAGTGTTTGGCGAGAGCCATCCGAGATTCGGTCGAGCGGCAAGCCCTTTCCAGTGTCGTTCTCGCTCAGCTTTCCATGTCCTCCATCCTGCTCAGCTACCCGGAGCCGGAAATCGAGTTCGGCCTGCCGGTTCTGACCAGCGGTAAGTCGGGATTTGAGCATGTGCGCCACTTCCTGGCGCAGTAGGCGACACGATGCCACTGGCGTGCCTTGTTTTCGCCGTAGTCAATGATAATCCCCCATCGGTTCAAAGGTAAGGTCGTCCTGGTCACCGGCGCGAGCCGGGGCATCGGGGAGGCCATTGCCATGCGGTTCGCCTCGGAAGGTGCAGATCTCATCCTGTGCGCCGACGAGGAACGGGTGTCGTTGGTCGCCGCTGAGGCGATACGCCTTGGGTCACGGGTCTTGGCGGACATCGTGGACGTCTCCGACCGAGACCAGGTGGAAACGCTGTTTGAGCGCGCCGTGAATCAATTCCAGCGCCTCGACGTCTCAGTACACAACGCCGGGGTGATCGCCATTGCAAGGCTGGATGAGATCAAAGATGAGGACTGGGACCGCGTCATGGCGGTGAATGCCAAGGGTGTCTTCCTATGCTGCCAGGCGGCCGCGCGCCAGATGATTAAGCAGGGCGGTGGGCGAATCCTAAATGCCGCCTCGGGCCAGGCGCGGCAGGCCCGAGCATTCACGCCTCACTATGCCGCCAGCAAGGCGGGAGTGGTCGGCCTCACGCAGAGCCTGGCGCTTGAACTTGCACCTTTCAACATCACCGTCAACGCCTACTGTCCAGGAATTATTGAGACCAGCATGTGGGAGTACAACGATCGTGAGTGGGGCAGGCTCCTGGGCGGATATGCGCCTGGCGAATACTTGGAGGAAGCCATATCTCGGATCCCACTGAAAAGAGCCGGCTCGGCCGCTGAAGTGGCTGGCCTCGTGACCTTTCTTGCCTCAGAGGATGCGAGCTACATCACGGGTCAAGCGATTCATGTAAACGGCGGTTCGATCATGACCTAGAATTTGCGGCGAAGCGCGCTAGTTGGATTCGGTCCTGGCCTTGCTCGACTTCATCAGCCGCGTGGCGCTGTGGATTTCCGGCGGCGTTGGCTTTTACATCAATCGTCTCGAAGAGAACGAAACCTGCGCCGAGTGTGGCCGCCCATGTTGAGCTAGCGCCCCGCTCGTTTTTTGGAGGTCTGTCATGTTCAAGCGTTTGGATCATGTGGCCATCGTCGTGGCAGATACTGACGCGGCATTGCAAATCTGGCGCGACAGATTTGGTTTGCGGGTGCTCTTTACCGAAACGATCAATGATGGCGCCGTGCGATTGACGCACTTAGATTTGGGTAACACGCACCTGCAGTTGGTGGAGCCACTGACGGCTGAACATCCCCTGGCGGCCTGGCTGGCAGCGCATGGGCCAGGTCTTCACCATCTGTGCCTCGGCGTTGACGATGTGAGTGAAGCCAGCCTGGCGCTGTCGGCGCACGACCTGGCGCCTGGCGAACCGCAGCCTCACCAGGGAACTCAGGGCAAGCGGGCACTCTTCCTCGACCGCACCGGGACGGACAACGTTCAGGTCGAGCTGACAGGCAGGTAATAGCCAGCCGCCTCGATGAGTAGCCGCCATGAAATATCGACGCCTGGGTAAGACCGGATTGCAGGTCTCGGAAATCGGGCTGGGGCTGTGGGCCATCGGTGGAGACGCCTGGGGCCCCGTGGACGACCACGAGTCGCTCTCCGCCATTGCCCGGGCCTTCGAGCTCGGTGTAAACCTGTTTGACACCTCCGACATCTATGGGCGCGGCCACTCGGAAGAAATCCTCGGGCAGTGGCTCAAAGGCGCGGCGCGCGACCAGGTCATTATCGCCACGAAAGTCGGGCTGTGGCACTCCGTGGATAAGCGGCCCAATGCGTACGTCAAGAAAGAAATGGTTTTCGAGTCATGTGAGGCCAGCCTGAAGCGACTGGGCGTTGACAGGATTGACATTTATCAGTGTCACGTGGGGTGGGACGAGAACGTCGAGGTCTTCGTCGAGGCCTTCCACGACCTGCGTCGGCAGGGCAAGATTCTATTCTTTGGCGTCTCGACCGACGACTTTCAACACACCGTGCATTTTGACCAAGCCGCCGGTGGGATGGACGTGCTGCAGCTGGGCTACTCGATGATTCACCGCCGCCCGGAAAGAGATGCCCTGCCGTACTGCCAGGCACATGATATCGGCGTGCTGGCGCGCAGCAGCCTGGGCATGGGCAAGCTCACGGGCAAGATGACGCCGGAAACGACCTTTTCAGAGCGTGACGTGCGGCGCGTTTGGATGCAAGGTGAACGTTACCAGCGGTTTGTCGCCGATCTGGCCAAAGTG
>DATDRS010000061.1:0-21108 GCA_035291605.1 Anaerolineales bacterium | reverse complement strand
GAGTAATATCTCGCCCTGAGATACAGCAAATTGGTGTTCGCATCATGCCATTCGCCAGTGAAGCCATAGCTGGTCGTGCCATTCCCCGCACTGCTCAACGTACTCCCATACGGCTCATAACTCCGCGCCAGCGTCACCGTCCCTGTTACGCTCACCAGTTGGCGCACGCTCCCTAGCGCATCGCCCAGGAAATAGTCCGTACTCGTCGTGCTTTGCTGGGCAATGCGGCTGTTGCCATAGAGATACGCATGTGTCCCATCCGCCAGCACTTGCGTCAGGCCAGCATTGAGATCCAGCGTATAGGTTGTCGGCGTGCCGTTCACCGTCTGCCGCAAGCGGTCGCCCAGGCCGTTGTACGCAAAGATGTAAGTGTTCGCGCCCTGCGTGACTGTAATTAGCCGGTCGGCGGCATCGTAGGCATACGTGCTCGCGCCATCGCCGAGCAAGTTGCCGTTCGCATCCCAGGTGTAGGTTATCGGGCCAACATTCGTCAGCCGATTGGCAATGTCATAGGTGTAGACGGTCGTCTGCGTGAGCGTCTGCTGGGTCAGGCGATTGCCAACCGCGTCGTAGGTGTATGTGAACACCGTGCCATTGGTGTATTGGGCGCTCGTCAGGCGATACAGTTTGTCGTAGGCGTAGGTGATGGTGACTGTAGTCGTCGTGGTCACAGGCGCCGGGGGCGGAACCGCGCCCAGTTCATACCCACCCGTGTCGCACAAGGCGCTGCCGTTGTTGTCCCCATCCACCGGGCGGGCATAGCCGCGCTGGTCGGTCGCGGCGCAGGCGTTGCCCCCGCTCCCCGGCGTGGCCGGGTTGCCTTTGTCTATCGCCGGGCTGGGCGTGAGCAAGGCATGGGTCAGCGTCGCGCCGCCATTATTGGACAGCGGCCCGAGTTGCGGGTTGAGCGGGCTGCCGCTCGTTCCTACCTGGTCGCCGTTCACGCCATTTGTAAAGCCGGAGCAACCCGTGTTGATCCCAATCAGGTTGTACCCCTGCGTCGTGAACGTCCCTGAACAATCCGGGTGCTTGGTGCCGCTGCTGGCGTCGGTGTTCCCCGCCATCAACGTGTTCTTCACGGTGACCGTGCCGCTGGCCCGCCGGATCCCGCCGCCGTCCCCCGCGCCGCTGGCGTCGCTGTCGGCGGTATAGAGTCGCTTTCTGCGGTATACTCTGACCCCAGGCGGCAGCGCGCCGCCCGGCAACTGTGACCATGCTCCCCGATTTCCGCGTCCGGCAGCGCGATTACCTGCTCGAAATCTCGCGCGCCCTCACCGAAGAACTCGACCTGGCGACCGTGCTCGAGCGCGGCGAAGAAGCAGTCATCAAAGATGGCAAGATAGTCAAAGACGGACGACAGGTGCAGGTCTACAATGCCCAACTTTGACGTCATTGCCTTCGACGCGGACGACACCCTCTGGCACGCCGAGCACTTGTATGCCGACGCCCAGGCCAGGTTCAAGCAACTCCTGGCGCCCTATCGCGATCCTGAGTGGTACGTGCCTTACCACGTCACCTGGGCGTACGAAGCAGCCGAGCCGCCTCCGGCCGATCAGCCGGGCTATTTCCAGTTGGAGCATTTGGGCCTCTTGCCGGCCCTGATCGAAACCCTCCGCGACGCAAACCCGGCCAGGGCGGTTGCGCCGGGCGCGTCTCACCAGGATGAGCCACTACTACTCCGTCAACGTGAAACGGATGGATAAAGCCGATGAAGCTTGATGCGAGCGTCTTGCGTCGTGAAGCGCCAATGAACTTTGGCGCGCGCCGCGTTGCGTTCCTCTTCAAGCGCCTGAGTCTCGCGCGCCAGCGTGACTTGGTCGCCGATGCGCCGATCCCAACATTCCCGGCTGAACACCCCCAGTTCCAGTTCGGCCATGTTGAGCCAGCTGTCATGCTTGGGCGTGTAGTGGAACTCCCGCCGCTTGAGAATCCGTCGGGCTTCGGCGGGTGGAAAGGCTTCGTACAAGGCCGCCGCCCGATGGGTGTTCACGCTTCGCGTGTCCCAAATGACCCGCACGCCGTCCGCCTCGGGATAGGCTTCATCCACCAGCCACTTCATCTGCTGGGCGAAGTCCAACAGGGTGCGACGTTCGGTGACGGCGATGTGCCGCCAACCACGCTCCGGCTCGAAGAACATAAACAGATTGCAGGTGCCGTTGCGTTGGTACTCGTAATCGTAGCGTTCCACCTGACCCGCTTGAGCGGGCAACGGCAGGCGCGTCTCGGCAATCAACTGCTTGGGCGTCTCGTCGAAGCAGACCTTGGGTCGCTGCGGGTCGTACGGCTCAGCATACACCTCCAGCACGTCTTCCGTGGCGGCTACGAACTCGGCACTGACTTCAGGAATGCACCACTCCTTCTTCTGCCACGGCTTGAGTTCGTTTTTTTCAACACCTGGCGCACGGTTTCATGCGAAATCGTGTCGGCCAGCTTCAACTCGACCACCCGCCCGGCTAACAAACGTAGCGTCCAGCGCGCATGGCCCACGGGCGCCTCACTACAGGTTTCCGCAATGAGCCGGGCTTCCTGCTTCCCATCCAGTTTCCGCCGTTGCCCTGGACGCCGACTGTCATTCAAAGCTCTGGGCAAGCCCCCTTCGACAAAGCGTTGGCGCACTCGCTCCACGCACGGGCGGCTCACATCCAGCGCCTCCACAATGTCCGCATCCGTCAAGCCCGTATTGGCTTTGAGCAAAATCTGTGCCCGTTTCATCTTCCGGGCACGCACTGTCCCTTTACTGGTGAGCGCCGGCAATTCGTCCCGCTCCGCTTCGGTCAAGTCCACAATGTATTTCTTGTTTGGCATGGTCAAGGGGCTCCTGGCCCCTGACCGCGCAAGTTCCATGCCCGCGTCCATCATAATCAGATGGACGGAGTACTAGAACTGGGTGGTGGTGATGTTGCTTTTCAAAAACGAAGTGAGCGATACTCGGCTGTTATGCAGTTCAATAAGTGAAGTCAAAAGCGGGCTAAGTGACGGTCGGCGGGGGATCGCTCGCTCCTCCCGCCGCCGCTTCACAACCGTGCGTGAAACGCGGAGCGTCTCTTCACACGGCTCCTCAGCATGCGGGTCTTTGTCATAGATACCCCGCTTCGGAGCGATGGACAGCATCGTGACAGTACCCGTGCAGAAGCGAGAGAACAGGTTGCACCAGGCGCAGGCACCCCCGACCTACGCGCCGCCAAAACCACTGAATCGCCGGCGCGTAGGTTCGAGTATGGTCACTGAGTCGGGCTATAGAAGTTAAGATTTAATTCTGGAATCTGGTGTCAAGGCGTCAACGGATTGGGCAACGGATCAACAGATAGCACGCGGTCAATCTGTTGATCCGTTGTGCGAAGCATCCGTTGACGCCAGACTCAAAAAGCAAATCGCAACGGCTTCGGGACATCCGAGAGGCCTTGGGCCTGTCGCGCGAGCAAGTGCTTGAGGCCTTTCGAGAGATGGCGTGATAGATCATCTCAAAAGAGGCTCAAAGCCGCAGACACATGGAGGAAAAGTCTATGAGCACGTTCCGAATACTCTCACTGGATGGCGGGGGAATCCGGGGGATCATCACGGCCACCATGCTCCAGCGGCTGAGTGCTGATCAACGCTTGCGCGGCTGGCTGGACTCGGCCGACCTGATCGCCGGTACGTCTACGGGGGGACTCCTGGCGCTCGGTCTGGCCCACGGGGTTGACCTCCAGCGCATCCGCGATCTCTACGAGACCAAGGGCCGCGAAATCTTCGACGACTCTTGGCTCGACGATCTCGTTGACCTCGGTCAGGTCGCGGGGGCCGAGTACGACAACCGGAAACTCGAGCGAGAATTGCGGAGCATCTTTGGAGAGACGACGCTCGCGCAACTGCAAAAGCGCGTTCTGATCACGGCCTTCGACCTGGACAACGAGTCCGCCGACCTGAAGCGGCGGACCTGGAAACCCAAGCTCTTCCACAACTTCCCGGGGCCGGACAGCGACGGGGCCGCCCTGGCCTACAAAATGGGCCTCTACACCAGCGCCGCGCCGACTTACTTCCCCTCCGTGGATGGATACATTGATGGCGGAGTCTTCGCCAACAATCCGAGCATGTGTGCGCTGACGCAGACCCAGGATGCCCGCATTCGCAACCACCCGGCGCTTTCCGAAATCGTGCTCCTGTCCCTCGGCACCGGGACGCCGCTGGTGTACGTCCCGGGCAAGCGCCTGGATTGGGGCTTCGCGCAGTGGGCGCAGCCCCTCATCAGCCTGATGCTCGACGGCGTATCGGGCATCGCCGATTATCAGTGCGGGAAGATTCTCAATGAGCGCTATCACCGCCTCGCGCCCGTGTTGCCGCCCAGCGTCTCCTTCCCGCTGGACGCCGTGAAGCGGGTGCCGGACATGATCCAGTTCGCCGAGGGCCTGGATCTGTCGGCGACGATCCAGTGGCTGCGCAAGCATTGGATGCCGGATCAGGCAGGAACCCAACCTGCTGCGCCTCGGCGCAGCGGCGCAGCCCGGAGGATGGCGAGGTAAAGCGCCGAATCAAAGAGGTAACTCCCATGCTGGCCGAGGAGCATATCGCCGCCCTGAAAACGATCGGCGGCGGCGACCACGTATCTGTCGCCGAGTCCGATCGCAGCCTGCACAGCCGCGATCAATCGCCTCATCCCGCCCGCCTGCCGGATATCGTCGAGGATTTTCAGGTGACGGTGCAGCCCGGCCTCTTCTACAAAGACATGAACAAAGTGCTGGCTCAGCATGGCCTGTTCTTTGCCCCCGACCCTGGCGCCAATGCCAGCCTCGGCGGGATGATCGCCAACAACGCCGCCGGGACGCGCACGGTCAAATACGGCGCCACGCGGGACAATGTGCTCGCCCTCGAAGTCGTGCTGGCGAACGGCGGCGTGATCCGCGCCGGCTGCCGCTCGGTCAAGCAATCGGCGGGGTATGACCTGACCCACCTGTTCGTCGGTTCCGAGGGCACGCTGGGCCTTGTCACCGAGGCCACGCTCAAGTTAGCCCCTCTGCCGGAACATTTCAGCGCAGTCACCACGTCCTTCCCCACCACCGAGGCGGCGGCGCAGGCGGTGTTCAACATCATCGGTGCCGGCCTCAACCCCGCCGCGCTCGAACTGTTGGACACCGCCACTATCGCCGCCATCAACAGCGCAGGCAATTTCGGCCTCCCCGTTGCGCCCAATCTCTTCCTCGAATTTCACGGCATCAGCCAGGCGACGCTGGCCGCCGAACTGGAATTGGTCCGGGCGCTCTGCGAGGAGTCGGGGTGCCAGGTTTTCACCTCCGGCCTGGGCCGCGAGGCCCGCGACCGGCTGTGGGAGGCGCGCCACCATTTGGCTGAAGTGCTGTTTCGCCTGCATGTGCATCAGGGCTTTCTCATTGCCGACGTGGCCGCGCCCATCTCGAGCTACCCGGAATTGGTGGCGTACGCCAATGAAACCTTGCGCCATCTGGACGGAGTTCACGGATATATCTTCGGCCACGCCGGCGACGGCAACATGCACTCCACGCTTTTCTTTGCCAATACGGCCGAGGCCTACGCGCAGGTCCAGCAGGAGTTCAACGACCGGGTGGTGGAGAAGGCCATCGCCCTCGGCGGCACCTGCACAGGCGAGCACGGCGTGGGGATCGGCAAGCAGAAGTACATGGCGCGCGAACACGGCGAGGCCGCGCTGGGCCTGATGCGGCGCTTGAAAGAGTTCTTCGACCCCCACGGCATCCTTAATCCGGGTAAGGTAGTTTCGTAACAGGTCGAGCGTGATTGCGCCCGGTCTGGCTATGTAATAGAATAAGCTGGCAATGTCCTCACCCGACGCGCTACCCCACCCGGAGAAAATCCACCCGTCGGCCTTCGTCGCCCCCGGCGCGGTCGTGGTGGGCGACGTGACCATCGGCCCCGAGGCCAGCCTGTGGTTCGGGGTCGTGGCGCGCGGCGACGTCGAGGCCGTGGTGATCGGCCCGCAGACGAACGTGCAAGACGGCTGCATCCTGCACGCCGACGCGGGGGAGCCGTGTCTCCTCGGCGCGCGCGTTTCGCTGGGGCACGCCGCCATCGTCCACGCGGCCAGTGTGGAGGACGATTCCCTCATCGGCATCCGGGCCACGGTGCTGAATGGGGCGCGCATCGGCCGCGGGAGCCTGGTGGCCGCCGGAGCAGTCGTCACCCCGGGAACGGTCATCCCGCCCGGATCGCTGGTGATGGGCATTCCCGGCAAAGTCATCCGCCCGGTGAGCGACGCCGATCGTGAGCGCATCCGGCGCACGGCGGAGCACTACGTCGCATACGCCCGCGCATATCGGGCGGCTTACGCCCAGGCGCGAAAGGAGTGAAGGTTGCTAAGATGGAAGAGATGATTGAGCTGCTCAAAGGCGTAGAGTTTTTCGACGGGCTGACGGATGCGGAGCTTCAGCGCGTCGCCGGGATTTGCCGGGAGGTCAGATACCGCAAGGGCGACCTGATCACCACGCAGGGCGAAGAGGGCGAGGAGATGTACATCGTGCGCGACGGCCTGGTGGAGGTGACGATTGGCGAAAGCGGGACGGCGCCGCGCACGGTCGTCAACCTGGGCACCGGGCAGGTGGTGGGCGAGATGGCGCTGGTGGACCGCGGCCCGCGCTCGGCGACGGTGCGCTGTGTGACCGACGCGGTGGTGAACGCCATCAAGCGCGACGCCTTCGACCAGTTGTGCCAGTCCGATCACCACATCGGCCTGATCGTCTACCGCAACCTGGCCGCCGACCTGTCCTTCAAGCTGCGGCACCGCCATCTCTCGCGCCGTTAGCACATGGGAGGCCAACGTGATTTACAAAGTCAGTATCGTCATCCCCGGCGCGGAGCACGGCGGGGCCATCCTCAACCTGCGGGAAATGCCCAAAGTGGGCGACCATATTAAAGTGGGCGATATGGAAGTGGAAGTGCTGGAGGTGATGGACCTGGTGCCGCCGCGCGGCGATTTTCACTTTATGCACGCGACATGCAAGGTTGTGGACGAAGAGAAAAGCGCCTGATTCTGAGGCAGCGGCAGATCGCTGTCTGCCGCTGCCTCGCCCGGCGGACAGGCCCTGCCTCTCCGACCAGCAAACAAAAAGCCGCCGCCCCACAGGACGGCGGTTCTTTTTATCGCGATCAGCACGGAGGTGGAGGCGGCGCTTTCGTGACCCATGGCAGGTACACCGTCGTCGCCGTCAACGCGCCGACCGCGTCCAGCGGCGGATCGCCGGGCAACGCCGGAGCCACCGCCGCCAGGCTGGAGGCGTCCACCGTCCATCCCATATCCTTGAACAGGCACAACGTGATCGGGCCGGGGCTGTGAACCGACTCCGCGCTGGCCAGATAGGGCGTCATGAGCGCGTTCAGGTTCCCGGCCGGGTACGTGTCCTCATCCAGATGTGCAATGCTCGATCCTTGCTCCCAGGGATTCGGAGCGTACAGTCTGGGCATAGCGCCGCCGTTCGCGCCCACGGTGTTTGTGCCGCTGAAGAAGAGGTTGTTGCTTGTGAACTGGCCCAGCAGTTCCGCTGAGTCGTTCGGGAAGCTGATTAGAAGCTGATCCGAGCCATTGACGACAAACCGGTCATAGATAAAGGGATCAATTTGCGGATTAAGTGCGCTGTTAGCCCCCCAGGAGCCTGTTGCGGGATTACTTGGGTTATCTACCGCCGTAGAATCCGTGAACCCTAGCCCATGCCCCAATTCGTGCAGAACGACGCTGACGAAGTCATAGTGGCCAGGAGGGGTTTGGCCATCGGCGCCGAAGTACCAGTTTGGGAAGCCGCTGTTAAACCGGGCCACAATATCATAACGGTCAGCTCTGAAATCTGTTCCGGCGAGTTTGTTCGCCAGGGCATAAGCATACCAGGTGGAAGCGAGAGGCGCGCCCGTGAAGTTCCGTATAAAGTTGGTTGGCCCGGCCGAGCCAAGAACCCCCGATCCCAGATCCATCCAATAAGCATCAACCGTGATGGAAACGGGAGAACTGATCAAGCCAGCCCAGATATCCACGGCGTGCTGAAAAGCACTCTGAGCTTCCGGTGCAAAGCCGGGATTGTAGTTCACGACGACATTCGCCGTCTGGGCCCCGGGACGTTTGGCTTTCTGCAAAGCCGCAACCGGCGCAGGCACGTGATAGGGCAAATCGTAATCGAGCGCGCGCAGCTGGATCATCACCCCGGGCCTTTCCTCAGGCGGATTTGAAGCCGGAGCAATGCTCAAAGCCGGCGTCGCCGGGCCGCCCATGAGGATCAGGCACAAGAGCAGCGCGGAAAGTCGTGTATGGGACATGGTCAACTCCTTCGACAGCGGAATATAAGAGACCTCCCGACGACGCCTCGTCTTCGGGAGGTCTCCACCGCCAGCGCGTTATGCGACTACCACTCCAGTTCCATGAAATCTTCGGCCAGCGTGACGGGGCCGCCAAAGGCAGCTTCGGCCTCGGGCACGAGCGTGGAAATGTCTTTGCCGTCCACGCAATAGTGGATCAACACCAGCCTCTTCGCCCCGGCTTCGCGCGCGATCTCGCCAGCCTGCCCGGCGCTGGTATGCCCGATGCCCTTGCCCGCCGCCTCGTGCATCAGCACATCAGCGCCGCGCGCGAGCCACAGGTCGCCCGGGCACGGCTCGGTGTCGCAGGAATATGCCAGGACGTGGCTGGTGCGCCTGTCCTCGACGCGCAGGCCGATGGTGGGGACAAAGTGCTTCACCGGCGCGCTGAGGATCCGATAGTCGGCGTTCTCGAGGACCGGCGCGCCCTCATGGCTGTCTACGGGGACGAAGGAAACCGGGAACAGCCGGGGCCAGGTGTCCCAGTCGTAGGCCTGCATCATTGCCTCGACGCGCTCGAGGCAGTGCGGCGCGCCGTGGATGCGCAGCGGGTTCTGGCGTCCGCGCAGCCACATCTCCATGATGAGCATGGACACGCCGTAAGTATGGTCGGGGTGAAAATGGGTGAGGATGAGATCGGTGAGGCGGTCGTAGTGCAGGCCGATGCGGCGCAGGCGGATCACGGGCTGGCCGGCGCAGTCAATCAGGATGAAAGCGCCGTCCCGGCCCAACAGGGCCAGGTGGGTGTTCTCATGCGTCTCGTCGGGGATCGCGCACGCCGACCCTAATACGATCAGTTTCGCCATTCGCTCTCTCGGGTTACCCTCCGAAGATCGCCAGCACGACTCGGGGCGTCACGAACACCTCCAGCGCCGCCGCGCCCGCCAGAAGCGGCGCGACGAGCGCCAGTGACACCTTAGCCCAGTCGGCCAACGCCATCAGCCAGCCCTCGCCGAGCGTCTTGCCCGGCGGCGGCGCGAGGATGCTCGCGCCCAGACGCAAAATCGCCGCCCCTTCCAGGATCGCCGCCGGGATTTCCAGCAGGCCGTGCGGCAAGATGAAGGCGGCGACGAACAATAACGGGCTGATCCCGATCAAAGCCATCTGCCCGGCGAAGTAGCCCACCAGCGCCAGCGGGAGCATGAGCAGGATCACGCCCAGCACGCCGAGCGAGAACGCTCCCAACCCGGTCGCTATCGCCAGCGCGCGCAGGTTCGTCAGCAGAATCCAGCCCGCGCCGATCGGCGAAACAAACCCGAGCTGCGCCAGCCGTTCGCCAAAGCTCCGGGTAAAGTCCCGCAGGTCATCCGCCGAGAGCGGCAGCCGGTACAGCGGCGCGTAATTGTACCCTATGACGAGCGCGATCGCTAACGCGCCGACCATCAGGACCAGCGGGAGGGCGAGGCGGCGCACGGCGTGGAAGACCTCCAGCCGATACCAGCCAACCAGCCCCCGTCCCTGCCCGGCCCCTGCGTAAGCGGCGCGGAACGTGGCCCAGGCGGCTTTCATGTTGATCTCGTCAATGTCCCGCCCGAGAAGTTCCTCGCGATTGAACAGCCGCACGCCCATGCGGATGAGGGCGATCATGACGAATACCAGCCCCACGAGCACCCACCACAACACGTGGTACTGCGCCCAGAACATAATCATGCTCTCGCCCTGGATCAACAAGGCGAAAGGGATGATGATGAAGCTCGCCAGCAGGTTGGCGGCGCGCACCGAGGTGGTCTGCACCGAAATGACGACCGCCCCGCTCACCATCACCATGGCCTGCACCGTGGTCAGCGCCAGGATCTGGATCAGAAGCGTGGGCGAGGGCTGCCAGCCGACGGTCAGCGCCAACCCGGTGAGGTAGACCGTGACGCCGAGATACGCCGCGAAGAGAGGTGGAAGCATCGCCGCAATCGCCTTGCCGATGTACAGCTCGAGATCCGTCATGGGCGAAGACAACAGCGGCTCGAGGCTGTGCCGCTCCTTTTCGCCTACAAAACTTTCGAGCGCAATCACCAGTGAAACGGAGATGGGGAAGAAGCCGACCACCATCAACAGGAAGGGTATCAACCGGTCGCCGACGATCTCCGCGCCGTACCTTTCGACGAAGCGCACAGTCTGGTTGGCGGTGAAGTTCATGAGCAGGGGGAAGAACAGCGTCAGCCCGATCACCGGGATGACGATGCGCCAGTCCCGCAGCTGGTCCCAGACCTCACGCCGGGTGATAATGAGCGCGCGGGAGAACGTATGGCGGACTTGGGAAAGAGTCATGGGTGGGATACAGGAGGCGGAGTGCGCATGGCGTATTCCGTTGTGCGCTCGAGCCGGCTCACGGCTATACGGCGCGGAAGACTATTGATCGGCGGCTTCGACAACCTGCAAGTAAACGTCCTCGAGGCTGCGCGGCACTTCGGCCAGGGTCACCACCGGGATCTTTTGGTCGGCCAGCCGCTGCACGATGAGGGGATTGATCTGCGCCGGATCGGGGGCGCGATACCGCACCCAATTCTCCCCGGCGGCCACGATCTCGACCGCATCCGACAAGTCTTCGACCAGGCCGTTGAGCGGCGCCGCCGTCTGAAGCTCCATCACCGGCGCGCCGAGCAAGGCGCGTTTGAGCGCTGCCGGGCTGCCCTGCGTGATGATGCGCCCCCGGCGGATGATCGCGATCTGGTCGGCCAACTGCTCGGCCTCGGTGAGGTTGTGCGTGCAGAGGATGATGGCGCGGTTCTCGGAGCGCAACTCGGCAATCGCATCCCGCACCAGCCTGGCCGATTGCGGGTCCATCGCCGAGGTCGGCTCGTCGAGCAGCAGCACCGGCGGGTCGTGGAGCAGCGCGCGGATAAGCGCGAGCTTTTGCCGCATGCCTTTGGAATACTCGCCCAGGCGCTTACCCCTAGCGTCGGCCATGCCGAAGCGTTCCAGCAGTTGCACGGCGCGGGCGCGCCGCGCCGCCGGGGACAGGCCGTAAAGCTCGCCGAAGAAATCGAGGTACTCCTCCGAACGCATGCGGAAGTACAACCCGGGATTCTCGGTAAGCACCCCCACCCTGGTCCGCACCGCCGCCGGTTCTTCGACGACATCGTGACCGGCGACCCGCGCCCACCCGGCGGAGGGTTTCAAAATCGAGGTGAGCATGCGGACGGTGGTCGTCTTACCCGCCCCGTTGGGGCCAAGCAGCGCCAGCACCTCGCCGGGCTTGACGGTGAGCGTGACGCCGTCAACGGCCAGAAAAGAGTCGAAGCGTTTGGATAAACCCTGTGTCTCGATCATGATTGGATACCGCTGTCCAAATTATAGCCTCATCCAACGCAAGTGACATTGTCCATTAGTCCCACTGCGCTGACGCCTGAGCCGTGACCGGGCAGATAAAAAAGCGGATGAGGCATCGCTCACCCGCTTCACTCATTAGTTGTGAGAGCCGTTTATTCCGTCGCCTGCGCCTTCAACTCATACCGCCGGACCTTCCGATGCCGGGCGATCAGGACGCCGCCGAAGACGACGGCCAGGATCGCCATCACGCTCTGGTTAGCGTTCAGCCCCAGGACTTCCGAGCTGTCGAGGCGGATGAATTCCAGCAGGAAGCGCAGGATGGGGTACAGGATGGCATAGATAAAGAAGAGGTCGCCGTCCTTCAACCAGTGGGCGTAGCGCCGGGCGAGGTAGAGCAGGGCTATGCAAATCAGCAGGTTGCCGGTGGACTCATAGAGAAAGGCGGGATGGAACTTGAGCGAGGGGTCGGTGAAACCCGGCACGCGGTGCGCGGCGTCAATGCTGAGCCCCCAGGGAAGCGTCGTCGGCGCGCCATACAACTCCTGGTTCACGTAGTTGCCCCAGCGGCCAATGGCCTGCCCGAGCGGGATGGCGGGCGCGGCAATGTCCAGCCACTCCAGGAAATTGAGCTTCGTAAAGCGGGTGAAGAGGTACAGGCCCGCCACGCCGCCGGCCACCGCCCCCGGCAGGCCTAACCCGCCTTGCAAGGTATTAATGGCGTCCAGTGGGTGGGTGAGATAGAACTGGGTCGTCAATCCCTGCGCCACCATGCTCGGCGGCGGGGTGAAGATGTGCCACAAGCGCGCGCCAATAATGCCGCCGATCAACGCCCAGATGATGCCATCCCATACGTGATCGGGATTCCGGCCGCGCCGCCGGGCCTCCGTCGAGGCCAGATAACCGCCGACAAATGCGCCCGTGACGAGGAGGAGGCCATAGTAGCGCAAGATAAAATCAATGGGAAAGCCAAACAGCTGGAATGCAAAGTGGATGCCCAAAGGCTCAAAAGTCATAGGTCGCTCCCGGTAAGATGATTCACTTCTCGCCCGGCTGGTCGGGCGACTCGGTCGGGCGCTTCAGGGTTGCAAACCATCCCCTTTGAAACGCCTGCGCCCGGACGTGGAAAATGCGCTGAAGCGCGGTGACGTTGGCCAACACGGCGATGATCCACAGCGCGACAAGCGGGAGATTGAGGATCAGCGCCGGGGCCATCACCAGATAGCGCTCCATGCGGGTCAGCACGCCCACGTTGCAGTCGAACCCCAGCGTCTCCGCGCGCGCTTTGGTGTACGACACCATCACGCTCCCCATCGTCGCCAGGAAGACAAGCATGCAGGCCAGAACATTCCCCTCCCCCAGGTAGTAAAACAACAGCCCCATGAGGATGAACATCTCGCTCCAGCGGTCGGTGACCGAGTCCACAAACGCGCCGAACTTGCTGGGCTGGTTCAGCCGCCGGGCCATCGTGCCGTCCAGCCCGTCGAATGGGCCGCTGATCAGAATAAAGAGGCCGCCGACGGCCATGAACCCGAAGGCCAGAAAGAGCGCGCCGACGATGTTCCCGCTCAGGCCGATGAGCGTCATCGTATTCGGGTGAACCCCCAGGCGAATGAAGAAGTCCGCCGCGGGATCGAGGATCCCCTTCATGCGCTGGCGCATCCATTCGGTGGGGGTCATCCGCTTCTTCGCGGCGTCTTCGGCTTGCATACCATCTCCTCAAGAACGGATCGGCAGAACCGGCGGATGTGCCGCCCCGTCTCCGCGCATTCCGGCGATCCGGGCTACTTCCCCGCGATGAACTCCGCGGTCTTGCGATGCGCCACGTCGTCGGTGTACTGCTCGGGCGGCGTCTTCATGAAATACGAGGCCGGCCCCTTGAGCGGCCCGGCGATGCCGCGGTCCAGCGCGAGCTTGGCGCAGCGCACGGCGTCAATCACTACCCCCGCCGAGTTGGGGCTATCCCACACCTCGAGCTTGAGCTCGAGGTTGAGCGGCACATTCCCGAAGGTCGTGCCCTCCATGCGGATGTAGCACCACTTGCGATCGGTGAGCCACGGCACGTAGTCCGAGGGGCCGACGTGAACGTTCTCTTCGTCAATCTCGAAGTCCAGCTGCGACGTGACGGCGTTGGTCTTGGAAATCTTCTTGGACTCCAGCCGCTCGCGCTCGAGCATGTTGTAGAAGTCCATGTTGCCGCCGAAGTTGAGCTGATAGGTGCGCTCCAGCTTCACGCCCCGCTCGCGGAACAGGTTGGTCAGCACCCGGTGCGTAATGGTCGCGCCCACCTGGCTCTTGATGTCGTCGCCGATGATCGGCAGACCGCGCTCGACGAAGCGCCGCTGCCAGTAGGGCTGCGAGGCGATGAAAACCGGGATGCAGTTGACGAACGCGCACCCGGCCTCGAGGATCTGCTCGACGTACCACTTGGTCGCCATCTCCGAGCCGACCGGGAGGTAACTGACGACCACGTCGGTCTTGGTGTCCTTCAAGATTTGCACGATATCGGCCGTCGGGCCGGAGGCCTTTTTGACTTTGATGTTCAGATACTTGCCCAGGCCGTCGTGCGTCATCCCGCGCTCGACCTTGATGCCCAGCCTGGGCGCATCGGAGAATTTGATCGTGTTGTTGGGGTAGGCGAAGATCGCCTCGCCCAGGTCCAGTCCCACCTTCGTATCTACCACGTCAAACGCCGCCGAGAATTCGATATCGCGGACGTGATAGCCGCCCAGGTTGGCGTGCATCAGCCCCGGCACCCGGTCGCTGTCCTTGGCGTTCTTGTAGAACTCCACGCCCTGCACCAGCGACGAAGCGCAGTTGCCCACGCCGATGATCGCCACCCGCACTTTCTTGCTCTTTTTCGCCACCGACGACCTCCCACTATTCAATCATGAGACCTGACAGGTCTTCAGAAACCTGTCAGGTCAAGAAGACACACCAGCGCCTATTATACACGTCAGCCGAGGAACTTTATGGCGATCACGCCGCCGGCGACCAGCAGCGCGCCCGCCAGCCGCATCGCCGTGCCTTTTTCTTTCAGCACGAAAATGCCGATGGCCGCGCCGAGCACCACACTCACCTCGCGGACTGCTCCAGCATAGCTGGCGGGCGTCCCGTTCTGCATCGCGTACAAAACGATCGCATAAGCCGCCAGCGTCGTGAAGCCGGCGACCACGCTGTTGAAACGCGAATAGCCCAGCTCGATCTGCAAACCGCCCCACCCCACCGTGCGCAGCGTGCCGGGGGTGAGCAGCCCCACGGTCATGCACAGAGCCAGGTAGGTGTAGAGCAACGGCTCGACCAGGCTGATGCCGAATTTGTCAATCGTCGTATAGCCCGAGATGCACAGGCCCGCCAATAAGGCCCAGCGCGGGCCGGGCTGGTTCAGTTCACGGAAGGGTTCGAGCCGCGCGCCCAACCGGGGGAGATTGATCACGTACAGGCCGACGGCGATTAAAGCGATGCCGGCCACCCCGCCCCAGCGGTGCGTCTCGCGCAAAAACAGGGTAGACCAGACCAGCGTGAGGAGCGGCGCCGTGCCGCGCGCCAGTGGATAGATGACCGAGAGGTCGCCGGTTTCATAGGCTTTAGCGATAGCCGCAAAGTAACCGGCCTCGAAAATCGCGCTGAAAAACATCACCGCCCAACCCAGCGGCGGTATAGTGCGCCAGCCGAAGATCAACACGGGTGAGAACACGACACTCCCCCAAAGCAAGACCCACCAGATGAAGGCCGTCCGGTCTTGTGTCCGTTTTAGGGCGACATGCGCCACCACATGAATGCAGGCCGAGCCTAATATCAGCAAAAAATTCGAAAGCGTCATCGCCTTGTAGAATCAAATCCTCTCTGCTACAATGCCCCCGTTACGGGGCGTGGCTCAGCTCGGCTAGAGCGCACGGTTCGGGACCGTGAGGTCGGCAGTTCAAATCTGCCCGCCCCGACAGGTAACACGGCTAGCCTGGATGGCTAGCCGTGTTGATTTAAGCAAATCCGGCCCCGGGCGCTTTCAGCACAGGCCCTGACTCTACCACAATCGCGCCAGAGACCAACGCCGTTTTGGATGCCGCATCGGTCTGCCTGCACGCTCGGCAGAAGCGTCGCGCCCTGTCTCACGGCTGCCAATCGCCGGCATAGTCGTCGGCGGCGTGGTCGGTGAGCCGGTAAATGGCCGAGCCGTCAGCGCGAATGAGGTAGAGGTCGTAGTTCCCCGTGAAGTTGGAGGCAAAGAGAATAAGCTCTCCATCCGGCGACCAGCGCGGGGAGCGCACGGCGCCCAGATTGAACGTCAAACGACGCTGGTCGGTCCCGTCGGCGTTCATCACGTAGATTTCACTGCGCCCGTCGCGCTCGGAGACGAAGGCAATTCGTCGCCCATCCGGCGACCAATCGGGCCGGACATTGCGCGCCGTCGTATGCGTCAAGCGCATCAGGTTAGAGCCGTCCAGGTTCGTCGTAAAGATCTGATACTGCTCGCTTTCGCGCTTGGATTCAAAGACGACCATAGGCCCGTTTGGCGACCAATTGGCAACAGCATCGTCGGCGAGGACATCCGTCAACCTTTGCAGGCCAGAACCATCCCTGCGCATCTGATAGAGCTGAAACTGCCCGGTCCGGTTGGAATCGAAAATAATCCACTCGCCATCCGGCGACCAACTCGGGAATTCGTCGTAGCCGGGGTCGGTCGTCAGGCGTTGTCGGCGGGCGCCATCGGCGGTCATCAGGTGAATATCCGGCAATCCATCCCGCTCCGACCAGAAAACGATCCAAAGGCCATCAGGTGACCAAACGGGGCTGCTGTCGGCAGGCTCGGTGAAAGTCAGGCGTGTCAGGTCTGAGCCAGACAGGGCCATGCGATAGATTTCAGGATTGCCGTCCCTCTCCGAGACGAAGGCAATGACGCCTGTGCCGCCGCCGAGGGGAGTAGCCGAGGTGGGGAGAGGAGGAAAGAGAGTAAGGGTGGGAGAAGGCGCCGGGGTGCGGGTGGGCGGGGGCGCGGGAGTGGAAGTAGGCGACGAAGTGGGAGTCGCCGTCGAGGTCGGCGAGGCCGCGCGGGTGGGCGAAACCGGGTCAGGCGTGGGCAGGCGCGCCAGTTGGGCCGGGGTAACCGTGACGAGGGCAAGAGTCAGGTAAAGGCGTCCCGTCCCTAAAACAAAAAGGCTCAGGAGCGCCAGGCCGCCCAGGGTGAAGAGCGCGGCGCCGGCTCTAGCGCGCCTGATCATAGGGGAGTTGCACCGTGGCGATAGTGCCCTGACCAGGGCGACTGAGGAGGTCGAGTTTGCCGCCGTGGCGCTCGAGGATGCGCTGGACGATTGAAAGGCCGAGACCCGCGCCGGCGACGTCGCGCGTGTTGAAGCCGCGGTAGAACTCTTCGGCGACGAAAGGCAGTTCGTGCGGCGCAATGCCGCGCCCGGCGTCAACGACCTCGACGACGAGCGCGCCCGCCGTGTGCCGGGCGTGGACTCGCACAGGGGCGGTGGAATACTTGAGGGCGTTGTCCACGAGATTGCGGAAGACGATGAGGAGGAGTTCGCGGTCGCCGTTGACAGGCGGGATAGGCCAGGGAACGCGCTGAACGTCGAGCGTGATGCGCGCCGGGGCCTGCAGAAGTTCCACGACCTCTTCGAGCAGTTCGCCGATGTCTACGCGCTCGATTTCGAGCTGGCGGGTTTCGAGGTCGGCGAGGCGGCGGAGGCCGCGGGTGATGGCAGCAAGACGGTCGGCCTGCTCGCGGAGGCGGGCGAGAGCCTGGGCGTCATCCCCGCCAAGTTCTTGCAAGTTGTCGAGCTGGACTTGAATGGCGGTGAGCGGGTTCTTGAGCTCGTGGTCGAGGCGCTGGATGAAACGGCGGCGCTCGGTTTCGAGCGACTCCGCCTGCGCGGCGAGCGCGTGTTGGGTGCGCGTGGTCTGCCAATGCGAGTAGGCGCTGATGGAAAGCAAGACCAGCGCGAGGAGCAATGCGACGACGAGGATCGTCACGGCGGGGTCGGCGCCGAAGCCAAATTGGAGGAGACGCGCCGGGAGCCAGAGGCGCGCCAGGAAGGCGGCGAAGACGCCCGTGACCAGTATTCCCAGGCCGAACCAGCCGAGCCAGCGAGTCATGTCCTATCGGTTTTGACCGGCCCGACGAAACGATAACCTTCCCCAGGCACGGTTTCGATGAACTGATGCTCGTCGCCCAGCTTGCGGCGGATTTCGGCGATGCGCACGTCCACCGTCCGCATCCCTGCCGGGTCTTCCCAACCCCACACCTGATCCAACAACTGCTCGCGTGAGACGACCACATCTGGGCGGCTCATGAGGTGCGCGAGCACGCCGAAGGCCTTGTTGGAGAGAGGGATTTCGCGCCCGGAGAGCCACACGCGCTGAGTCTCGCGCTCCAACTTCAGCGGCCCGCTGACGAGGACGCTGGCGAGCGGCGCCGGGCGGCCCGCAACGGCCTGCCGGCGCAGCAACGCGCGAATGCGGGCGATGAGTTCGTAAGAATCGAAAGGCTTGTTGAGGTAGTCATCCGCGCCCTCTTCGAGGCTGGAGATTTTCTCGCCCGTGGCGCTGATCTGCGTGAGCATGATGACGGGCGTCCAATTCTGCGCCTGGCGCAGGCGGCGGCAGACCTCGCGCCCGTCAAGTTCGGGCATGAGGATGTCGAGGACGATCACATCCGGCTGGCGCGCTTCCACCATCTTCAGCGCCTCGCGCCCGTCGCGCGCTTCGACGATGCGGAAGCGGGCGCGTTGGAGCGCCGCGGCCAGCCCGGCGCGGATGGCGTCTTCGTCGTCGGCGAGGAGGATGAGGGGGTCGGCGCGGTCAGGCATATTGAAGTCAAAACAGGCTTTTCCGCCAGTATAGGGCTTTGCTCCTTTGGCTGTCAATTGGACATTACCAATCGGTAACACGGTTCTACCGGATTGTCATTGCAGAGCGCGAAGGCAGGTAATGGAGAGGGAGTATGGTGGGAATTGAGCAAGGAGGCTCAAGATGAAAACCAGAATTCACTTCTACCTGTCGCTCCTCACTATCGTGGCCCTCTTCGCATTCCCGATAGCCGCCTACGCCGCCCCCCCTTCTCCTTTCGTCGGAGAATGGCAGGCCACTGACCTGGATGGCAGCGACATCCGTCTCAGCATTGGAGGAGGCCGCCCTGGCGCGCCTTTCAACATTACCTGGACGGAAAGCTACCTCAGCTTCTGCAACAGGGAGGCCGGCGTCATCAATGGAACAGGGTGGCTCAATGAGGGGGATGCAAATCTCCTCGAGGCCGAACTCCACCTCACATGCTTTACGACCGGCGCGACACTGGATTTTCATGTTACCTGGCGCTACGATCCGCTCATGGATGCAATTGCTTACCTGTATCCTGATCCCGTGATCATGACCTGGCACCGGCCCGGTCAACCGCTGCCCTGGGCCTCAAGACAGATCATCGCCCACCCTGATGAGGATTGGGTTGAGGGCTGGGGTTTTGAGGAGGGGACTATCGTCAGCTTGCGTATCTTTGATCCGGACGGGTCGCTTCTGTATGGGGACACCACAGTGGCAAGTTATCCTGAATGGGATCCGTATAACGCCTGGGTACAGTTTGCTGTGGGCTACGATCTGAAGGCAGGCGATCACCTATGGATGACCGACGGGAAAACTGCCAATGACCTCATCGTCACCACCCTGGAAATCACGGATATCAACCTACCGGCGTACACCGTCTCCGGCACCGCCGAACCTGGTAGCGAGGTGATTATTGAGTACCTCCCCGAGATTTTCTCTATAACCGCAGGCCAGGATGGAAACTGGATGGCAACTGTGGAGGGACTGACGCCCGGCATCCCAGGCCTGGCATCACAGTCGGATGAAGATAGCGACCTGACAAGAGTGGTCTTCTACGTCCCCAGGTTGGATCTGCGCGTCAATTACGGCCATGACTGGGTGGAGAGCTTCTACGAAGCCGGGCACATGGTGTCTATCACAGTCGCCGACAGCGAAGGCAACGTCAAAGCGACCGCCGAATTGGTCACCGAACCGAAGGACTTCTGGGGTGGGGAAACAGGCTTCACGACAAATCCAGAAGCTTGGGTTCCCAGCCCGCCTGACATCCAGCCCAATGACTGGGTGTTTGGATGGGTGGACAACGGGGTAAGCGCCCAGGTGCAGATTGGCGACATCAGCGGGGCGATTGATCTCGAGGCTGATAGCGTCCAGGGCACGATTGCTGCCCGCTGGTTCTCCGACGAGGTGAACGTGGAGTGCTTCCCCTGGGGCGCGCCCGAGCCGCAAACTGGCATGAAGTTTGATTCTGTCCAACCCGATGGCGGCGATTCATACTCCTGCTCCTGGGCAGGCGAGTGGGATATCCAACCTGGGCAGGATGTGGGCGTGGGCTACTTCGGCCCGGATGGTCACTGGGTGGCGAATGCCTTCCAGATTCCTCAGATCCCCAGGCTGGATTTGCGCGTCAATTATGGTCATGACTGGGTAGAGAGCTTCTACGAAGCCGGGCACACGGTGTGGATCACAGTCACCGACAGCGAAGGCAACGTCAAAGCGACGGCCGAATTGGTCACCGAACCGAAGGACTTCTGGGATGGGCAAACCGGCTTCCAGACGCGACCGGAGGATTGGGTTCCTGCCCCACCCGACATCCAGCCATATGATTGGGTATACGGCCAGGTGGACAGCGGACAAACCGCTCAGGTGCAGATTGGGGAGATTAGCGGCGAGATTGACCTAGACGCCGACACCATCCGGGGCACGATCAATGCCTCATGGTTCTCCAGCGAGGTGAATGTGGAGTGCTTCCCCTGGGGCGCGCCCGATCCGACTGAAATGAAGTTCGACACTGTCCAACCGGATGGCGTCGATCCCTATTCCTGCTCCTGGGCAGGAGAGTGGGATATTCGACCTGGGCAGGATGTGGGGGTGGGCTACTTCGGCCCGGATGGTCACTGGGTGGCGAATGCCTTCTTCGTCCCCAGCCCCTGGCTGCGAGCGCACCTGGTGTGGGAGTCGGTTGATGGTTGGAACTGGCCGCAGGACGCTGTATTACACCTAGCCATTGACGATCCGTCTACACCTGAACAGCCTGATCTCGAGATGGATATGTCCGGGGAGGTTGATCCGGACATTGGCTCGGTGTGGTTCGAGTTTGCGGGCGTTTATGACTTGAAGCCGGGCGACGAGGTGACCTTGACGGATGGAGTGACAACACGGCGTCTGATCGTATCGGTTCTGTCAATCAATGCGGTGGATGTCGAGGCTGACACCGTTGCCGGAACGGCTGAAGTCGGCGCGGTCGTGCGCTTGCCAACTCCCGGCGAGGCTTTGTTTGTGATTGCCGATGCCACAGGGGCATGGTATGCAGATTTCCATGAAGTCGGCTTTGACTTGGCGCCTGGAACAACGGTGATTGCGGAGGTTTATGATGAGGATGGCGACTTGACA
The DNA here is from genome assembly GCA_035291605.1 of Anaerolineales bacterium. Lineage (GTDB taxonomy): Bacteria > Chloroflexota > Anaerolineae > Anaerolineales > UBA6663 > DATDRS01. The sequence goes on along the minus strand of DATDRS010000061.1, from coordinate 114 downwards.
TCCTTTACCGAGTTGTCATTGCAGAACGCGAAGGCGGGTAATGCCGAGGGAGTATGGTGAGAAGCGAGAAGGAGGCATCGCCATGTCCCGCTATCTTCATGCCCTGACTGTTCT
>DATDRS010000060.1:0-8969 GCA_035291605.1 Anaerolineales bacterium | reverse complement strand
AGTTTGCGCTGGTATCGCGACACCTTCGCGCCCGGCGCGGCCTACGAGGCGCTGCTCGCGCCCGCCGCCGCTGTGCCCGCCGGAAGTGGCGGACTGCTTTTTTTGCCCTACCTGACGGGCGAGCGCACCCCGCACCCCGACCCGCTGGCGCGCGGCGCATTTGTGGGCTTCACCGTGCGGCACACGCTGGCGCACTGCACCCGCGCGGTATTGGAGGGAGTGGCCTTTGGCCTGCGCGACAGTTTTGAACTGATGAAAGCGGTTGGGCTGTCTTCAATCCAACAGGTGCGCGTCTCCGGCGGCGGCGCAAAGAGCGCGTTGTGGCGGCAGATTTTGGCCGACGTGCTGAACGCTGAGCTTGTCACGGTCAACACCACCGAAGGCGCAGCCTATGGCGCGGCGCTGCTGGCCGGAGTGGGTGCGGGCCGTTGGAGCAGCGTGGAAGCCGCGTGCGACGCAACCATCCGCCTCGCCGGACAAGTCGCGCCCAGCGCTCTGCAACATGCCATCTACGACAAACTTTATAGTCGCTACCGCGCTCTATATCCGGCGCTTAAGCCGACGTTCGATGGCTTGGCTTGAACCACAAAGAACACAAGGACACAAAGGCTGCCTTTGTGTCCTTTCGTGTCAAATCAAGTTGAGACTCCCCTCTCGCGAGTGAGGGGAACAGGGAAGCGGGATCTTACGGGACGGTGAACGGGATAGCCAGCACGCCCGCGTTTGTGCTCCCGCTCAGTTGCGCTACCGAAGCGCGGATGACCAGTTTGTGAGCGCCTGGCCCAAACTGGGCCGGGTTGATGGTCAGAGTCCGCTGCGACTCGCTCGAGCTGGTGGTCTGAAAGAGGATCGTCCCTTTATTGTTCGTGTGGAAGTTAGGGTCTACCGTCACCAGACACTCCGACACGGCTGGCGCCTCATATGACTCACAGCGATATTTGATCGTCCATGACCCGCTTACGGGCGCGAACGGAAAACCGGAGTCCAACCGGGCGACGGCGTAGCCGGCGTTGGTGTACCACCCTTTGCCCTGCACCAGATCGTAGGCGCGGTAGTCATTCTTCGGCTTGCCATTGGCAAGATAGGTCTGCCACGCTGTCGAGCCGACCATCGTCTTGCCGTCCGGTTCGTTGATCCAGGGCCGGATGCGCCATTCCTGCCGCCCATCGTAAGGCGCTTTGGTTGTGTCGGCGTCGAGATGCACCCAGAACTGACAATCACCCGGCACAGGGCAGGTCAACGCCGTGTTGAACACCTTTCGGGCCACAATCGTCCCGCCGCTGTCCGTGTTGATATAGATCGTCAGGCTAGTCAGTTTGCCGGGGTTATTGTGCATGGTGAGACGAATGTCGAGCGGCACAATCCCGGAGACAGTCTGGTGGAGCGGGAAGCAGGTGGAGGTGTGGACATGGCCGTGATCCGTGCCGGTCTTGCCAGGCGTGGTGGTCCACCAGGCCTGGCTATCCATGAAGACGCGCTTGGGGCCGGAGTAGCTGGCGCAGTTGGTGGGGTCGGCCACAGCCGCTGTCGCCGATTGCTGTGTGCTGGTTGAGGTCGCGGAGGCCACCGCCGTTGCCGCCTGTGTGGCGGTAGCTACGGCCGGTGTGGCGCTGGGCGCCGCCTCTGTCGGAGTGGATACCCTGGGGGTGCTGGTGGGCGGCGGTGGGGTCGCCGTTGGAGTGGACACCATCGGGGTCGCGGTGGGCGGCGGTGGGGTCTCAGTCGGAGCGGCGAGCGTGTTAGTGGGCGCTGGGGTTGGGCTTGGCTCACTCACGGTGGGCAGCTCCAGGCCCAACGTAATGTCGTCGAACGCCGCATCGAGCGCAGTCGAATCCGTCGCTCCCAGGCGCAGCCTGTCAGCCGGGGATTTCCAGTTGCCGTCTGTCGTCGAAGCAAAAGGCTCGCCAAAGGCTTCATCCTGCATCGCCAGGTAGCCGTCCAGAACAGCATTCTGGTCCGCGCCTTGTCTCTGGTGAAGGGCGAGTCGGTAGATTGCGCCTACGGTCAGCGGGGCTGTCTCCGCGCCAACCGGCTTCGAGCCGTGGCGTAATTGCAGCGCCCCATCGGCGCGGAGGATAAGATTGCCGAGGGTCTTCCCCTCATGCATGATCTGCGCGAGGCGCACGGTACCCGTCGGCAAGGAAATGAGCTTCAGGTAGAACGACACGTACAGGTCATCTGTCCCGGCGAAATCTTCTTGAAGATACGTCGAATCGACATTGGGAATATAGGCTGAAAAGACGCCCTGGATCATGGAGGTGTTGTCCAGGACGACATTGCCCGTCGCGCTGTCCATCCCATTCGGGCCGGTGAGACTGCCGTCTTCAAACGTAATTTCTTCGTTCAGGTCTGCGGCTTGCTCCGCGACGCTGGCGGCCATGACGCTCTGCACGCCGGCGCCGGAGGCCGCCATGGTGAGCACGCAGAGAATACTGACCAACACTTTCAGGCCTCGGGTGAAGTGGATAAAGCTCGGGTGCGTCATTGCGTTTTCTCCTTCTTCGGTTGCGTCCATCTAACGCGCTGTCAATCACTTCGTATGCGTGTGGCTCGTCCTCGTCAGAGCACATCCATCTTGTCGCTGGGGGCTGCGCCGCGTTTCCTGCATCGCCGCCTCCTGAGCGTGCCGGCACTTTAGCAACTTCCATCGCGCCCGTCAGCAAAGACTGAGCAAGAAAGCGCGAAACTTCGGTGAAACCTGCGTGAAGAGGAGGCGCGGGCGTCGCCGGGTTAGTGAACCGTTTCAAACGACGCCCAGGCTTTGACCATAAGCAAGTTAGTGTTTAGTAAAAAAGGGGCGCAAAGAAACAGGGACGCTGCCTGCTTCGCAAACGTCCCTGTTGCGGGAGATCGCTTGAGAGGAATAGGTTGAGGTTACGCGGGGCGCTGGTTTGCTGCCAGCGCGATGGTATAGCCAAAGCGGCCGATGGTCTTAAGATAAATCGGGTGGCGCGGGTTTGGCTCGACCTTGCTGCGAAGGTTCTTGATGTGCGCCCGGACCAACTCCGGGCTGCCCGTGCCCGGTGGGTAATGCCAGACTTCTTGCAGCAACCGCTCAGCCACGAAGGCTTTGCCGGCGTGGCTCATTAAAAAACGGAGCAGCTCATACTCGACCGGTGTAGGAGAAACCATTTTGCCGTCAACGGTCAACTCAAAGGTCTGGTAATTTAAAGAAAGCGCTCCGACGGTGAGCTGCGTCAGCGCTTCACGCGGTTTGGCCGCCTCGCCTTCGGCCTCTGCACTGAACGCCTCGCTTTCGCCGTCGCCATTGGTGTCCGGCCGCAGGGCGGGGACGCGCGCCGCGCTCCGCGGCGCCTCCTCCTTGGCGCGGTAGAGGGCGGTCTCTGCTGCCTGCAGGATAGCCTGAACCGTCGCGCCATGTTCCGGGAAGACTGCGACTCCGGCTGACACGGTGACGCTTTTCAGTGACTGGCCGCGATGCTCCAGCGTTAATTGAGTGAACGCTTCCTGCAATTTCTCCGCGCGCTGCTGGGACACCTCGCGTGACGCTTCGGGCAGGATGAGAAGAAACTCCTCGCCGTTGTAACGGCCGGCTACGTCCTCGCCGCGGATGTGCTTTTGCAGGAAACGGCCCGCTTCGCGCAGCAGCGCATCGCCCGCGTCATGGCCGAAAGCATCGTTGAAGCGCTCAAAATCGTCGAGGTCGAGCAGGATGATGCCCAGCGGGCGCTCTTTGCGGTCCGCCCGGCGCAGTTCGCGTTCCAGGGTTTCCTCGAGATAGCGCCGGTTGAACAGGTTCGTGAGCGAGTCACGGCTGGACTGAATCCGCAGAGTCTCGCGCAGTTTCAAGTTGGCCAGAGCCAGCGCAATCAGTTCGGCGACGGTCAGGGCGAGGCGTTGTTTCGATTCAGTCAGCGGCTCTCGGGCCGTATGCGCCCGCGGCCCGGCCGGATAGACCCGTTTCTGTAAGTGCAAGAGGCCCAGCGCCTCCCCCTGCGCCATCAGCGGCACACATAAGCAGCTGGTCGAAACGGAGTCGCCGAGATGCTGGCAGACCTGCCCGAAGCGGGGGTCCTCGACCACATGCATCCGCCCGCGCCGCAGCCCCCAGCACTCGTCCGGCGCGAACACGTATCCGCCCCCCTGTGGAAAGTCACCCCAGGCCGTCACCAGTTCGAGGCTGGTCCGCGAAGCGCTCATCGCGTGCAGCGCCCCGGCTTCAGCCGGGAAGAGGAGTTGGGCGTAATCCGCAATGGCCGTATAGGCTTCCTCGACCGTGAGACACGTGTGAAGCTGTGTCCCCAGTTCGTTGAGCAGGGTGATTTCTCGATTATGCTGTTCCAGTTCTTTGACCCAGTTTTCCAATTTCTCGCTGGCCGTGTGCAACTCGGCCTCGGCGCGTTTGCGGGCGGTGATGTCGAGCCGGATGCTCTGCAAAAACTGGGGTTGGCCGGCGTGATCGCGCACGACGACCGTCTCATCGCGGAGCCACATCACGCCTCCCTCGCGGGTCAGCATTCGATACTCTGAGACGAAAGGCTCTGCGCCCGGCGTGTACAGGCAGGCCGCCTCGGCGAGCACACGCTCGCGGTCGTCGGGATGGAGTTGCCTGCGCCAGAGGTCGGGATCGGCCATCCACTCGGCCAGCGAGAAGCCCAGCATCCTCTCGAATTGCGGATTGACCGAGACCGTGAGGGCGCCGCCGTCTTCGGCCAGGGCCATGATGTGCATGCCGGCTGGAATTTGCCCCACGAGCGTTCGATATTTGGATTCGGTCTCGCGCAGGGCGGCCTCGACCAACCTGCGCGCCGCCCGTCCCCTCGCCGCGCGCAGCTCGCGTTCCATCGCCGGGATCAGGCGCACCAAGTCGCCGACCCAGATAAAGTCGTGCGCGCCAGCGTTCATAGCGGCCGCCACGACCTCTTCGCCAGCGGCTCCGGAAACAATCAGAAAGGGGGTATCTAGCCCGCGCTCTTTCAACATCGTGAGCGCAGCCGGGGCGCTGAAATGCGGCAGTGCGTAGTCCGACATGACCACATCCCAGGTTTGCTCTTCCAGCGCCGCCTGCATCGCGGCCGGCGTATCTACACGTTCATAGGTTGGTTCATAGCCGCTCCGCTTCAGTTCATCCAACAATATGAGGGTGTCTTTTTCAGTGTCCTCAACAATCAAGATGCGCAGAGGTTTGCTCATGCATGACCCTCCCTCCAGTTGAGTTTCGGGTGCAGAATGCCTGCCCCGTGAGAATCGAGAGCGTGTGCCGAATAAATTTGAATGGCGCTTTCACAAATGGAAGGCTTTCTCCTCTCTGGCACAAAGAAAACCGGCCCGTGGAGGCGGGCCGGTTGAGGGAATTCCCACGCCCTGAGTCAGGAAGTCGGCGTTGGTGAGGGAGTGTCCGTAGGCGTCGTTGAGGGCGTGGGGGTAGCAGTCGGCGAAGGTGTGTTCGTCGGGGTAGGCGTGTTCGTAGCCGTGGGCGTATGGGTCGCCGTAGATGTCGTTGTCGCCGTGAGCGTCGTAGTGGGTGTGGGCGTCCTGGCAGGCGTCCCAGCTTCTCCCGCCGCAGGATGAACCACGATACCCTGCGCCGCCAGTGCCCCGCCTCTCACATTGCGCGGCGAGATGATCGTCACGCGCCGCCCGACGGCAAGCTTGTCAGCGCGATCCTTAGGCAGGATCTTGGTGTTCCCAATAAGCGTAAAGGTATAAGTCATGCTATTCCCGGCCCTGATGGTGATGCTTTCGCCTGGCGTGTATGCTGTAACTATTCCCACCCTGTGAATCTTCTCCGGCTTGCTGCCTTTGCCCTTCCCGGCCGCGGCGCGTTCGACCGCTTTGTCGGCGGCCTTCGCTCCAGGAGTCTTGTCTGGTTTGCTGGCGTTACCGCCGTTCCCATTGCCGCCGCTGTTGCCGGGATTGCTCTCATTGTGGCTTTGATTGCCGTTCCCGTTGCCTTCGGGCGCGCGCTCAATGGCCTTCTCAGTGGCTTTCGCCCCAGCGTCTTTGTCCGGCTTGCCTCCGCCGTGACTGTTTGTCGGTTTCCCCGCATCAGCCCTATTCAGGCTCGGGTCGGCAAAAGCGTTGGCCGCCGTAAAGAGCAACCCGAGCATCAACACCGTCGTCAAGATGACTTGAAACTTCCTCACTATTGGCCTCCCGTGGGCAGTCAGCCTTTCGTCAAAACCTGGGCCGACTGAAGAGGATCTGCATCAGACGCTCAACGAGCAGTGACATCAGCACGTACACAACGAGAATGGATTGAATTTTCGGCCTCACCTCATCATTCGCCACAATCGGCTGCGGCCGTGCCGGACGCACAGCCTGCCGCAGTTTGCCCTCAATCGTACGGCTTGCCTCAGGAGACAAGGCGGGAACAGTCGCCGCCCGCACGGGAAGAGGCCATGCCCACGGTGAAGGGTCTGGGTCCCATACCCCCATGGGAGGCGCCCAGGCCCACAGGGCTTGGGCGGCCAGGAGTTGATCCGCGAGACCCGGCGCTTCTGGGAAATCGGCAATACATTCGATCACGGATTTCCGCCCGCTGGCTATGTCGTCCAGGCAAACCTCAAGAATGTCGTCAGGTCTCATACGGTCACCCATTGTTCCCGGGGCTGATTTGCTTAAAGCCTCGCATTAAGCGGTCCCGACTTCGTTAGGGTTACAATACCAGTTTGATGTCTCATCTTCTATCAGTGAGAACCTGATTTTTTTGTAGGAGGCGCGCCGAAGTATCTGTCAGCCGATGTCTTACACACAGGCCGTTCGAGGCATAAGAAAGTTTGAAGGGCGTTAGAGAGGGTCGGCTTGTAAGGCGGGTGAAGAAACCCGTTTTCTTGCACAATACCTTCGCCAAAATGGACGAACATAAGTGGGCTTGTGTGGTAGGGTTGTAGTTCACCACAAACTGCAACTCACCCACACAAAGCCCACTATGGAAATTCTAGCACTTTTACAATCTGGACTTTGGCCTTTTCAGGCCGCGTAGCAAAGCGTATCTATGAGCCGTTCAGCGGACTGGCGCGGAATTAGCACCCAGTCCGGGTCAGCGGTAAACCGCATGCAATTCAAGCGGCCCCAAATCGCCCGGCGCACGCAAGCGATCGCGTCGGCAAAGGTCGCGTCATCCTTGTGATACCACGCCGCTGTGCGGACGGGCAACGATTGGGGCGTGGCCCACTCCTGGGCCAAGAGGGTGATCAGCGAATACAGGCCGAGCAGGATCGGCGTCGTCCGGGCAATCGCCTTGTCCGACCACTGCCGTTGTGTTTCCACGCCCAGGTGCTCGCGCACGTCTTCAAAGGTGACTTCGATGTTCCAGCGGAGTACGACCCAGGCCAAGATTTGCGAGGGGGTGGCGTCCCGGTCGGTGCACAAAAAGGCTTGGTCTGCAAAGCGGCCTTCCGGACACCGCACCAGCACCCAGCGAATGGGGGCCGGGGTGTGCCGGGGTGTATACCAGAGGGCCGTCCCGGTTTGGATGAGCACGGTGCGGGGCTCTCCGCCATACCAGGGCAGGGTGAGCGTCTCCCAGACGGCGTCCGGATTGGCCGCCCGCTGGGCCAGCGAGGGGAAGCGCACGCCCTTCTTCGGCTTGGGGCCACGCCGCCCCGGCTCGGGCACGGGGGGCGGGGCATACAAGCCCGCATCCAGCCGTAAGCGCGTGATCAGCGTCACCGGGTTGAGCATGCCCGCACACCACAGCGCCAGGCCCACCGCCGCATATCCCCCATCGCCGATGAGCACGATCCGCCGCCGCGGCCACCAGCGGCGCACCTGGGCGATCATTTGGCGCGCCCACTTGACCAGGGTTTTGTGGCGGCGGCCCAACTTGTCATTCGCCCGTTCGGACGGTGCCAACACCGTGAGGAAGGGCAAGGCCCAGGGGCGCTTGGCCCACGGTAGCTTCACCACCAGCATCATCGACACCCAGCGCAAGCCAAAACTCGTCACCACGCGTGCCTTCGTGGAGCGCACCGCATCCCGGAAGACGCCTTTGGCCCGAATCTTCGCGCCCTGCCGGCGTTCGAGCGTCTCATCGATCACGATGGGGAGCGGGCTGTCCGCACTCAGCAGCAACGTGACCAACAGCCCCAGCAAAATGCGGCTCAGGGCCAAGCTCGACCAGACCGCCCGGCTCAAGACCCGATGGTACTTGCCGAACTGCTTTTCCTCGGACAGTCCCATGACCCGCAAGGCCGCCGTGACCGTGCGCTTCTCGGGGGACAGGAGGGCGCCGACCACCAACACCACCGCATGGCTCCAGACCCGCTCTGAAAACACGGGCGCAAAATGCACGAGCAAGGGTACAATGTCCGTCAGGGGTAGGAGAAACACGGCGGGCCTCCAGAGATAAGTTGAGTGGGCAAACTCAAAGTTTATCCCGGAAACCGCCCGTCTCCTACCCCTTCAAATGGCTAAAGTCCAGGGTATGATGAGTAAAGAATTAGGCGTGGCCTAGCAGCCTGTCGGAGAGACCTTGCTTTGCTGAGAAAAGTCCCACTTGAGCTCATTCTCGCAATGAAAAGGCAAGGCCGCGCCCCACCTATGGGCGGAAATTGGCTTGGATTTGGGGCAGTTCTTTTCACTCCGACAAACTGCTAACGAGGCTGCGCCTCAGACCGACGAGATGTAGGGTTCGAATAGCAAAGCTCCAGTTGTGGGAAGAAACAGGAAACGGTATAACCGTGCCTGTCATACACCGCCCGAAGCGGTGAGTTGGCCACAAGGGCACCCCACAACCGGAGCCAGCCATGAGTGTAGCACGGACCGTCGCCGAAATCTTGGGTGAGCACGTGACCTTGGAAGTGGAAAGCATCGACCGCATGTACCTGAACGTGTACGTTCCGAAGCTGCAATATGAGGCGGGGGTGGCAGCCTTCTTTCGCTTTCATCGCGGGCACAGGTTCGCGTCTTCGGTCTTGATGGCGCCGATGACGCGGGCCTTCATCGCCGAGATTGAAGCGTACGTACACCAGCATGACATTCCCCTTCTGACTTTCACCAAGGGG
>DATDRS010000059.1:0-9020 GCA_035291605.1 Anaerolineales bacterium | reverse complement strand
GGGAGCGTGGGAAGTGAGGGAAGCGGTGGAGATTCCCGCATGATGGGATGAGGATGTGGAAAGTTTCCAGATCATCAGTGTTAGGCCGCACCGAACAGAGAATAGCCCCCGAGGCAGAAAATGAGACTTCTTCCTGCTTTTGGTCTGTCTCTTTTCAATGGTTGGTTGCTTCTCGTTGCCTATTTCTTGGGCTTAACTCTCAGTGTCCTTACTTTTGCGAGAGAGAAGAGAAGAAAGCTATTTCTCAAACCTAGTTATCCCAAGGGAGATAGGAGAGGTCTGGTCATACTCCTCGGGAGACTCGCCGCGATCTCATTCGTCGCGTTGATGATCTTCACACCCCTTCGAACCGGCTCACTCTTCCTGTATGTTGGATTGGCCATTTACCTGCTTGGCTTCTCAGTTGTGATGGTTTCGCTATTTGAATATAGGCGCGCAGAGGTGGACCGCCTTGTGACCCACGGTATCTACCGAGTTTCTAGAAATCCTCAATGGATTGGTCTTGTCTTAGTGTTCGTGGGCACTGCAATGGCTGTGGCAACCTGGCTTCAATTTGCTCTTCTTGCGATAGTGGTCATGGCCTACCACTTCCAGATACTGCTTGAGGAGGAAATTTGCCTGCGCCTTTACGGTGAGGAGTATAAGGCTTACACGGAAGAAGTCCCTCGTTATGTGGGTTTTTAAGTTGCGGTGCGGCCTACCGCGCATGCGGCTCACGCGCCAGCCGTTGGGCGACGAGAAGGTCTTTGAGCAGACCTGGAAGGAGGTCGGGAAATGCGAGTGAATGACTGTGTAGGATGCGCTAAGTTTCCGTGCACGGATGTAAAGCGCGAGTGTTACGCCATTCCAAAGGTGGACGTGAGACCGCGCGATGTTTCCATCATCATGATTTCAGAGGCTGCGCCCGCAAACCCTGACGATTATTACTATGCCAAAGGAAGGCCCCTCTTCCAGCAAACCACAGTTCAGGCATTCAACGATGCGGGTGCAGACGTCGAATCCATGAAGGACATCCTCGATTTGGGCGTGTACCTCACCACCGCCGTGAAATGTGCGAAAACGGGATATGGCCTGAAGGCGAGCACCATCGAGGCATGCTCACTCATCCTTGAGAAAGAACTGGCCCTGTTTCCCAATGCGGAAGTGCTTCTGCTGATGGGTGACGTGGCAATCAAGGCGATCAACTATATCGCGAAGCGGGCCGGCAAAGGGAGAGTGATCCCGGCCGGCTCCACGTACAGGATTCGGGGCCAGAAATACTGCTTTCAGGGGAAGAGGGTCTTCCCATCCTATCTACAGGCCGGCCCCAGCTTCTTTATCGAGAAGAGCAAACGCAAGATGATCGCGCAGGACATTGCGACCGCCCTCAGGCTTGTGAAGTAGAAAGTCGAACCCACACACATCGAATTCGTTATGACCACCATCAAAGTCCTCACCGACTCATCCTGCGACCTGCCCCCGGATTATTTTCGGGAGTACGGCATCGGCGTCGTGCCCATCAGCATCCGCTTCGGCGATCGGGTCTATCTGGAAGGAGTGGACCTTGACCGAAACGCCTTTTACCAAAAGGTGAACGAGCTGGGCATCCTGCCGAAAACCTCGCAGCCCTCCGTCGGCGAGTTTGCGGCAGCGTACCGAGCGTGTGCGGCGCAAGGCTACGACACACTGCTCTCGGTGCACGTCGCCAGCACGCTCAGCGGCACGACGAACTCCGCCACGCTCGCCGCGCAGGAAGTCGCCGGCGAGGTCAAGGTGATCCCGTACGACAGCCTGTCCGGGTCGGCGGCGATGGGGTTCATGTGCGTCGAGGCGGTGCGGATGGCGCGGGCGGGCAAGAGCGTGAGCGAGATCGTGACGCGGCTGAACGAGGCGTGGCCGGTCGGGATCAAATGGGTGGGCGAATACGTCCGGGCCACGATCAACACCGCCGAACAACGCTTGACCGTCTGGTATCAACCCGACGCCGACAGCGAGTGGCGTCTTCTCAAAACCCGTCAATTCCGCATCTCGGAGACTGCCCATGACCTGTTGCCCGCTTTTCGTCGAAACCGCACACGATGTCGTGAGTGTTGGCCTGACTAGAATCTGGCCCCATTACCGCACACCATGTCGTGATTATTGAGAGGTAAGTAGTCAGAATCTGGAGGGCAACGTTGTAAGTTATGGACAAACAGCGATTTATCATCTTCTCGCCCATCTTTGTGATACTTATCGGCAGTATCACAATTCGATTGGCGGAACGCTTTCTGGGAGTATGGGCGTGGGTGCCCTGGATATTGGTTTATTGGACAAGTATTTGTTTCCTTGTGTTCTGGGGGAGTGGAAAAGAAGGCATCAAGCAATGGATGGGACGACCGCAAGGAAGTTGGTTGTGGTCAGGATTGGCAATCTTACTTGTGCTGCCGAGCCTGCCCATGTTTATTAGTTCATGGCAACTGCTGATACCGGTTTACGTGTGGTTGCCCTGGCTGATTGTTGGATTAATCAATCCATTCCTGGAAGAGTGGTACTGGAGGGGCTTACTGCTGGATCAGACCAGAGCCTGGCCAAGCTGGGTCACTATTCTCGGAACAAGCATTTTGTTCTCTTTGAACCATCTATTCGGTATCGGAGTCACATCCATCGGGGGACGACATCCTATCTTGCTTATCAATGCCTTGGTCTTGGGAGTGGTTTTTGGGGTGATTTACAAGAAGACAAACAGCTTACGGTGGCAGATTGTGGCTCATGCCATCGCTGATCTATTTGGGATAAGTGTTGCAGTCTTCCTCAATTTGTGGGTTCCGCCAGGATAGAGAAATCGTGGCGATTATCCGATGGGTTGCACGGGTCTGGAGCATCCTGATCTTTGCGATTGCCCTGCTGATTATCGTCGTGCCAGACCCGAATGTCGTGCAACCCGTTCTGCTCACGGATTGGATCGAGTTGGGCTTTTACTGGGTGTCTATCTTGGGGTTGTTGTTAGCCTGGCGTTGGGAAGGGCTGGGCGGAGCGATTGCCATTGCCGGTGTTGCGGGTCACGACGTGGCGTTCCGCATTTTCAAAGGAAGGTCGAGAAATGCAAGTAAGCAACTGTGTGGGATGCGTCAAGTTTCCGTATATAGAGATTGAAGGAGGTAAATGATGGTCATCACATTGCTTGTCACCACTTTCGTGATTGCCTTTGTGGTCGCATCCATTGTCGTCTTCATCTTCACCAGACCGGTTGACAGCATCATGAGACGAATTGCCCCCGCTGACATCAGCCGGGCTTGGACCAGGTATCTCCAGTTCGCTATCTACGTCATCGGCATCGGCGGCGGCGTACGGGTCTGGGATTTTGAAAAGTACATGACCCCCATGGAGCCATATCGGGAGATCGTTCAGCTCACATCCAATCGCTGGATGCTGGAGATTTATCAGACGATCATCGGCACGCTCCAAAGCACGGCCATGGTGCTCCTGGTCTTCTTCGTGTTTGCGCTGATCGCCGTCGTGATCGTCCGCGTCTTTGAGATGAGGACGACAAAAGCAGAATCGCCAAAAGGAACAGAACAAGTACGCGCAGCATGAAGGAATCAGCCGCTTTGGAGATGTCACATGTGTGAATTCTGCGTGCAGCACGGCGACGGCCAGAAGTGGTATCTGGCGATGCAGAACTACTCACGCGAATTGCTCGACGAGGACGGGCGGCTCGACTACATCGCCCACTTCGCCAACACGTTTGAAGAGCGCCTGCCGCCCGCGCTCGATCAACTCGACCTGCTCTCGCGCACGCCTCTGCATGGCCCGGCTAAGCCGTTTCTCACCCGCAACCAGAAGCGGGATCACTTCGGGCAGGTTGTCCCCCTCGAAGAGGTCGAGCAGATCCTTCAACAGGTGGATGGGATTGCGCGCCTGCCGTGCGTGTGCCGCCGGGTGACGACGGGACAGAAGGAGGCGCGTTATTGCTTTGCGCTGACAGGCGACCCCCGGCTGGCCGAGGTGCTGGACGACTCGTTCAGCCTCGAATATCTCTCGCCCGCCGAAGCCGTCGAGTCTGTCCGCGAGCTGGACGAGAAAGGTCTCGTTCACTCGGTCTGGACGTTCAAGACGCCGTACATCGGCGCGCTGTGCAATTGCGATCAGGACTGCATCGCGTACCGCATCTGTCACGCGCGCGGCTACTTCCAGATCATGTTCCGGGGCGAGTACGTGGCCGGGGTGGACCTGGACGCCTGCAACGGCTGCCGGAACTGCATGCGGCAGTGCCAGTTCGGGGCCATCCGCTATTCGATGGTGAATGCCAAAGTGGAGATTGACCCGCGCCAGTGCTTCGGCTGCGGGGTATGCCGCGCGGCGTGCCATCGGGACGCCATCACCCTGCACGACCGCGCCGATGATCCGGTGGAGGCGGAGGTTTGGTAAATGGGAACTAACGGTCACTTTGAGCCTGAAATTACCGCCTTCACCTGCATTTACTGCGCCTACATGGCCGCTGACACGGCCGGCGCGCTCCGGCAGTCATACCCGGCCAACGTCAAACTCGTGCGCCTGCCCTGCACCGGCAAGACCGACGTGCGCTACCTCCTGGAGGCCTTCGAGCAGGGCGCTGACGGCGTGTACGTCGTCGCCTGCCCGCTGGGCAACTGTCATCACGTGCGCGGGAACGAGCGAGGCCAGGCGCGCGTCGCCAGGGCGCGCAGACTATTGGAGAGCATCGGCCTCGAGGGCGAGCGTTTGGAGATGTATTTCGTCTCTGGCGGACAGGGCGCCACGTTTGCCAAAGCCGCGCGCGAGATGACCGAGCGAGTGAAGAAACTGGGACCGAGTCCGCTCAAGCGCCTTCTGACCGGAAGGTGACCTGAAATCCGCCTAATCCTCCCCACTTTCCATCTTTCCATTTCCGATGAAACTTGTCACTTGTCAGGCAGGCATATGACATTTAGCACTCCACGCCATATGGTGGAGAGCGTATGCTGAAAATGGCCGAATTGCCTTCGGCCTCGGGCCATTTCGGAGAGTGAATGTCCCTTCAGTCCGCTTTCGTTCCCCTCTCAGAGCTAACCACTCCGGGCAATGGTCGCGGCCCCATCGGGGCGGTGATGGTCGTCGGCGGCGGCATCGCCGGGATGCAGGCCAGCCTCGACCTTGCCGAGCAGGGCTTCAAGGTCTATCTCGTCGAGTCCAAGTCCGCCATCGGCGGACATATGGCGCAGTTGGACAAGACCTTCCCGACCAACGACTGCGCGATGTGCACCATCTCACCTAAACTCGTCGAAACCGGGCGCCACCTCAACATCGAAATCCTGACGAACACCGAAGTCCTCGGCGTGGAGGGCGAGGCCGGGGATTTCACCGCGCGCCTGCGCCGCAAGCCGCGCTACATTGACCCGCTCAAATGCGTGGGTTGCGGCGACTGCGAGAAGGTCTGCCCCATTGTCCTGCCCGACGAGTTCAATGAAGGCCTCTCCCCGCGCCGCGCCGCGTACCGCCTTTACCCGCAGGCCATCCCCGCCGCATATGCCATTGAGAAAAAAGGCATCGCCCCGTGCCGCGACGCCTGCCCCGCCAGTCAGCGCGCGCAGGGCTACATCGCGCTCATCCGCGAGGGCCGCTACGCCGACGCGCTGCGCGTCATCAAAGAGGACAACCCCTTCCCCGGCATCTGCGGGCGCATCTGCAATCACCGCTGTGAGCTCGCCTGCAATCGCAACCTCGTGGACGAGCCATTGAACATTCACGCGCTCAAACGCTTCGTGGCCGATTGGGCCGGCACGACAGAGCGCGGACCCGTCCAACCGATCCCGCAGACCCGCCCGCAGCGCGTCGCCGTCATCGGCGCGGGGCCGTGCGGCCTGACCGCAGCGAAAGACCTGGTGACCCTCGGCTACGGCGTGACCGTGTTCGAGTCCCTGCCCGTCGCGGGCGGGATGCTCCGCGTCGGCGTCCCCGAATATCGCCTGCCCTCGGCCATCGTGGATCGCGAGGTGCAGGACATCGTTGACCTCGGCGTTGATCTGCGCCTGAACACGACCGTCAACAACCTCGACGACGTTTTCGCTCAGGGTTTTGACGCCGTCCTCATTGCGGTCGGCGCGCACGAAGGCAAGAAACTGCCGATACCGGGCGCAGACCTGCCCGATGTGCTGGTCAACACGCAATTCCTCAAGGATGTTCGCCTCGGCAAATACGACGACACGGCAGGCGAACGGCGATACGCGATACGCGCTAAGCGAGTTTTAGTCTTGGGCGGCGGCAACGTCGCGATTGACTGCGCCCGCACCGCCGTGAGGCTCGGCGCGGCCTCAGTGGCGATGGCCTGCCTCGAGTCGCGCGAGAAGATGCCCGCGCACCTGTGGGAGATCGAAGAGGCTGAGGCCGAGGGCGTGACGATCTACCCGGCCCGCTCGTTCAAGCGTATTCTGGAGGGTGAGGGGCGGCAGGTGACAGGCGTCGAGTCTGTCAACGTCACCTTCATGGAATTCGACGCCGAGGGGAAACTGGCGCTGGAGACCGAGCCGGACTCGGAGCACGTCCTCCCGTGCGACGTGGTCATCTTCTCCATCGGCCAGCGCGCCGGTCTGGCTTTCATCCCCGCCGACGCGGGTGTGGGCGTCACCCGGCAGGCCACGATTGCGGTGAACCCCAACACGTTCGCGGCGACTCGTCCCGGCGTCTTTGCAGCGGGCGACGCGACGACGGGCACAGCGTTCGTCATCGAGGCCGTCGCCGCTGGACACAAAGTCGCCGGCTCCATTCACCGCTACCTCTCCGGCGAAGCGCTCGAGCCGAAGTTCGCGCCCGACCTGCCCGTCGTCAAAATGACGCGGGTCGAGGTCGAAGAGAAACTCCGGCGGAACGAGATTCGCGCCGCGCCGCGCGTGCCCATGCCGATGATCCCGGCGGCGGAGCGTGCAGGGGCGAACCTAAGCGTTCGCCCTAACCCATTCGCGGAAATCGAGCAGGGTTACACGGAGGCGCAGGCCAGGGCCGAGGCCTCGCGCTGTCTCGCGTGCGGCCTGTGCTCGGAGTGCCTCTCGTGCGTGTACGTCTGCGGCGTGCAAGCCATCAATCACGACGAGGTCGAGCGTGTCGAGGACATCAAAGTCGGCGCGGTGATCCTCGCGCCCGGGTATCAGGCGTATAACGCCAAGCTCTCGCAGGAGTTCGGCTTCGGGCGCTACCCCAACGTCGTCACCGCGCTGCAATTCGAGCGCCTGCTCTCCGCCTCGGGCCCGACGGCGGGCCACGTCAAGCGCCCCTCCGACGGCGCGCGCCCCAAGAAAATCGCCTTCCTCCAGTGCATCGGCTCGCGCGATCAGACGCACGATTACTGCTCGGCGGTCTGCTGCATGTACGCGGCCAAAGAAGCCATCATGGCCAAAGAGCACGAACCGGACACGGACGTGCACATCTTCATGATGGACATGCGGGCGTTCAGCAAAGGCTACGAGGATTACTACCGCCGCGCGCAGGAAAAGTACGGCGTGCGCTATCACCGCTGCCGCATCTCGGCGCTGAAGGAAGACCCGCAGACGCGTGATCTCATCCTTCGCTACGTGGGCCGTGATCAGTTACCCGTCATCCGTGATCGGTCATTGGCGGCCGCCGATCACTGCTCACTGATCACCGATCACTTCGACTTAGTCGTCCTTTCCGTCGGCATGGAGATGTCGCCGGCAGTGAAGCAGTTGGGGCGCGACCTCGGCATTGAGCTTGACCCCTACGGCTTCTGCGCGACGGCGCAGTTCGATCCGCTCCAGACCTCGCGCCCCGGCATCTACGCCGTCGGCCCGTTCCGTGAGCCGAAGGACATTCCCGAGACGGTAGTGGAGGCCTCCGGCGCGGCGGCGCAGGCCGCCGGGCTGCTCGCCCCTGCGCGGGGATTACTGGCCCGCGAGCGCGCCTATCCGCCGGAGCGCGACGTGAGCGGCGAGGAGCCGCGCGTCGGCGTGTTCGTCTGCCACTGCGGCTCGAACATCGGCGGGTTTCTCGACGTGCCGGCCGTGGCGGAGTACGCGCAGAGGCTGCCGGGCGTGGTCCACGCCGAGCACATGCTCTACACCTGCTCGCAGGACTCGATTGCGAAGATCACGGACCGGGCGAAGGCGCTCGGCCTCAACCGCGTCGTCGTCGCCAGTTGCACGCCGCGCACGCACGAGCCGCTGTTCCAGGATTCGATCCGCGCAGCAGGCCTCAACCCCTATCTCTTCGAGATGGCGAACATTCGCAACCAGTGCTCGTGGGTGCATTCCAGGGATCGGGACGCGGCGACGGCCAAGGCGAAGGATCTCGTCCGCATGTCGGCGGCGCGCGTGGCCGCGCTCGAACCCTTGCGCACCATGCCGGTGAGCATCGAGCGGGCGGCCCTCGTCATCGGCGGGGGCGCGGCGGGGATGACGGCGGCGCTCGCGCTGGCCGATCAGGGCTTCCCCGTTCACCTCGTCGAGCGCGAGGCGGAGTTGGGCGGCAATTTGCGGAATGTGTTCTACCTGCCCCAAAACAGTGATCAGTCATCAGTCATCAGTCATCAGTCGAGTGATCCGCAGGTTTTCCTGAGTCATTTGATCGCTCGCGTCCGCGCGAATCCACTGGTCACTGTCCACTTGAATACTGAACTCGCCGACACGACCGGCTTCCTCGGCAACTTCACCAGCCGGTTGAGCGACGGCTCAGAAATCCGGCACGGCGTCACGATCGTGGCGACGGGCGGCAAAGAATATCGGGGCGAGGCGTACGGGTACGGCCAGGATCCACGTGTCATCACACAGCAGCAGTTTGAAGCGCTTTTAGCGGATCGCCAGGGGCCGATAGCCGATGACCGGCAATCATCCGCCATCAGCCATTCGCCATCTGCCCTCTGCTATCCGCAATCCGTCGTGATGATTCAATGCGTTGGGCCGGCCGAGAAGTATTGCGGCCGCATCTGTTGCGCCACAGCCTTCAAGAACGCGCTGCGACTGAAAGCGCTGAATCCGAAGGCCGAAGTGACCGTCCTGTATCGGGACATCCGCGCCTACGGCTTCAAAGAGCGCTTGTACACGGAAGCACGCCGCGCA